>CAIVLE010000141.1 GCA_903906635.1 uncultured Burkholderiales bacterium | reverse complement strand
GCGCTGGGCGCGGTGTGGTTCAAAAAGCCGTTGTCGGCCACGTTGATGAAGAACTGGGCGGTGGCCGAGTGGGGGTCTGAGGTGCGGGCCATGGCCACGGTGTAGTGGTTGTTCTTGAGGCCGTTGTTGGCTTCGTTTTCAATGGGCTCATCGCATGATTTTTGGTTCATGCCGGGCTCAAAGCCGCCACCTTGCACCATGAAGCCAGGAATGACACGGTGAAAAATGGTCTTGTCATAGTGGCCCTTGGCCACATAGCTCAAAAAGTTGGCGGTGCACTTGGGTGCTTTTTCAGCATCGAGTTCTAGCGTGATGACGCCGTGGTCCAAGATGTGCAGTTCGACGTGTGGATTGCTCATGGTTTTATTTCTCTAGGGTTGCTGATTGAATGACGATGGCCGTGCGTGGCACATCGGTGGCGAAGGGGCCGCCTGAACTGGTGGGCGCCGATTTGATACGTTGCACCACCTCCATGCCAGAGACCACGCGGCCGAACACGGTGTAGCCGGGTTGCTGTGGGCTGGGATCTAAAAAGCCGTTGTCGGCCACGTTGATGAAAAACTGTGATGTGGCTGAGTTGGGCGCGTTGGTGCGGGCCATGGCGATGGTGCCCACGGTGTTGCGTGGACCACCTTTGGCCAAGGCCTCACGCCCTTCGTGCACGACCGGAGCACGGGTGGCGCGCTCCATGTAGCGCTGGTCATAGCCACCACCTTGGATCATGAAGTTGCCAATCACGCGGTGAAAAATGGTGCCGTCGTAGTGTTTGTCGCGCACATATTGCAAAAAATTCTCTGCGGTCTTTGGTGCTTTGTCAGGGTAGACCTCAAGCACGATGTCGCCAGCAGTGGTGGTCAGTTTGACCCGAGGCGCTTCTTGGGCCCAGGCCACGCAAGTAGCCCATGCGAACAAGAGCCAGGCGGTGATGCGCAGTGTTTTGCGTGCGTCGTGCAGGAGGGTCATCATTTTCTTTCGCTGAGTTCAAGCGCGGGCTTGAGGGACTGAATTTTTTTGGGGGCGCTGAGCTGTTTGGGCTCCAAGCTCCAGGCTCGTTGGTAAGACTGCAACGACATGTGCAACAGCACATCGCCTAAGTTTTCATGCGCCACAGCGTAGCTGGGATTGTTGCGAATGGCCATATCAAAGGACGCTTTGGCCCGGGCGAAATCGCCTTGGGCGGCATAGAGCACACCCAAATTGTTGTGGGGTTCGGGCAACTCTGGGAAGTCTTGCGTCAGGCTCAAGTAAATGGGCAGGGCTTTGTCAGCGCGAGCGGTTTGTTCAAAGACAAATGCCTGCCAGAACAACATTTGTGGGTCACGCGGGTTTTTGGCCAGGCTGCCTTCAATCCAGCTCAAAGCGGCGCTGTATTTCGCTTGACGCAACAGCTTGCGGACCTCTTGATGCTCGTCGGTTTGGGTGGTGTTGGCCAATTCGCCGGGTTGCCAAGCCTGGGGCATGTCGGACTGAGAGAAGGCTGGCAAAGCCACGCAACCCCAAGCCAAAACCAAGGCCGCGAGGCTGGGTAGGACGCCCCAAGCTCGTGCAAGGGCGGCGCGGTCAAAGAAAGGGGGAGGGTTTTTCATGTGCTTTGTATACTGAGAGACATTGTAAAACAGCGGGTCTTCGTCACCCTTTGCATTTGCACCCTTGTTGACCCGATCTGCGGTCTTGAACCATTCACTCATGACGCTTCGCATTCACAACACGCTCACGCGTGCGCTGGAGACCTTTTCGCCGCTTGAACCCGGACACGTGCGCATGTACGTGTGCGGCATGACGGTGTACGACCTTTGCCATTTGGGCCATGCCCGTTCGATGGTGGCCTTTGACGTGGTGCAGCGCTGGCTCAAAGCCAGTGGCTACCGCGTGACGTATGTGCGCAACATCACTGACATTGACGACAAGATCATCAAACGCTCGGTTGAAAACGGCGAGACCGTGCGTGCCTTGACCGATCGCATGGTCGAAGCATTGCACCAAGATGCCGATGCCTTGGGCATTGAACGACCGAGCTTTGAGCCTCGCGCCATGGACTATGTGCCAGAGATGTTGGCCATGATTGGCGCTCTTGAAAACAAAGGTCTGGCTTACCGCGCCAGCCATGGCGATGTGAATTACGCCGTGCGTAAGTTTTCAGGCTACGGCAAGTTGTCTGGCAAATCACTCGACGAGTTGCAAGCGGGCGAGCGTGTGGCCGTGGACGAGGGCAAGCACGACCCGATGGATTTTGTGTTGTGGAAGTCGGCCAAGGCCACAGAGCCCGATGAAGTGAAATGGGCCAGCCCGTTTGGTGCCGGGCGCCCTGGATGGCACATCGAGTGCTCAGCCATGAGCTGCGAGCTCTTAGGTGAGAGCTTTGACATCCACGGCGGGGGGGCTGACTTGCAGTTTCCTCACCACGAGAATGAGATTGCTCAAAGCGAAGGTGCTTTTGACAAGCCGATGGCCCAGGTGTGGATGCACAACGGCTTTATCAACGTGGACAACGAAAAAATGTCCAAGAGCTTGGGTAACTTTTTCACCATTCGCGATGTGCTCCAAGAGTTTGATGCCGAAACGATTCGTTTCTTTGTCGTGCGCAGCCACTACCGCAGCCCTCTCAATTACAGCGATGTGCATTTGAACGATGCCCGTGGCGCCTTGAAGCGTTTGTACACCGCCTTGCATGCCGTGCCACCTGCGGCAGTGGCCATTGACTGGACACATCCGATGGCGGCACGTTTTCAAGCGGCCATGAACGAAGACTTTGGCACACCCGAGGCGGTGGCGGTGCTCTTTGAATTGGCGGGTGAAGTCAACCGTAGCCAATCGGCGCAAACCTCTGGCTTGCTCAAAGCCTTGGGAGGCGTGCTGGGTTTGTTGCAGGAGTCTCCGCAAACCTTTTTGCAGGCAGGTGCAGCGTTGGATGAAGTGGCTATTGAGGCGCAGATTGCTGCGCGCAGCAGCGCCAAAGCGGCGAAAAACTTTGCTGAGGCCGACCGTATTCGCCAAGAGTTGGCCGCTTTAGGGGTGGTGCTCAAAGACTCGTCTACGGGCACGACTTGGGAGCGTGCGTGATGATGGCACGCCAAGAAAAAATCACCATCTCGACGCCCGCGTATTGGGCTGAGGCATGCAAGCACCTCGTCAAGAAAGACCGGGTGATGAAGCGCCTGATTCCTCAATTTGGCGACGCTTGTTTGCAGTCGCGCGGCGACGCTTTCGTGACCCTTGCGCGCAGTATCGTGGGTCAACAAATTTCGGTTAAAGCGGCCCAAAGCGTGTGGGACAAATTTGCGCTACTGCCTCGAAAAATCACCCCCGCCAATGTGCTCAAGCTCAAGGTGGACGACATGCGCGCAGCGGGCTTGTCAGCCCGCAAAATTGAATACTTGGTGGATCTGGCCATTAACTTTGACAGTGGTTCACTGCATGTGGGCCAGTGGACCGAGATGGATGACGAGCTCATCATCAACGAGTTGGTTTCCATTCGCGGCATTGGGCGATGGACGGCAGAGATGTTTTTAATTTTTCACCTCATGCGCCCCAATGTGTTGCCACTCGATGATGTGGGGTTGATCAACGGCATCAGCCACAATTATTTTTCAGGCGAGGCCGTCAGCCGCAGTGAAGTGCGCGAAGTCGCTGCCGCTTGGGCCCCCTACTGCAGTGTGGCGACTTGGTATATTTGGCGCTCGCTAGATCCGCTGCCAGTGGAATACTGAGTGGTTAAGGAGTAATTGATTTTGGCTAAGAGAACTTTCCTCGATTTTGAACAACCGATTGCCGAGCTCGAAGGCAAGATCGACGAGTTGCGCTATGTGCAAAGTGAGTCGGCGGTCGATATTTCGCAGGAGATCGATCAGCTCAGCAAGAAAAGCTTGCAGCTGACCAAAGACATTTACAGCAACCTCACGCCTTGGCAAATCACCAAGATTGCTCGCCATGCCGAGCGCCCCTACACGCTGGACTACATCAACGACATCTTTACCGACTTTGTTGAGATGCACGGTGACCGCCACTTTGCCGATGACTTGAGCATCGTGGGCGGCTTGGCCCGCTTCAACGGCAATGCCTGCATGGTGCTGGGTCACCAAAAAGGGCGTGACACCAAAGAACGCGCCATACGCAACTTTGGCATGAGCCGCCCCGAGGGCTACCGCAAGGCTTTGCGCTTGATGAAGACGGCCGAGAAGTTCAAGCTGCCAGTCTTCACCTTTGTCGACACACCGGGTGCCTACCCGGGCATTGATGCCGAGGAGCGCAGCCAAAGCGAGGCCATCGGCCGTAATATTTTTGAAATGGCCCAACTCGAAGTACCCATCATCACCACCATCATCGGTGAAGGTGGCTCTGGCGGAGCGTTGGCCATCAGCGTGGCTGACCAAGTCTTGATGTTGCAGTATTCGGTGTACTCGGTCATCAGCCCTGAGGGGTGCGCCTCCATTTTGTGGAAAACCTCAGACCGCGCCGAAGATGCTGCAGAAGCCCTGGGCATTACCGCGCACCGACTCAAAGCCCTGGGTTTGATCGACAAAATTGTCAACGAGCCTGTGGGTGGCGCGCACCGAGATCCCAAACAAATGTCCGCCCAGCTCAAGCGTGGCTTGAACGATGCGTGGCGCCAGGTGACGGACCTCAAGGTCAAAGAGTTGCTGGACAAACGTTACGAACGTCTGCAAAGCTATGGCCGGTTCAACGACACCAAAGCCGACGCCCGCTGACTTTCCGTCGCTGGACGCACTCCAACAGGACTTGCCACTCGCCGTGGCTTTGAGTGGCGGAGCGGACTCCACCGCCATGTTGGTGGCCTGCGCTACGCGTTGGCCGGGCCAGGTGTTTGCAGTGCATGTGAACCATGGCTTGCAGCAAGCCGCTGACTCCTTTGAAGCCCATTGCGTGACGCTGTGCGAGAAGTACCACGTGCCTTTGGTGGTGCAACGCGTTCATGCTGCGCATGAGAGCGGCCAAAGCCCCGAAGACGCCGCCCGCCAAGCGCGCTACCGCGCTTTGGCAGATGCGGTGAAAAAGCATTGGAAAGGCCAAGCCAAGCACGTGGTCTTGGCTCAGCACGCCGATGACCAAGTTGAAACTTTGTTGCTCGCCTTGTCTCGCGGTGCGGGCTTGCCCGGTTTGGCCAGCATGCCAAGCCGCTTGGTGCGTGAGGAGGTGACTTACCTGCGTCCTTGGTTGCAGGCTTCGGGTGCAGGTCTGCGTGACACGCTGCGACGCTTGGGCCAGGGTTGGGTGGAAGACCCCAGCAACCAAGACACCCGCTATACCCGCAACCGTATTCGAGCGCAGGTGCTGCCGGTACTCGCGGCAACTTTTCCTGCTTTTCGAGACACCTTTGCGCGCAGTGCTGCGCATGCAGCGCAGGCCCAAGAAATTTTGCAGGACGTAGCCCAACAAGACCTGCTCATCGTGGGTGATCCACCGCAAATCAGCACTTTGCAAGGCTTGAGCGTGGCGCGTCAAAGCAATGTGTTGCGCCACTGGTTGGTGCGGCAACAACAACCTGCCAGCACGGCTCAGTTGCAAGCCTTGTTAGTGCAAATCAAAGCTTGCACTACGCGTGGTCACCACATCGATATCAAGGTGGGGCGGGGCTTTGTCAGGCGCGATGGGGGGGTGCTGCGTTGCTACAATCTTTAGCTTTGCTTTGATCTTTAACCCTTATCACGCAACATGGCATTGATTGTTCATAAATACGGCGGCACCTCGATGGGCTCGACAGAGCGCATCCGCAACGTCGCCAAGCGCGTGGCCAAGTGGGCCCGTGCCGGCCATCAAATGGTGGTGGTTCCTTCGGCCATGAGCGGAGAGACCAACCGTTTGTTGGGTTTGGCCAAAGAGTTGGCCCCCTCCAAAGCCGACTCCGCTTACAACCGCGAACTCGACATGCTGGCCTCCACCGGCGAGCAGGCTTCATCCGCGCTGTTGGCCATTGCGTTGCAAGCCGAGGGCCAGCCTTCGGTGAGTTACGCTGGCTGGCAAGTGCCTATTCGCACCAACAGCGCATTCACCAAGGCCCGCATCGAATCCATCGACGACTCTCGTGTGCGTTCTGACCTGGATGCTGGTCGCGTGGTCATCATCACCGGCTTTCAGGGCAAAGACGAACATGACAACATCACCACGTTAGGCCGTGGCGGCTCTGACACTTCTGCCGTGGCCGTTGCTGCCGCGATGAAGGCCCACGAGTGTTTGATTTACACCGACGTTGACGGCGTTTACACCACCGACCCACGCGTGGTGCCCGAAGCGCGTCGTTTACAGACTTTGTGTTTTGAAGAGATGCTGGAGATGGCCTCTTTGGGCAGCAAAGTGTTGCAAATTCGTTCGGTCGAATTTGCGGGCAAGTACAAGGTGCCGCTGCGCGTTTTGTCCAGCTTCACCCCGTGGGACATGGATATCCACGAAGAGGCCAAATCTGGCACGTTGATCACCTTTGAGGAAGACGAACAAATGGAACAAGCCATCGTATCTGGCATCGCATTCAACCGTGATGAAGCCAAAATTTCAGTGGTCGGCGTGCCCGACAAGCCAGGAATTGCCTACCAAATTTTGGGGGCCGTGGC
>CAIVLE010000140.1 GCA_903906635.1 uncultured Burkholderiales bacterium | reverse complement strand
CTCGTAGCGCACCTGGTGGTCGATCAGGTGGATTTCTGCGGATTTGGAGTCATCGCAAAACAATTGCAGGTAAATGTCGGACAACGCGTTCGCGGTCCCCCGCCACACGGCGCCGCTGAGATGGGGGCGAAATGGCGCCATTCGCACCATCCACACCATGGCGAGTTGACGCAACGCCAAGAGCTCGCTGGCTTGTGACTCGGCGCAAAACACCTCGATGTAGCCGCGCACCTCATCTTCGACCATGTCGTTGCCAGGCAAGGCCGTGCGGGCAGGCAAACCCATTTGCTTGACGGCTCTGCGCTTGGCCACACCGTACTCCAAGCCTTCTTCCACCACCATGCGGGCTGCGGTTGCGGCGATTTCTTGCGACAAGCTATTCATAAGTGCCCATTGTCCCCCACCTAAAATCCCCCCATGCACATACACATCTTAGGAATCTGCGGCACCTTCATGGGCGGTCTGGCCGCCTTGGCGCGAGAAGCAGGCCACCAAGTCACGGGCTGCGACGCCGGCGTTTACCCTCCCATGAGCGATCAACTGCGAAGCCTGGGCATTGAGCTGATCGAGGGATTTGATGCCGACCAGATGCGTCTCAAGCCCGATGTCTACGTGATCGGGAATGTGGTGTCACGGGCAAGGTTGGCGGATGGGAGGGCGAAATTTCCGCTGATGGAAGCGATATTGGAGCAAGGCGCGCCCTACACCAGCGGTCCCCAATGGTTGGCAGAGCAGGTCTTGCACCACCCAGACCAACCCCGCCATGTGCTGGCCGTGGCTGGCACGCACGGCAAAACCACCACCACATCCATGTTGACTTGGATTCTTCAGGCCGCGGGGCTGGAGCCCGGCTTCTTGGTGGGGGGCGTCCCCTTGAACTTTGGCACCTCGGCGCGGCTGGGCCGTTTGAGCTCGCCTCAAGACGTGGCTGCGCAGCGACGCACGCCCTTCGTGATCGAAGCCGACGAATACGACACCGCGTTTTTTGACAAGCGCAGCAAGTTTGTGCACTACCGCCCGCGCACCGCCATTTTGAACAACCTCGAGTTCGATCACGCCGATATCTTTGACAACCTCGCAGCCATTGAGCGTCAGTTCCATCACCTCGTGCGCACGGTCCCACCCAACGGTCGTGTGGTGGTCAATGCCGACGAAGCCAGCTTAGACCGGGTGCTCTCACTGGGTTGCTGGAGCGAAGTGACCCCATTTGGGGCACACGCGAGCCAACTGTCATCCAGGGGCTGGTCTATTCGGGGAGAACCCGACAGTTTTGGGGTGCTGCACCGGGGCCTAGAAGTGGGGCGCGTGCAGTGGGGGATATCAGGCGTGCACAACCAACTCAATGCGCTGGCAGCGATTGCTGCGGCTGAGCACCTGGGGGTGCCGGCGGCGCAAGCCGCAGCCTCGCTCAGCGAGTTTCAAAATGTGCGTCGTCGCATGGAAGTGCGCGGGCGAATTGCGCGGGCAGGGGCCGACATCACGGTCTACGACGACTTCGCCCATCACCCCACGGCCATTCGCACCACACTTGACGGCTTGCGCCGCCAAGTCGGGCCCAAGGCACGCATCTTGGCGGTCTTTGAGCCGCGCAGCAACACCATGAAGCTGGGAGCTATGAAGTCCCAACTGCCTTGGAGCTTGGAAGATGCGGACCTGGCGTTTTGTCATTGCGGGGGCTTGGATTGGGATGCCGCAGCCGCGCTGCAACCCATGGGTGAGCGCGCGCACGTCGGCGCGAGCGTGGATGAAGTGATTACCCAGGTAGTGGCTTGCGCCCAGCCTGGCGACCACGTCTTGTGCATGAGCAATGGCGGGTTTGGTGGCATCCACGCCAAGCTCTTGAGCGCATTGGCTCAATGACGGGCCACATGGTGCGGCCCTGCGGTGTGAGGCTCAAGGGTTGCGCCGCGCAGCCACAGCTTGCGACAACACGTCCAAACACGCGACCGAGTCATCCCAATCAAGACACGCATCGGTGATGCTCTTGCCGTATTCGAGCTGAGACACATCGTCCTTGCCGGGCGTGAATTTTTGTGCCCCCCCCAGAATATGGCTCTCAATCATCACACCAAACACCTGGTGTGAACCGCCACTGATTTGCTCCGCAATGTCGCGCGCCACCACCAGCTGACGCTCGTGTTGCTTGCTGCTGTTGGCGTGGCTGCAATCGACCATCAAACTGGCAGGCAACTTGGCCTTGGCCAACTCTTGGCAGGCCGCGCTCACACTGGCCGCGTCGTAATTGGGCGCTTTGCCACCGCGCAAAATCACATGGCAATCTTTGTTGCCCTTGGTTTGCACAATCGCAACTTGGCCATTTTTGTGGACCGATAAAAAGTGGTGCGCCCCTGCGGCGGCTTGAATCGCATCGGTGGCGATTTTGATGTTGCCGTCCGTGCCGTTCTTGAAACCAATCGGAGCAGAAATGCCCGACGCCAATTCGCGATGGACTTGGCTCTCGGTCGTGCGCGCACCAATCGCGCCCCAAGAGATCAAGTCGCCGATGTATTGCGGGCTGATGGCATCCAAAAACTCACTGCCAGCAGGCAACCCCAAGCGGTTGATTTCGATCAAGAGCTGCCGAGCAATGCGCAAGCCCTCGTCAATGCGGTAGCTCTCGTCCAAGTACGGGTCATTGATCAGGCCTTTCCAGCCCACCGTGGTGCGTGGTTTTTCAAAGTAAACACGCATCACGATCTCGAGCGTGTCGGCGTATTTCTGTCGCAAAGGCTGCAAGCGACGTGCGTAGTCAATCGCCGCCGCAGGGTCGTGAATGGAACACGGGCCAATCACCACCAGCAGTCGGTCATCGCTGCCGTGCATGATGTTGTGGATGGTCTTGCGCGTGTGGGTGATCAGCTTCTCCACGGGCGTTGCTTGAATGGGGAAGAAGCGAATCAAATGCTCGGGCGGAGGCAGCACGGTGATGTCCTTGATACGTTGATCGTCGGTTTGACTGGTGTTTTCAACGTGGCTTGGATAAGCGGTGTGGGGTTTCATGGTCTCGTCCTGAAGTTTGAAAAAATGAAAAAATTGGGCCAAAAAAAACCGCCGGGGTTGCGGCGGTTGGTTGGGGAGTTCAGAGCGTTTGTTTCAAATACGTTCAGATCTCTCGACCGCCGTTGGGGCGTGAGATAAAAAAGTAAGCAAAATAAAAGCGTGTGGAACTCATGGCTTGAAATATAGCACAGGGATTAGGCCGTCCCGCCCACCGTCAAACCATCGATCCGCAAGGTCGGTTGACCCACCCCCACAGGCACACTCTGCCCCTCTTTGCCGCACGTGCCCACGCCGCTGTCGAGCGCCATGTCGTTGCCAATCAAGCTCACACGGGTCAAGGCGTCGGGTCCATTGCCCACCAAGGTGGCGCCTTTGACGGGGTATTGGATTTTGCCGTTCTCCACCCAATACGCTTGAGATGTGGAAAACACAAACTTGCCCGAGGTGATGTCGACTTGGCCTCCGCCAAAGTTCACCGCATACAAACCCTTTTTCAGACTGGCCACAATTTCTTGGGGGTCTTTGTCCCCACCCAGCATGTAGGTGTTGGTCATGCGCGGCATGGGCACATGCGCATAGCTCTCGCGACGGCCATTGCCCGTGGGCTTGACACCCATCAAGCGGGCGTTCATGCTGTCTTGGATGTAGCCCTTCAAAATACCGTCTTCAATCAGCACATTGCGCTGGCTGGCGTGTCCTTCGTCGTCCACATTGAGCGATCCGCGGCGATCGGGCAAGGTGCCGTCGTCCAACACCGTCACCCCCTTGGCGGCCACCCGTTGGCCAATGCGCCCGCTGAAGGCGCTCGAGCCTTTGCGGTTGAAGTCACCCTCCAAGCCGTGTCCAATCGCCTCGTGCAACAAAATGCCCGGCCAGCCAGACCCCAGCACCACACTCATCTCCCCGGCAGGGGCAGGACGCGCCTCCAAGTTCACCAAGGCAGCTTTGACGGCTTCGTCCACATAGCTCTGAGCCAGCGCGTCGTCAAAATGGTCCAAACCAAAACGCCCACCACCACCCCCTGAGCCCATTTCACGGCGGCCGTTTTGCTCGGCAATCACCGTCACGCTCAAGCGAACCAAAGGGCGCACATCAGCCGCCAAGGTGCCGTCGGCACGCACCACCATCACCACGTCGTACTCACTGGCCAAACCAGCCATGACTTGTGACACGCGGGGGTCTTTGGCGCGGGCCATCTTCTCCACCCGTCCCAAGAGGGCCACCTTTTGGGTGCTGTCGAGTGAGGCAATCGGGTCGAGGTCGCGGTAGAGCGAACGGCTAGAGGCCACGCGCCGTGAAGGCACTTTGACACGCCCGCCCTTGGAAGCTGCCGCAATGGTGCGCACTGTGCGGGCCGCGTCCATCAACGAGGCCTCAGAAATGTCATCCGAATAGGCAAACGCCGTTTTTTCGCCGCTCACCGCGCGAACGCCCACGCCCTGGTCAATGCTGAAAGAACCCGTTTTAACGATGCCCTCTTCCAAGCTCCAGCCTTCGGAGCGGGTGTACTGAAAGTACAAATCTGCATCGTCGACCCGATGGGCCCGGATCTCGGCCAGGGTGCGGCTCAAATGGGACTCGTCCAGACCAAAGGGCTCAAGCAACAAGCTTTGAGCAATGGCCAAACGTTCAAGGGTGGGTTCGCGTGAAATCATGACGCGATTGTAGGAGTCACCCAACAACCCCTGGCGCCACAGGTTGTAGCGCCTGCCAAGCTCAGGACTGGACGAGCTGCTTGGCCTTGGCCACCGACATCAAAATGCCTAAGCCCAGCCCCAGCGTCACCATGGCGGTGCCGCCATAGCTGATGAACGGCAAAGGCACGCCCACCACCGGCAAGATGCCGCTGACCATGCCCATGTTGACAAAGGCATAGACAAAAAAGCTCAGGGTGATGCTGCCGGCCAACAAACGGGCAAACAACGTGGGGCCTTCCACCGCAATGGCTAAACCGCGCAAGATCAAAAAGACAAAGCTGCCAATCAGCATCAAATTGCCCACCAAGCCGAACTCTTCGCCAAAAGCGGCAAACACAAAGTCGGTGGTGCGCTCAGGAATAAAGTCCAAGTGGGTTTGGGTGCCTTGCATGAAACCCTTGCCCCAAAACCCACCCGAGCCGATGGCAATCATGCCCTGAATGATGTGAAAGCCTTTGCCTAAAGGGTCGCGGGTGGGGTCCAGCAAGGTGCAAATGCGTTGCTGCTGGTAATCGTGCAGCAGCGGCCATCGAAAACCATCGGCACACAAGGTGGGTTCAAACACCACAATCAGCACCACCCCCACCAAGCCAAGCAAGATGGGAGGCACAATCAAATACCAGCTCAAGCCAGCAAAGAAAATCACCGCCAAGCCCGCTGACAGCACCAAGATGGCTGTGCCTAAATCGGGCTGCTTGACGATCAAGGCCAACGGCACGATCAACAACAAGCACGCCACAAAGAAGTCCAGCGGACGCAACTGGCCCTCTCGCTTTTGGAACCACCAAGCCAGCATCAAGGGCATGGCAATCTTCATGATCTCGCTGGGTTGAATGATCACCCCCACGTTCAACCAACGCCTTGCCCCCTTCTTGGTCAAGCCAAAAAGAGCCACGGCCACCAGCAAAGCCACCCCCACGGTGTACAGGGGCACGGCCAGGGCCATCAAGCGCTGGGGCGGCACCTGCGCCACCAAAAACATGATGAAGCCGGCCAACAACATATTTCGCCCGTGGTCAATGAAGCGCGCGCCGTTGGCAAAACCCGACGAATACATGATCAACAAGCCTGCGCAGGCCAGCAAAAAAACACCAAACGCCAGCGGTCCATCAAAGCCCTTGAGCAAGGGCATGAGGCGTTGCAGCGGGCTGGGGTTTTGAAGTGCGTTGGACATAGGGTTTGAATTATCGTGAAACTCACTGGGTCTTTGAGGCACAAGTGTGGGAAAACCAATTGCCCAATGGATCCATGGCAAAACCCGATGGACCCACTCAGTCAACAAGCAGCGCCGACAAGGGAGGCGACAAAACCGCATGCACCCCATCGTCGTTTGACAACCGGGGGGATGGCGTTAAGCTTTTGGCATGCCAACTCTTACCACCCACATTCTCTACCTTCACGGGTTTCGCTCGTCGCCTCAGTCCACCAAGGCCCGCCAGATGGCGGCGCTGATGGCCGAGCGGTTTGCACACGTGCACTGGTGG
>CAIVLE010000139.1 GCA_903906635.1 uncultured Burkholderiales bacterium | reverse complement strand
CGCCAGCTTGCGCCCGGGCTTGGTGGCGGGGCTGTTGTTTTGTGGCGAGTTCATCTGCATCTACTTGGGCTTGCAGCACACCACGGCCACGCGCTTGACGCTGTTTTTGTACGCTGCGCCTTTTTGGGTGGCGTTGCTGCTGCCCTTGCGCGTGAGCAGCGAGCGCTTGGGCTGGACCCAGTGGCTGGGACTGGGCTTGGCATTTGTCTCGATGGGGCTGGCCCTCAAAGATGGCGGGGCCGCCCGCACCAGCGAGAGCGACTGGCCCTGGTTGGGCGACGCCGTGGCCCTGGCGGCAGGGATGTTGTGGGGCATCACCACCGTGGTGGTGCGCAGCACGGGCTTGTCCACCTTGAGCGCCGAAAAAGCCTTGTTCTACCAAGTCGGCGTGAGCACCTGTGTGCTGCCCTTGGCGTCTTGGGCGATGGCCGAGTCATGGCCACCAACTTGGAGTGCGTTTGCTTGCCTGTCCATGGGCTTGCAAACGGTGGTGGGTGCCTTCATGAGCTATTTGGTGTGGATGTGGTTGCTTCGCAATTACCCTGCCACACGCTTGAACGCGTTTGTTTTCCTCACGCCAGTGTTTGCACTCATCACAGGCGCCGTGTGGCTGGGCGAGCCCATCACGGCGGGTTTGGTGGTGGCTTTGTGCGGCGTGGCCGTGGGGATTGTGCTGGTCAACCGCAGGCCCAAGGCCTAGGTTTTCTTGGCCAAGCCCAAGCGCTCGACGGTGATGCGCTCGGCCTCGAACGTGCGCAAGGCGTACTTGGTGTAGTCCTCGCTGCTCATGTAAATGGCCGGTTGGTGAAAGCGGTCAAGCGTTTCGATCACCTTGGGATCGTCCAAGGTTTTCTTGAACGCGTCGTGCAGCACACGAACCACCGCCGGGTCCATGCCTTTGGGGCCACCAATGCCAAAGGGCGACTCAGAAATCGTGTCCCAGCCGCTCTCTTTGACGGTAGGCACCTCGGGGAAGGCCTTGGTGCGTTTGCTGCCCAAAGTGGCCAAAAAGCGCAGCTTGCCCTCGCGCACCAGCGGCAAGATCTCGGTGGTGCTGCTCATCAAACGCACGTGACCTCCCAAGACCGCCTGCACAATTTCGGCCGCTCCCTTGTAGGGGATGGGGTTGAGCACCATGCCCGCTTTTTGGCTGAACTCCTCCATCGCCAAGTGGGGCGTGGTGCCCGTGCCCGTGTGTGCGTATTCCAACTTGCCAGGGTTGGCTTTGGCATAGGCCACCATCTCTTGCACGGTCTTGAACGGCGCATCCATGGATGCAGCCAAGCAAAAGGTGTAGCCCGTCAAACACGCAATGTGGGTGATGTCTTTGATCGGGTCAAAGTTGGTTTTTTGCATGTGGGGCAAGCGGTAAATGCCCAGCGGCAATTGCGTGATGGTGTAGCCATCGGGTTTGGCGCTCACCATGGCTGTGGCCCCCAAAATACCTCCTGCGCCGGGTTTGTTATCGGGCACCACGGCCACGCCCAAGGCACGGCCAGCACTTTCTGCAAAAGCGCGCAACACAGCGTCGCTGGGGCCGCCTGCGGGCCAAGGCACGATCAGACTGATGGGTTTGCTGGGAAATTTGTCTTGCGCCTGGGCCTCTTGGCTGATGAACGCGGGTGCGGCCAAACTGGTCAGCGAGGCCGCCAGGCCTTGCAAGGTTTGGCGGCGATTGAGAGGGGTGGCTTTGAAGTCGGTCAAGAAAGGGCTCCAGATCTGGTGTGTCTTGAGGCCGACGATAAACGCATACCGAGAAATGCGACACCGGGACAACACCCATGTCCGGGCTTTTCCCAGGGCTCAAAGTCCCCTGACTCGAAGTTCACGCTGCGCAAAACGACATCGGCACGGCCCATAGGCTGTTGCCAAAAGGCACCGGTTCTCGTGCGGCATAGAACGCGATAGCGCATCTCAAAACAGCAGGCTTTGTTTTTTGCAAATGGTGCAAGCCTTTGAACTCTTTGCCGTCGCGCGTGGTGCTGGCCTTGACTTGGATGCCGCAAATTTCACCCCTGCGATTTTCCAAAATGACGTCCACTTGCATGGTGGTTTGGGTTCGGTTGTGCCACAGCGTCACCCCCATGGCTGAAACAGCCACAAGCTTCAGCCATTCAGACGGCACCCAGGTTTGCACCACCCGGCCCTGTATGTTCGGCGGCGCGGCGCAACGCCGTCCAAAGACCACCTGTGCGCCAACGTGTGTTTGCCACTTTGAGGTGCCCCCTTGATGACGACCACAGGAATGCAGGAATGCTGGACAGGCTATCTGCCAAGAGTGGCGCGATTACATGGGATGAAAACCCCCCACTCAGTGGTTGATTTTCATCCGATCACGGGCGCATAAGAGCTGCGAAGGAGCGCCTTCACATGGCTTTTTCAGTTGGCGAAAGCGGCAATGCCGGTTTGCGCGCGGCCCAAGATGAGGGCGTGGATGTCGTGCGTGCCCTCATAGGTGTTGACCACCTCAAGGTTGACCAAGTGGCGGGCCACGCCGAACTCGTCGCTGATGCCGTTGCCACCCATCATGTCGCGCGCCATGCGGGCGATGTCCAGGGCTTTGCCGCAGGAGTTGCGCTTCAAGATGGAGGTGATTTCTACGCTGGCCGTGCCTTCGTCTTTCATGCGCCCCAGG
>CAIVLE010000138.1 GCA_903906635.1 uncultured Burkholderiales bacterium | reverse complement strand
CGAAGTACTCCCATCGAAGTACTCCCATCGAAGTACTCCCGTGAGTGCTTAGGTATGGATCAACTATCGATCCCTAGAGAACTATTTAGGAGCTAAGGGCCTCTGTACAAAGGACTCAAAGTACGCATGTCAACGAGGCATGGCAACGAGAAATGAGAACAACCTTTGGTGTCCACGACAGCCTGTTCAACACCCAAGGCGCCTATGAGTTCAATGTGGGCGACCTCTCAGAGATCAGCCAATTCAATCCCTTACAGTCTTTCATCGAGGAGCCAGTCACGATCACGTGGTGAACTCTCGAGAGTGTGGATGGCGTACTCAGGAAGGAGGGCTGAGGCTCAATCCCCTACAGAGACTTCCCACGTGGTCCAGCACTCGCAGGGGCGAGTTCTGTGGACGTCTTCCTTGCACTGGCATGACGGGAACGGTGCGATACGACGCAAACAGACCGCACATCTTCGGACGGCCTCGTTGCCCCTTGGTGGGCGCGAACCCAAATAAGAGCCGCTCGGCAGGGCCCTATTGCGTTTCCGTGGCCATGGCTTACCCATTTAACCGCCAAGCATCACCCGCTTGACCCCCTTCGCTACACTTTGAGCATCACCCGATTCCTCACCCCCAACGTGTCCTCCACCCACATCCCTCTCGCTGAACGCCTGCGCCCCCGCAGCTTGGGTGAGGTCATTGGCCAGCAGCATTTGCTGGGCGAGGGCATGGCCTTGCGGGTGGCGTTTGAGTCGGGCCAACCGCACAGCTGCATTTTGTGGGGCCCGCCCGGTGTGGGAAAAACCACCATCGCGCGTTTGATGGCCGATGCGTTTGATGCGCAGTTTTTGTCCATCAGCGCGGTATTGGGCGGCGTGAAAGAAATCCGTGAAGCGGTGGAGATGGCGGTGGCTGTGCGCGATGGCTTGGACCCACGACGCACCATCATGTTTGTGGACGAGGTGCACCGCTTTAACAAAAGCCAGCAAGACGCGTTTTTGCCGCATGTCGAGTCGGGGCTGTTCACTTTCATTGGCGCGACCACCGAAAACCCCTCGTTTGAGGTGAACTCGGCTTTGTTGTCGCGTGCCGCGGTGTACGTGCTGCAACCTTTGTCCGAGGATGACTTGGGTCAAATCATTGCCAAGGCGCAATCGATTCAAGCGGTACCTGCCTTGGACGGCGCAGCACACCAACGTTTGGTGGCCTATGCCGACGGCGATGCCCGCCGCTTGCTCAACACCTTAGAAACCTTGGCCGTGGCCGCTTCGCGTGAAAAGCGCCAAGAGATCGACGACAGTTGGTTGATGCGTGTGTTGGGCGAGCGCATGCGACGCTACGACAAAGGTGGCGAACAGTTCTACGACACCATCAGCGCTTTGCACAAATCGGTGCGTGGCTCTGACCCCGATGCCGCCCTGTACTGGCTGGTGCGCATGCTCGACGGCGGGGCCGAGCCCAAGTACATGGCGCGTCGGTTGATTCGCATGGCCAGCGAAGACATTGGACTGGCTGATCCCCGTGCTCTGCGTTTGGCCCTGGATGCGGCAGAGGTGTACGAGCGCTTGGGCAGCCCTGAAGGCGAGTTGGCCCTGGCCGAGTGCGTGGTCTACCTAGCCGTGGCACCCAAGTCGAACGCGGTCTACAAGGCCTATAAGGAGGCCCGCGCGCTCATAAAAAAAGACGGCACCCGCCCGGTCCCCATGCATTTGCGCAACGCGCCAACGAAGATGATGAAAGACATGGACTGGGGCAAGGGCTACCGCTACGCACACGACGAAGAAGATGGCTTTGCGGCCGGAGAAACTTACCTGCCCGAGGGGCTTGATAATCCGGGCTTTTACCGCCCGGTTGCGCGCGGTTTAGAAATCAAAATAGCCGATAAGTTGCGCCAGTTGCGTGACAAAAACCAACAAGCAGGTCAGTGAACCCCCATGGACGTTTTGCTTCAACAAGTCATCAACGGTCTCGTGCTGGGCAGCATGTATGCGCTGGTGGCCTTGGGCTACACCATGGTCTACGGCATCATCAACTTGATCAACTTTGCACATGGTGAGGTGCTCATGGTGGGCGCCTTGTGCAGCTGGTCGGTGATCGGCTGGCTACAGCCCTTGTTACCGAACACGCCGGGCTGGGTGATTTTGTTGCTCTCGATGGTGGTGGCGTGTGTGGCTGCTGCGGCCTTGAATTTGGCGATTGAAAAAATCGCCTACCGTCCACTGCGCAATGCGCCTAAGCTGGCGCCTTTGATCACCGCGATTGGCATGTCCATCTTGTTGCAGACCTTGGCCATGATCATCTGGAAGCCCAATTTCAAGCCTTACCCCACGCTGTTGCCCAGCACGCCCATTCCCATTGGCGACGCGGTGATCACGCCCACCCAACTCATGATCTTGGCGGTCACAGCGATGGCGCTCGCTGTGTTGTCGTGGTTGGTCCATGCCACATCGCTTGGGCGGGCCATGCGTGCCACGGCCGAGAACCCGCGCGTGGCGAGCCTGATGGGCGTCAAACCCGATGTGGTGATTTCGGCCACCTTTGTCATCGGTGCCGTGCTGGCCACCCTCGCTGGGGTGATGTGGGCGTCAAACTACGGGACTGTGCAGCATGCGATGGGCTTTTTGCCGGGCCTCAAAGCCTTCACGGCGGCTGTGTTTGTGGCATTGGTAATTTGGCGGGAGCCGTGGTGGGTGGGGTGCTGCTGGGCTTGATCGAGTCCATCGGTTCGGGCTATCTGGGCGATTTGACAGGAGGCGTGTTGGGCAGCCAGTACAGCGACATCTTTGCCTTTTTGGTGCTCATCTTGGTGTTGACCTTGCGCCCCTCGGGCTTGCTGGGTGAGCGCGTGGCGGACCGCGCATGACACGTCACGCCTCGAACCGCTGGCTCATGGCCGCCGCGCTGCTGGCCTTGCCCTTGGTGCTGCAAAGCTTTGGCAATGCCTGGGTGCGCATTGCCGACATGTCGCTGCTGTATGTGCTGCTGGCGCTGGGCTTGAACATTGTGGTGGGTTACGCGGGCTTGCTTGACTTGGGCTATGTGGCGTTTTTTGCGGTGGGCGCGTACTTGTATGGACTGCTTGCCTCACCGCATTTGGGGGAGAGTTTTTCAGCCATCGCGGCGATGTTTCCACAAGGCCTGCATCTGAGTTTGTGGTTGGTCTTGCCACTGGCTGCTGGCTTGGCCGGGTTGTTTGGCGTGCTGCTGGGCGCGCCTACGTTGAAGTTGCGTGGAGACTACCTGGCCATCGTCACCTTGGGCTTTGGGGAAATCATCCGCGTGTTTTTGAACAACCTGGACCAACCCGTCAACATCACCAACGGCCCCAAAGGCATTGGGCCCATCGATGCGGTCTCGGTGTGGGGCTATCCCTTGTCTCGGCGCTTGGATTTGGGGTTCATTGAGTTGGCCAGCGTCACCTTGTATTACTACCTCTTTCTCATCCTCGTGGTAGCCAGTGTGGTGGTGTGCCACCGGCTAGAGAACTCGCGCATTGGACGCGCCTGGATGGCGATTCGTGAGGACGAAATCGCCGCCAAGGCCATGGGCTTGAACACCCGCAATTTAAAGCTCATGGCCTTTGGCATGGGCGCCACGTTTGGCGGCATGTCGGGTGCGATGTTCGCGGCGTTTCAAGGTTTCATCTCACCCGAGTCGTTCAGTCTCATGGAGTCGGTGATGATCGTCGCCATGGTGGTGTTGGGCGGCTTGGGGCATTTGCCTGGCGTGATTTTGGGCGCCGTGTTGCTGGCGGCTTTGCCTGAGGCCCTGCGCTATGTGGCGGGCCCCTTGCAAGAAATGACCGATGGACGCTTGGATGCCGCCATCTTGCGCCAACTGTTGATTGCCTTGGCCATGGTAGGCGTCATGCTGTGGCGCCCGCGTGGGCTTTGGCCCAGCCCTGAACATGGTCAAAGCCTGCCCCAGTCAGGAGCGAAGCCGTGACCGCTGATACTTTGCCGACCTCAGTCATGCCCCAATCCGCCATGCCGGGGGTCTCGCACGCCTCACACGCCTTGCACGCCTCCTCTTCGCCCACGGATTGGGTGCTTGAGGTGTCAGGCATCTCCAAACGATTTGGTGGCTTACAGGCCCTGAGTGACGTGGGCATGCAGATTGCGCGCGGTCAGGTCTACGGTTTGATCGGCCCCAACGGCGCGGGCAAGACCACCTTTTTCAACGTCATCACTGGGTTGTACACGCCAGACACGGGGCGCTTTGAGTTGGCAGGCCAGCCCTACAAACCCACCGCCGTGCACCGCGTGGCGCAAGCGGGCATTGCTCGTACGTTTCAAAACATCCGTTTGTTTGCCGAGATGACGGCTTTGGAAAACGTGATGGTCGGTCGTCACGTGCGCACGGGCTCTGGGCTGCTGGGGGCGATTTTCAAAACCCGCCATTTCATAGCCGAAGAGGCCGCCATTGAACAACGCGCCCATGAGCTGCTCGATTACGTGGGCATTGCCTCCTTGGCGCATTACAAGGCGCGCACTTTGAGCTATGGCGACCAGCGCCGCCTAGAAATCGCCCGTGCCTTGGCGACCGAGCCGCAACTCATTGCCTTGGATGAACCCGCGGCGGGCATGAACGCCACGGAGAAGGTGCAGCTGCGTGCCTTGATCGACAAAATTCGCCACGACCACCGCACGGTGTTGCTGATTGAGCATGACGTGAAACTCGTGATGGGCCTGTGTGACCGCGTCACCGTGCTGGACTACGGCAAGGTGATTGCCCAGGGCACGCCCGGCGAGGTGCAGCGCGACCCACAGGTCATTGAGGCCTACTTGGGCACAGGAGGCCATTGAGATGCGTGTCAATGACTCAGCCCCTGTGCTGCTCCGTGTGAGCCACGCAGAAGTGGCCTATGGCGGCATTCAGGCCGTCAAGGGTGTGAGCCTGCAAGTGCGCGCTGGAGAGCTGGTGTCTTTGATCGGCTCCAATGGCGCAGGCAAAACCACCACCATGAAAGCCATCACGGGTTTGCTGCCTTTGGTGGGCGGGCAGATAGAACTGATGGGGCGAGACATCCGAGGTTTGGGGCCTTGGGACTTGGTGCAGCAAGGCCTGGCCATGGTCCCCGAAGGGCGCGGTGTGTTCACCCGCATGACGATTTTTGAGAATCTGCAAATGGGGGCCTACATCCGACGGGACACACTGCGTGTGGCCGAGGACATCGAGCGGGTCTTCACCACCTTTCCGCGACTCAAAGAGCGACGTGACCAACTGGCCGGAACCTTGTCGGGCGGTGAACAGCAAATGCTCGCCATGGGCCGTGCCCTGATGAGTCGGCCCCAAGTTTTGTTGCTTGACGAACCGTCAATGGGCTTGTCGCCTTTGATGGTGGACAAAATTTTTGAGGTCGTGCAACAGGTCTCGCTCCAAGGCGTGACGGTGCTGTTGGTGGAACAAAACGCCAGTCGTGCCTTGCACATTGCCGACCGCGCCTATGTGATGGAGTCAGGCCTGATCACCCTCAGCGGGGCAGCGAGCGATTTACTGCACGACCCCAAGGTGCGTGAAGCTTATTTGGGCGAGTAAATTCTGCCGGTCAGCGCAGACCGGTGACGCTCAAGGCGTCATGAGCCAAATCAACACCTGCTTGGCGATGAAGCCGATCATGCCAAAGGCCAGCACCAAAAACAGCACAAAGGTGCCGAATTTGCCCGCTTTGGACTCACGCGCCAAGGCGTAAATGATGAACAGCATGTAGAGCATGAAGCCCCCCACGCCAAAGGTCAGGCCAAATTGGGCGAATTGTTCTTCGCTCATGCCCGCTCAGTGCGCGTGAGCGTCATGGTCGACCAGGTCGCGGTAAGCATGCCAACTGGCGTGCCCCAGCATAGGCACGACGCCCACCAGTCCCAAGAACGCAGACCCAATGCCCAGCGCGGTGAACAAACACAGCAGTCCCGCCCACAGCGCCATGGCCATCGGGTTGAGCGCCACCACGCGCCAACTCGTGAGGATGGCTTGGTGCAAGCTCAAGGTGGGATGATCCAGCAAGAGAGGCAGGGTGATCACGGTCGAGGCAAACATGGGGGCTGCCAGCAACGCGCCCATGAGGAGCCACAGCTCAAACAAACCAAAGTTGGGCTGCAGCACCACCAGCCGCACAAAGTCAGCAGGTGAGTACACGCTGGCAGGCAACCAGCTATGAATCAACGCGGCAGAACACAACAGCCAACCGCCACTGGTGAGGGCCAGCAGCAGGCCAAACAGGCGCAAGCGACGGTCACCTTGGGTCCAAACGCGAAACGCGTCGGCCACGCTGGCGTCTTGTTCGCGCTCTAGCCTTCGGCTGATCTCGTACAGGCCCGCGGCCAGCAAGGGCGCGAGGGTCATGCAAGCTGACAGCATGGCGGCCAGCCACCAAAACGCGTGTCGCGCAAACCAAAACATCGCGCCCCCGATGACCGCCAAGATCAAGCCATGCATCACACCTGCAGTGGGGCAACGCTCCATGTCGCGCCACGCCAAAGCCAGCCATTGCAAAGGGCGCAGCCATTCCACTTCGCGCACCAGCAGCTCGGGATGACGGGGGCTGGGGGGGGGCATGCCGTCAGTCAACCTTGGCACCACTGCTTTTGACCACCCGTTCATACGCTGACAACTCAGACGCCATGAACTGGCCAAAGGCCTGTGGGGAGCTGGGTGCAGGCTCGGCCATCAACACGGCAAAACGCTGACGTGTCTCGGGGGCATTCAAGGCTTGTGTGAAGGCGAGGTTGAGTCGCTCAATCAGCCCAGCAGGTGTGCCTGCAGGCGCCACCAAGCCCCACCACGTGTCAACCGAAAACTGGCTCAGTGTCTCGGCCACAGCAGGCACTTCGGGCATGTGGGGGCTGCGTTGCCTGGTGGTGACCGCCAGAGCCAGCAACTTACCGCTCTTGATGTTGGGGGCAGCGCTGGCCAGGTTGTCGAAGTTGAAGTCGACGTGGCCCGACAGCAAAGCCAGCTGCGCTGGGTTCCCCCCGTTGTAGGGAATATGTACCGCATAAATACCGGCGCGGGATTTGAATAATTCTCCCGCCAGATGCCCCGCGCTGCCGTTGCCCCCCGAGCCAAAGTTGAGCTGCCCAGGGTGGGCCCGTGCGTAACGCAGCAAGTCAGCCAGCGAGGTGATCTGCAAGCGTTGCGCCGTGGCTGCGTTCATCACCAACACGTTGGGCACCCGCAGCATTTGGGTGATGGCCGCAAAGTCAGTGGCTGCGTTGTAGGGCATGCGGCTGTACAGCCAGGGATTCACCGCATGGGTGGCGGTGGCGGCGATGCCAATCACCGAGCCGTCGGGTGTGGCTTTGGCCACGGCGTCAGCGCCGATGTTGCCCCCTGCGCCCGGGCGGTTGTCGATGATCACCGGGCCGAGCGTGTCTTTGACCCGTTCGACCAAGGCGCGAGCCGTCACATCAACCGGCCCACCTGCTGCGTAGGGCACGATCAGGCGGATCGGTTTGGTGCTGGATGCTTGAGCCAAGGCGCTCACAGGCAGCAGCCAGGCCCACAGCAAGAGCCGCTTCACGTGTGTGTACATGGGGTGCCGATGTGTTTGGGCCCAGATTGGCCGGCGGTTGCGCGAAGTCCACACCACCTGGGGCCTCAATCGATGCGTGCGCCCGAGCGCTGAATGATGGGGGCCCACTTGGCGGACTCTTGCATGATCAACTGGGTGAACTGCTCGGGGCTGCCACCCACCGGGTCCAGGCCGGCACCTTTCAAGCGTTCGCGCACCGCCGGGTCGTTCAAAGCGGCATTGAGCGCACTGTTGATGCGCTCGACCACCGCGCGCGGTGTGCCGGCGGCCACCAACACGCCGTTCCATGCCAGCGCTTCAAACCCTTTGAGTTCAGGCACGCCGCTCTCGGCCACGGTGGGTACATCGGGCAGCAAGGCATAGCGGTGCGCGCTCGTCACGGCCAGGTACTTCAAGCGGCCTTGTTTGACCTGTGGGGTGAGCGCAGTGGGCACCGAGGCCATGAGTTGGGTTTGCCCAGACACCGTGGCCAGCACGGCGGGGGGACTGCCGTTGAACGGGATGTGCACGGCAAAGGTGGCGGTGATGGCCTTGATGTACTCCATGGTCAGGTGCGACGCACTGCCATTGCCCACCGAGGCGAAGTTGTACTGGCCCCGGATGCTGTTTGAGCAGACTCACCAACTCACGCATGGTGTTGGCCGGGAACTCGGCGTTGGCGGCAATCACATTGGGTTGAGAGGTGGTGATCATCACCGGCTGCAAATCGCGCAGTGGCTGGTAGGGCAGCTTGGGATACAGGTGTGGGCCAAAGGCCAGCGGTCCGTTGTACGACAACACCCAGGTGTGGCCATCGGGGTGCGATTTGGCCACCTCGGCGGTACCCAATGTGCCCCCTGCCTGTGGTTTGTTGTCCACCACCACCGCTTGGCCCAAATTGTCTTTGAGCCGCTCTTGCATGGCACGTGCAATCACATCCAGCGACGAGCCCGCGGGCGCCACCACCACCCAGCGAATGGGCTTGCTGGGAAAGCCCTGAGCCCAGCCCCCTAAGCTGGCCCAGCCCCACGCCAAACCTATCAGCGCTCGAACGAATAAGCGCGAGTGCGCGCGCTGTTGCAGGAGTTTGGACATCTGTGGCTTTTTTGTTCAGGTGGCAGCTTTGTCTGCCGCCGAGGTGAAGGAGTCAGCATAGAACTCGTCGCTTGGCAAACCCGCTGCGGTGTAGGCGCTGCGCGCCGAGTCCACCACGATGGGTGCACCGCAGGCATACACCTGGTAAGCGCTCAAATCGGGCGTGTCTTGCAACACCGCTTGGTGCACAAACCCCGTACGACCAAGCCATGAGTCTTCGGGCAGGGCGTCAGAGATGACGGGCACGTAACGCAAGTTGGGCATCAAGGCCAGTTGGGCTTGTACCCAGTCGTTGAGGTACAAATCGCCAGGCCGGCGACCGCCCCAGTAAAGCGTGACAGGGCGTGTGATGGCCTTGTGCTGCATGTGCTCCAACATGGCTTTGATCGGTGCAAAGCCCGTGCCCGAGGCCAAGAACACCAAGGGCTTGTCAGAGTCTTCGCGCAAGTAAAAGCTGCCCTGCGGGCCTTCGATGCGCTGGATTTCTTTCTCCTTCATGGCACCAAAGACGTGGTCGGTGAACTTGCCACCGGGCATGTGGCGAATGTGCAGCTCGATGGCGGGGGCACCCTCGACCAAGGTGTGCGGTGCATTGCCCATCGAGTAGCTGCGGCGGTCCCCATCGCGTAACAAGAAGTCCACATATTGACCCGCGTGGAATTTCATCACGTCGTTGGCTGGCAGTTGCAGTTTGATCACCATCACGTCGTGCGATTTTTTTTCGAGCGAGATCACGCGCACCGGCATTTTCTTGATGGGAAAAGCGCCTTCTTCGGTGACTTGGCGCGACTCCAGCACCACATCGCTGTGGGCATGGGCGCAGCAAGTCAACACCAAGCCGTTGGCCTCTTCTTGGGCACTCAAGGCTTTGTCTTGGTGGGGGCCGTGGGTGATCTCACCGGAGATTTTTTTGCACTTGCATGAACCGCAGGCGCCGTCTTTGCAGCCATAGGGCAGGCCAATGCCTTGTCGCAGGCCAGCGGCCAACAAGGTTTCCTCGGAATTGGCGGTGAATGCGCGGCCACTGGGTTGGACCGTGATGTTGAAACTCATCTTTGGGTATCCTTGAACTTTTACAAAGCGTATTTTGCCTTCCAACCAATCCCCTCTTGGCGCGCTGCCTGCGCGCTTTCGCCGCGAACGGCTGCTCATCGTGGGTTGTGGTGACGTGGGCCTACGGGTGGTGCGTACCCAGCGCCACGTTCGCATCATGGCGCTGACTTCCACTGCGGCGCGTTCACCTGCTTTGCGTGCTGCTGGGGTGACGCCCCTACTGGGCAATTTAGACCACCCCGCGAGCGTGAAGCGCTTGGCCGGCTTGGCCACCCGCGTGCTGCATTTGGCGCCGCCCCCCTTGCAGGGCCACACCGACCCGCGCACCTTGGCCCTCACCCGTGCATTGCTGTTGCGCTCGCCACCCCGCAGTTTGGTCTATGGCTCGACCAGCGGAGTCTATGGCGATTGCGGTGGGGCTTGGGTGGCGGAGACGCGTGCCCTGCACGCCACCACCCCACGCGCCCAGCGCCGGGTGGATGCCGAGCAAAGGGTGCGTCATTTCGCACGCTCACGTGCGGGGGTACGCGCCAGTGTGTTGCGCATTCCGGGCATCTACGCGCCCGACCGCGAAGGCGGCACCCCGCGCGAGCGCTTGCTGCGTGGCAGCCCGGTGCTGGAGGCCTCAGACGATGTGTTCACCAACCACATCCACGCAGACGATTTGGCGCGTGCCTGCCAATTGGCCTTGTGGCGAGGTCAAACCCAACGCCGTTACAACGTCAACGACGACGCCCAACTGAAGATGGGTGACTATTTTGATTTGGCCGCTGGCTTGTATGGCTTGCCCAAGCCCCCGCGCATCAGCCGGGCGCAGGCACAAGTTGAATTGCCAGCCCTGCAATTGAGCTTCATGAGCGAGTCACGCCGCTTGGACAACCGCCGCATGAAGCGCGAGCTGCGCTTGCAATTGCGTTACCCGCAGGTGCAAGACGGCTTGGTGTGATCAGCGTCGTTCAGTCGAACTTGATGTTGCCGGCTTTGATGGCTTTGGCCCAGCTGGCGGTATCGCGCTCGAGCAGTTTGGTGGTGTTCTCGGGGGACAGGAAGCGAACTTCCACGCCTGCTGCATCGGCGCGTTGCTTCGTCTCGGGCAGCTCCATGCTGCGTTTGACCTCTTGCGAGAGCTTTTGCACCACCTCTTTGGGCGTGCCAGAGGCCACATACAAGGCCACCCAAGACTCCAGCTCAAAGCCGGGCAAGCCTGCCTCAGACGCTGTGGGCACTTGAGGCAATTGGGGGTGACGGGTTTTGCCTGTCACTGCCAGCGCTTTGAGCTTGCCACTGAGCACATGGCCCATCACCGAGGGTGGGGTCGAAATGAACACCTGCACTTGGCCTGCCAGCACGTCTTGGATCGCTTGGCCCGAGCCCTTGTAGGGCACATGGGTCATGTCAAGCCCGGTTTGTTGTTTGAAAATTTCGGTCCCGATGTGCGACACCGAGCCATTGCCTTGGGAGGCGTAGTTCACCTTGCCAGGATTTTGTTTGACCCAGGCGATGAAGTCCTTGAGGTTGTTGGCAGGCACCGAGGGGTGTACCGCAATCACGTTGGTGGCCACGGTGATCAAGCCCACGGGGGTGAGGTCTTTGAGCTCCCAGGGGAGCTTGTCCATCAAAATGGGGTTGGCGATGTGGTAGCCCGAGTAAGAAACCAACACGTTGTAGCCATCTTTGGGGCTGCGCGCCACCAGCGAGTAAGCCAAGTTGCCGCTGCCCCCGGGCTTGTTGTCGACCACCACCGACTGGCCAATCAAGCGGGCCAGGGGGTCGCTGAGCAAGCGCGCCGAGGTGTCTAGCAAGCCCCCCGGTGGGTTGGGCACCACCAGTGTGATGGGTTTGCTGGGGAAGGTGTCAGCACACACCTGAGCAGGCAAGCAGGCCAAAGCGCTCACTGTGGCGCTGACCAGCAAGGCCGTGATGCAGCGGCGTGAGCTTGAGTTCAAAAAGTGTTTCATGATGGGTTTGAAATGAAGGTTCAACGTTGGCCGATGCGCACGGCACCAAAGATGCCTTGGGCTTCACGCGGCATGCAGCGCCAGTATTGTTGGCTGGCTTGGACGGTGCCACCCAGCGCGGCAGCCGCTTCCCAAACCCAGCGGGGTTTGTAGAGAAAAGCGCGGGCCAGGGCCACCAGGTCCGCATCGCCGCGCACTAAGATATCTTCGGCTTGTTGTGGCGTGGTGATCAGACCCACGGTCATGGTGGGTAGCCCGCTTTTTTGCTTGACCAACTTGGCAAACGGCACTTGGTACTCCGGGCCAATGGCAATTTTTTGTTGGGATGACACCCCCCCCGAAGAGATGTGCACAAAGTCGGCACCAGCCAACTTCAAACGCAAGGAAAAGTCGGCGGTTTCTTCGGGCGTCCATCCGCCCTCGACCCAATCGGTGGCAGACAAACGGATACCCAAGCTTCCCTTGTAGACAGCGCGTACCGCTTGGAAGACTTCGAGTGGGAAACGGATGCGTCCTTCAAAGTTGCCTCCGTAAGCGTCGCTGCGGTGGTTCGACAAGGGGGACAAAAACTGGTGCAACAAGTAGCCGTGGGCACCGTGTAATTCGACGGCTTCGATGCCCATGGCTTGGGCACGTTGGGCGGCTTGTGCAAAAGCAGTTTGGATGTCTTGCAAACCTTGGGCACTGAGCGACTCGGGGGGTGTTTCTTCTGCCAAATGGGGCACATCCGAAGGGCCCTCGGGTTGCCAGCCTTGGTGCGCTGCATCGAGCAATTTGCCGCCATCCCAAGGCGCTGCGCTGGAGGCTTTGCGGCCCGCATGAGACAGCTGAATGCACACGGGCACTCGGGGGGCGAGGTGTCGAGCTCGCCCCAAGGTCTCGCTCAAAGCGGCCGCAGTGCTGTCGTCCCACAGACCCAAGCAATAGGGCGTGATGCGACCACGTGCTGTGACGGCTGTCGCTTCAAGGGTGAAGAGTCCCGCGCCGCTGTTGAGCAAATTGCCCCAGTGCATCAAATGCCAGTCGGTGGCGTGGCCGTTGTGCGCAGAGTATTGGCACATGGGCGCAACCACCGCGCGGTTGGCCAAGGTCAAAGGGCCGCTTGGGGAGGAGAGGGTGAATTCAGAAAAAAGATGGCTCAAGGGGGCTCCTGGCAATGGGGGTCTAGGTGTCAACCTCTATCGTAATGAGGGCAAAGTGTGAATTTTGAAAAAACTGCGACACGTGAGACACCCCAGACACTCAGGTGTGCTCAAAGTGATTTCTGTTCAAAGTCGGTGAGGCGGTGGTTGAGATCATCGACGTTGTGTTTGATGCCCACCAGACGGCGGTGAAACAGGGCCGATGCTTCCTCGTGCTTGAGCTTTTCTTGTTCGGCAGCTGTGAGTGGTGGGGTTTGGCCAGCCGAGACCGCAGAGGCCTCACCTGCTGCTTGGTCGTGTTTTGAGTTTTGAAGGGCGTTCGATGGACTGGCCGAGTCGCCCTGGCCCGATGGGAAGTCGACCTTGGAACGCACAGCAGAACCCGATGGCAGGGCTTCACGGTGGTCGTTCAAGGCTTGGGCACTTGTGGCTTGGCGGTTCTTGCCTGGCCCGTCCTCGGGGGCGGCTTGTCGGTTGAGGCTTGCATCGCTGCTGCCAATGGCTTGGCGGTTGTCAGCCATCGGTGCAGCGGAGTTGACCGATTGCAAGTTCGGGTCAATGACCAGGGTGGGAATGTCTTGCACGTTGGGGCGACCGCTGGCAGTCAACACCGGTTGATGATTGGACGGCGTGTTAGGGCTGCCCAGGGCTTGACGGTTGTCTGAGGCCTGATCCGTGGGGATGGCTTGGCGTCGGGCCGCGGCTTCATCACTTGGAATGCTTTGCACATTGGGTGCAGTCGCAGGTGTGGTTTGGAGCGTTTGACGGTTCTTGTCTGCGGCATCGCCAGCGTTGGCCTGGATGTTTGGCGCCGTGGGGGCTGATGGCGGCAAGGCTTGGCGGTTGTTCGCTGCCACATCCGTGGCGAGGCTTTGCACGTTGGCTGCAGGGGTGGCGGGCGTGTGGAGGGCTTGGCGGTTGTCGTTGATGGCATCGCTGCCAATGGACTGGGTATTGGGCCCTGTGGGCGCAGAGGCCGCCACGGCTTGACGGTTGATGGCCGGCGCATCTGTGTGGACGCTTTGCACATTGGCAGCAGCGCTTGGGCCACTTGGAGCCGCTTGGAGGTTGGCCGCAAGGGCTTGCTTGGCAAGGTGTTGAACGTTGGCGTCTGGTGTGCCATCGGCCAAGCGTTTGTCGGGGTTGTTGATCCCTGCGTCGCCGCCCTGCAAGGGTTTGCTGGCTTTGGATTCGTCGTTGACGTGTTGAGGGCCTGATTTGCGCTCGGCGGCTTCTTCGGGGTGAGACACCACCACATTTTTGGGGTTTTTGGCATTGCCAGTGACTTCGGAGACAGCCACACGGTGCTCTGTTCCGCTACCAACTACGAAATCGGGGAACTCGTCTTCGTCGTCATTCATGGGAGTTTCTCTGAAAGCGAAAGGGCTGTTGAGCCTATGCTACGTTAACCAGTGGTGCCCGGGGCCGGAATCGAACCGGCACGCCTTGCGGCGGGGGATTTTGAGTCCCCTGCGTCTACCAATTTCACCACCCGGGCACTGGAGAGAACGACCAATATTATGGCACAGTCCAAGCCTATGAACGAAAAAAACTTGTATCCCACGATCGAAGCCGCAATTGGCAAAACGCCGTTGGTGGCTTTGCAACGAATTGGTGCTGCTGACAACGCGCGACGCGGCAATGTGATTTTGGGCAAGCTTGAAGGCAACAACCCTGCGGGTTCGGTCAAAGATCGCCCTGCCCTGTCCATGATTCAGCGTGCGCAAGAGCGCGGCGACATTCAGCCCGGCGACACCTTGATTGAGGCCACCTCGGGCAATACCGGCATCGCCTTGGCCATGGCTGCGGCCATCAAGGGCTACCGCATGGTGTTGATCATGCCCGAGGACTTGTCGATCGAGCGTGCTCAAACCATGAAAGCATTTGGTGCTGAGTTGATTTTGACGCCCAAGAGCGGCGGCATGGAGTACGCCCGTGACTTGGCCGAGCGCATGCAGCGCGAAGGCAAAGGGCGGGTGCTTGACCAGTTTGGCAACGACGACAACCCACGCATCCACTTTGAAACCACGGGCCCAGAAATTTGGCAAGACACCCAGGGCCGTGTGACCCACTTTGTCAGCGCCATGGGTACCACGGGCACCATCACCGGCGTGTCGCGCTATTTAAAAACCCAAAATCCAAACGTGCGCATCATCGGCGCACAGCCCAGCGAGGGCTCGCGCATTCCGGGCATCCGCAAGTGGCCGCAAGAGTACTTGCCTAAAATTTACGACCCCAGCCATGTGGATGAATTGGTCTATGTGAGCCAAGACGATGCTGAGGAGATGTGCCGACGCATGGCGCGCGAGGAGGGCATTTTTGCGGGCATCTCAGCGGCCGGCGCGTGTTGGGTGGCGCAGCAAATCTCACAGCGTGTGGACAACGCGACCATTGTGTTCATCGTGTGCGACCGGGGTGACCGTTACCTCTCCACCGGAGTGTTCCCCGCATGAGCGCGTTTCGTTTTTGCCCCAGTTGCGCCACGCCCCTGAGCTTGATTGCCAAGCAAGAAGATGGCGGACTCACCGAACGCTTGCGTTGCACGGCCTGTGACTGGACGCACTGGAACAATCCGACCCCCGTGTTGGCGGCCATCGTGCAATACCAGGGGCAAATTTTGCTGGCGCGCAATGCGGCGTGGACGGGCCGACGCTTTGCCTTGATCACCGGATTCATGGAGGCGGGTGAATCGCCCGAAGACGGGATTCGCCGTGAGATTGCCGAAGAAACGAACTTACAAACCCACGCCTTGAGCTTGGTTGGGGTGTATGACTTTCAGCGCATGAACCAAGTCATCATTGCCTACCATGCGCTGGCGCACGGCGACATTGCCTTGTCCCCAGAGTTGGTAGAGTACAAGCTTTACCGCCCCGAAGATGTGATTTGTTGGCCAGCGGGTACCGGTTACGCGATGGCCGATTGGCAGCGCAGCCAAGGCATTGAGCCCCGCTTCATGGAGTGGGCCGAACGAGAAAAACTCAACCTAGATTGACCTGAGATGCAGATTGACCAAGAACTCGACACCCGTGGCCTGAATTGCCCTTTGCCGATCCTCAAAGCCAAAAAGGCCTTGACCACCATGCAAACTGGGGAGTTGCTGCGTGTTGCATCTACCGACCCCGGATCGATGCGCGACTTTGCGGCATTTGCCAAGCAAACGGGCAATGAACTCGTGTCTCAGGAGACCTCCGGAGAGGACTTCATTCACGTGCTCAAGCGACGTTGAGCTGCTGGAGGTAGGCGCGGAACTCGCCGCCCACTTCGGGGTGCTGCAAAGCCAACTCGACCGAGGCCTGTAAGAAGCCTTGTTTGCTGCCACAGTCATAGCGCTTGCCGTCGTAGGAGAACGCCAAGACTTTCTCGCTGGCCAACAAACCAGCAATGCCATCGGTGAGTTGAATCTCACCTTGCACACCGCGTCCGCCCGCGCGGATGCGTTCAAACACAGCCGGGGTCAGGATGTAGCGCCCTGCCACGGCCAGGCGTGAGGGGGCCAGCTCGGCCTTGGGTTTTTCGACCATCTGTTGCACATCCACCAAGCCTTGCCCGATGTCGTGACCGGCCACGATGCCGTAGCGGTGCACATGTTCGAGGGGCACTTCTTGCACAGCCAGCACCGAGGACTGGGTGCTGGCAAACACCTGGGCCATTTGTTTCAACACGCCTGGGCCACCGGCTAGACCTTGCATCAAGTCATCGGCGAGCAGCACCGCAAATGGTTCATCCCCCACCAGGTGCTCTGCACACAGCACGGCATGGCCCAGACCCAAGGCACGTGCTTGGCGCACGTAGACGCATTGCATGTCACTGGGTTGAACGCTGCGCACCATCTCAAGCAGGGCATGCTTGCCAGCGGCTTCGAGTTCGGTTTCCAATTCATACGCGGTGTCGAAATGGTCTTCGATGGCGCGCTTGCTGCGACCGGTGACAAAAATCATTTCTCGAATCCCAGCCTCATAGGCCTCTTCCACCGCGTACTGGATCAAAGGCTTGTCCACCACGGGCAGCATTTCTTTGGGGCTGGCTTTGGTGGCAGGTAGGAAACGTGTGCCCATGCCCGCAACGGGGAACACGGCTTTGGTCAAGGCTGTTTTCATGGGGAATTTGGTTGTTTTGAGAAGTTTACTGGGAGAGTCGTTGAAGCTGATCTTGTACCTTGGCCAAAGTGGCCGTGAAGTCGGCAACACGTTTTTTCTCTTGCTCGATCACGACCGGGGGGGCTTTGGCCACAAAGGCCTCGTTGCTGAGTTTGCTGTGCGCTTTGGTGATTTCTTTTTGCAGTCGATCGGCCTCTTTGCCCAAACGAATTTTTTCTGCCGCCACATCGATCTCGATGAACAAGCACAAGCGCAGTTCACCCACCACGGCCACCGGGGCGTCTTGTGCGGCTGTTGCCCAAGATGCTGGGTCGTCAAAGACCTTGACTTCGCTGAGTTTGGCCAGTGCTTGCAGCACGGGCGCAGCGGATTGCATGAAGGCCACATCCTCGCCAGAGCTCGCGAGTGCGAACAAAGGCATGCGGGTGGCTGGTGAGACGTTCATCTCGCCTCGCAAATTGCGACAGGCATCGACCAAGGATTTGAGGCGCGCCACATGGGCTTCGGCTTTTTCGTCGATGCGATCGGGCTGACTCACTGGGTAGGCGCTGATGCTGACCGATGCTTGAGTCGCATCTGCAGGCAGTCGGCCTGCTACCAACGCCACCTTTTGCCATAGCTCTTCGGTGATGAAAGGAATGATGGGGTGGGCCAAACGCAAGATGGTCTCCAGCACCCGAATCAAGGTGCGGCGGGTGCCACGTTGCTGGGCGTCGTTGCCGGTGTTGATTTGCACCTTGGCAATTTCGAGGTACCAGTCACAAAACTCGTTCCAGACAAAGTCATAAATGGTGTTGGCCACGTTGTCGAGGCGGTACTCGGCAAAGCCTTTGGCCACCTCGGCTTCGGCGCGTTGAATTTGAGACACGATCCAACGATCGGCTTGGCTAAATGACAAGTAGTCATGGAACGGACCTGCCGCCGTGGCGTTGCCTGCGCCGTCCACGCCCGGAGCAGCGCACTCGGCTTTGGTGTGCTCTTTGAGACCGCAGTCTTGGCCCTCGCAGTTCATCAACACAAAGCGGGTGGCGTTCCACAGCTTATTGCAGAAGTTGCGGTAGCCCTCGCAGCGCTTGCTGTCAAAGTTGATGCTGCGGCCCAAGCTGGCCAGTGCTGCAAAGGTGAACCGCAATGCATCGGCGCCGTAGGCTGGGATGCCCTCAGGGAATTCTTTTTCAGTTTGCTTGCGCACCTTGGGCGCGGTTTCAGGTTTGCGCAGCCCCTGGGTGCGTTTGTCGAGCAAGGGCTCGAGCGAGATGCCGTCGATCAAATCCACCGGGTCGAGCACATTGCCTTCGGACTTGCTCATTTTTTTGCCTTGGGCGTCGAGCACCAGGCCGTGGATGTAGACGTGTTTGAAGGGGACGCGACCGGTGAAGTGGGTGGTCATCATGATCATGCGGGCGACCCAAAAGAAGATGATGTCGTAGCCCGTGACCAGTACGCTGGAGGGCAGGTACAGGTCGAGGTCGTTGGTGCTTTGGCTGGCAGCGGTGGCGCTTGCAGTCGTCGCCGAGCCGCTCTGGTCCGTCTTCGCTTGGCTTGCCAAATCGCTGCCCCCAGCACCCAGGCCCTCCTCGCCAGCTGCCCAGCCCAACGTGGAGAAGGGCACCAGGGCGGATGAATACCAGGTGTCGAGCACATCTTCATCGCGCTTGAGGGTTTTGCCAGGGGCTTGGGCTTGGGCTTGGGCCTCGTTGAGGGCCACATACACCTTGCCGTTCTCGTCGTACCAAGCCGGAATTTGATGGCCCCACCACAGCTGGCGGCTGATGCACCAGTCTTGGATGTTGTTCATCCATTGGTTGTAGGTGTTGATCCAGTTCTCAGGCACGAATTTGACTTCGCCCGACTGCACTGCATCGATGGCTTTTTGGGTGATGCTCTTGCCCGTGGCGTCGCCCTTGCCCACTTGGTTCATGGCGACAAACCACTGGTCGGTGAGCATGGGTTCGATCACTTGGCCGGTGCGCGCGCAACGCGGCACCATGAGTTTGTGTTTTTTCACCTCCACCAAGTGACCCGCGGCTTGGAGGTCGGCGACCACCGCCTTGCGTGCCTCAAAGCGGTCTAGACCACGGTATTTTTCGGGCGCGTGGTCGTTGATCGTGGCGTCGAGGTTGAGCACGCAAATCATCTCCAGCTTGTGGCGTTGACCCACGGCATAGTCGTTAGGGTCGTGCGCCGGCGTGACCTTGACCACGCCTGTGCCAAAGGCCTTGTCCACATAGCTGTCGGCGATGACGGGGATGGTGCGCTCGCACAAAGGCAGTTTCACTTGCTTGCCGATCAGGGCCTGGTAGCGCTCATCTTCGGGGTGAACCATCACAGCCACGTCGCCCAAGAGGGTTTCGGGGCGGGTGGTGGCCACCACCAAGCCTTGCACGCTTTCTGAGTTGATGCGTTGTGGGCCGTCGGCAAAGTCATAGCGGATGTGCCACAGCGAGCCTTCTTCCTCTTCGCTCTCGACTTCAAGGTCAGAGACCGCGCTTTGTAGCACGGGGTCCCAATTGACCAAGCGCTTGCCCCGGTAGATCAGCCCTTGCTGGTACAACTTCACAAAGGTCTCGGTCACTGTTTGGGACAGCTTGGGGTCCATGGTGAAGTACTCACGACTCCAGTCCACGCTGTCGCCCATGCGGCGCATTTGGCGGGTGATGGTGCTGCCCGATTGCTCTTTCCATTCCCACACTTTGGAGACAAGGTTTTTGCGTGCTTCGGCAGGGGTAGGGCCCATGTCGTGGCGACTGATGCCTTGGGCTTGGAGTTGGCGCTCCACCACGATTTGGGTGGCAATGCCTGCATGGTCAGTGCCTGGAATCCAAGCCGTATTGAAACCCATCATGCGGTGGTAGCGCGTGAGGCTGTCCATGATGGTTTGGTTGAAGGCGTGTCCCATGTGCAAAGTGCCCGTCACATTGGGGGGCGGCAGTTGGATCGCAAATGCAGGGGCATTGGTCTGAGGTGTTTGTGTGCCACGAAAGCCCGCTACGCCATAACCGCGTCTCTCCCATTCCGGGCCCCAATGGGCTTCCAGCGCTGCGGGCTCGAACGATTTGGACAGACTGTCAAGGCCAGGTTGTGCGGCTTTGGGGGTAGGCAAGTTGCTCATGGACACGGCTTTGAGAAATGAAAAACGGCACGCAAAAAGCGGCCGTTTGAGACGGAAAATAACCAGGTGCTCATTCTACCTAGCGGGGGGGTGGCGGCCCACGCCACAGGGGCGGGTCCAAACCACGTTAGGCTTTGACACGTGGCGACCTCAGCGTCGAGTTGTTGTGTTCATTTCAAGGAAGTTTTTATGCCCGTACTCAAAGGTTCTCGCACCGAGGAATGCCTCAAACAAGCGTTTTCGGGTGAATCACAGGCCAACCGACGCTACATGTACTTTGCCAACAAGGCGGATGTGGAAGGGCAGATGGATATCGCGGCATTGTTTCGCTCTACCGCCAAAGGGGAAACCGGACACGCCCTGGGGCATTTGGAGTTTTTGGAGCAGTCCGGTGACCCCACCACCGGCTTGCCCATTGGCACCACGCGCCAAAACTTGGCGGCGGCCGTGGCCGGAGAAATGTACGAATACACCGACATGTACCCAGGCATGGCCAAGACTGCGCGCGATGAAGGTTTTGACGACATTGCGGATTGGTTTGAAATTTTGGCCAAGGCCGAACGCTCGCACGCCAACCGTTACCAAAAAGCCTTGTCCGATTTGGTGGATTGAGCTGCCATGCGAACCACCGGGTACATCACAGCAGACAGCCTCATGACCTTGGAGGCCTATGCCAAGTGGCGCAAAGAGCACCAACACGAGATGCGTGCGCTGCGACAGTTGCGCAGCGTGGCGCTGAGCGAGCATGTGTATGTGCAGTTTGAAAGTGAAGCCACCATCCGCTACCAAATTCAAGAAATGTTGCGCACTGAAAAAGTGTTTGAAGAAGAAGGCATTGCGCAAGAGATCGAAGCCTACCGACCCTTGGTGCCTACCGGCACCCACTGGAAGGGCACCTTGATGCTGGCCTATCCCAATCCCCAAGAGCGCGAGGCTGCACTGGCGAAGTTGATTGGCGTGGAGGACCGTGTGTATGTTGCCCTGGAGGGCCATGGGCGTGTGTACGCCATTGCTGACGAAGACCTCGACCGAGAGAATGACACCCAAACGTCAGCGGTGCACTTTGTGCGCTTTGAGCTCACGCCAGACATGCGTGCGGCAGTCAAGTCAGGGGCACCAGTCTGCCTGGGGTGCGACCACGTCCATTGCACCGCACAGACTGCGGTGGCGCCCAACACCCTGGCCTCCTTGGTCGCTGATTTGCACTGAGTCTGTTCAAGACCCCACGGTCTGGTCTTTGACGTGGGGCCCTTCATAATTCAGGCTGTACACCAGCCTTTTCTTGCCGCCTTTTATCTTTAAGCGACCTATGCTTTTTTTGCTGTCTCCTGCCAAAGCCCTTGACTACGACACCCCTGCGGGTGATGTGCCACACACACAACCTTTGTTTGTGAAGCAGTCTCAGGCGTTGATCGACATCTTGAAGGAAAAGTCCCCACAAGACATTGCCAGCTTGATGGACCTGAGCGATGCTTTGTCTGCGCTGAATGTGGCGCGTTACCAAGCCTGGTCGCCTCAATTCACGGCCAAGAACTCCAAGCAAGCGGTGTTGGCTTTCAACGGGGATGTGTACGAAGGTTTGGATGCCAAAACTTTGAGCGCCAAAGACCTGGCCTGGGCCCAAGAGCATGTGGCGATTTTGAGTGGCCTGTATGGCGTCTTGCGCCCCCTGGACTGGATGCAGCCCTACCGCTTGGAGATGGGCACGTCCTTGGCCAATGACCAAGGCAACAACTTGTACAAGTTTTGGGGCACGCAGATTGCCCAATACCTCAACACGCGTTTAGACGGTGCGCGTGAGCCCATCGTGGTGAACTTGGCCTCACAAGAATATTTCAAATCGGTCGACCGAAAGGCCTTGAAGGCTCGCGTGATCGACTGTGTGTTTGAAGACTACAAAGGCGGCAAATACAAAATCATCAGCTTTTTGGCCAAACGTGCGCGTGGCTTGATGACCCGTTATGCTGTCACCCACCAAGTGAAAACGCCCAAGGCTTTGCAAGGCTTTAACCTTGAAGGCTATGCCTATGAGGCCGCCGTGTCTGAGCCTGATCGCTTGGTGTTTCGCCGAAAGCAGAGTTAAAGGCCAGGCCCCATGAGCAATACCCCAGAGCAATCGCAGCTTGGCAAAGCCTCGTCCTATGCCGATCAGTACGATCCGACGTTGCTGTTTGCGATTCCACGCCTGAGCAAACGAGAAGAAATTGGCATCGTGGGACAAGCGCCGTTCTTTGGCGCTGACCTGTGGACGGCGTATGAGCTGAGCTGGCTCAACTTGCGCGGTAAGCCGCAGTTGGCGCTGGCGCGCATCACGGTGCCGGCCGAATCAACCCACATCATCGAGAGCAAGTCGTTCAAGCTCTACCTCAACAGCTTTAACAACACCCGCTTGGCTGATGCCCATGAATTGTTGGCTCGCCTGCGCCAGGACCTGAGCGCGGCCATTTGGCACGGCGGCCCCGTGCTGGCAGGGGTGGGTGTGCAGCTGGTCTTGCCTGAGCAGTTTGACCATGAGCCGCTGCATGAACTCGATGGCCTGAGCCTGGACCGGCTCGATTTGGAATGCACCCATTACCAACCCGCCCCCGAGCTGTTGCAGGCTAACTTTGACGAAGCGCCGGTCAGCGAGACCTTGACCAGCAACTTGCTCAAGAGCAACTGCCTGGTGACAGGCCAGCCCGATTGGGGCAGCGTGCGCATTCGCTACAGCGGGCCGCAAATTGAGCAAGGTGGCTTGCTGGCCTACATTGTGAGTTTTAGAAACCACAATGAGTTTCATGAGCAATGCGTCGAGCGCATCTTCATGGACATTTGGCGTCGCTGCCAACCGCTGCGCTTGGAGGTGTACGCGCGCTACACCCGCCGCGGGGGCTTGGACATCAACCCCTGGCGCACCAGCCATCCGCAGTCGCCTCCGGCGAATGTGCGCACGGCGCGGCAGTAGCGAACTAAAACAAATCCGCCTGAACCTCCGCCTCGTGGAGGCTGGTCGCTTCTGGGGTGCTGAGGCCTTGCCAGTCTTCGCGCTTCATCAACGAGCCCACCCGCACGCCCAGCAAGCGCAGGCGACGCGATAAATCTACCCGCTTCAAACACTGGCCTGCGGCTTGACGGATGGCGTCGGCTTGATCGATGTAAGTGGCCAGAGTGTGGTCACGGGTGACGCTTTGAAAGTTGTCGTAACGCAACTTGATGCCAATGGTTTTGCCCACATAGCCTTTGCGGGCCAAGTCGTCGGCCACTTGCGTGCACAGGCGGGTGAAGATGGCCCCCAGTGCTTCGCGGTCGCGCACGGCGTGAAGGTCGTGCTCGAAGGTGGTTTCGCGGCTCATGCTCACGGGCTCGCTCTGGGTCTCAACCGGGCGGTCATCTCGGCCGTGGGCTGCGTCGTGCAACCAGGCGCCGTAGCTTTTGCCAAAGTGCTCAATCAGCCACGGGCGTTCGCGTTGCGCCAAGTCGCCAATGGTGTGAATGCCGTGTGCGGCCAGTTTGGCTTCGGCCTTGGGGCCAATGCCGTTGACCTTGCGACACGGCAGGGGCCAGATCATGTGAGCCAAGTCGCTGTCGTACACGACGGAAATGCCATTGGGCTTGTTGAACTCGCTGGCCATTTTGGCCAGCAGTTTGTTGGGTGCGACGCCCACCGAGCAGGTCAAGCCCGTGGCGTCAAAAATGCTTTTTTGAATCAACCGTGCCAGCACTCGCCCGCCCTCGCGCTGGCCTCCGGGGACGTTGGTGAAGTCGATGAACACCTCGTCCACGCCGCGGTTTTCCATCACCGGGGCGATGTCAGTGATGATGGCTTTGAAGGTGCGCGAGTAGTGGCGGTATTGGTCAAAGTCCACGGGCAGCAAAATGGCGTCAGGGCACAACTTGGCCGCTTTCATCACGCCCATGGCCGAGCCTACGCCAAATTGCCGCGCGGCATAGGTGGCGGTGGTGATCACACCGCGTCCGGTGTAGCCCGAGATGCGCGGGAAGAAGTCCAGCGGTATGTGGGCCAAGTGCTCTTGGGACCACTCTTGGTCGGGGTAGGCCTCGCGCAAGCGTGCCAGCAAGTCGTCCTCACGGCGACGCCCGCCACCGATGACCACCGGCAAGCCTTTGAGCTGGGGGTAGCGCAGCAACTCGACCGATGCGTAAAACGCGTCCATGTCGAGGTGTGCAATGCGGCGCTGGCGGGAGGAGTCGGGGGAGGGGGTGGTCACAGCCCCCCAAGCATAATCGCAGCCATTTATAACCCCCCCCAGGAGTCTGAGATGCCAACCATCCGCATTGATTTGTTTGAAGGCCGTACCGTGGAGCAAAAACGTGAACTGGCCAGAGCCATCACCGAGGTGACCTGCAAAGTGTTAGGCGGTCAACCCGATGGCGTGGACATTTTGTTTTATGACATCAAGCGTCAAAACTGGGCCACGGGTGGCGAGTTGTGGAGCGAGAAAGCCAAGTCCTGAGCTGTGACGCGTTCAGGCTTTGGGGAACGTACCCGGCAGCAAGATGCTTTGGTCCACGTTGTGAATCTGGGTGTGGCCGCAAAATGCCATGGTGACATCGAGCTCTTTGTGGATGATTTGCAGTGCTTTGCTCACGCCTTCTTCGCCCATCGCACCCAAGCCATAGACCATGGCGCGGCCAATCAACGTGCCGCGTGCACCCAGGGCCCATGCCTTGAGCACGTCTTGGCCTGAGCGAATGCCGCCATCCATCCACACCTCAATGTCTGAGCCTACCGCTGCCACGATGGCTGGCAGCGCCTCAATGCTGGACTGCGCACCATCGAGTTGACGGCCTCCGTGGTTGCTCACCACCAGCGCATCAGCACCGCTTTGCACGGCGAGTTTGGCGTCTTCTACGTCTTGGATGCCTTTGAGGATCAGCTTGCCGCCCCACTGCTGTTTGACCCAGGCCACATCGGCCCACGACAGACGTGGGTCAAATTGCTCATTGGTCCAGGCAGACAGGGAGTTCATGTCGCTCACGCCTTTGACGTGACCCACCAAGTTGCCAAAGGTGTGACGGCGAGTGCCCGCCATGCCGATGCACCAGCGCGGTTTGGTCATCAAGTTCAAGATGTTGGCGAGCGTGGGGCGGGGAGGTGCGGTGAGACCATTTTTAAGGTCTTTGTGGCGCTGGCCAATCACCTGCAGGTCCAGCGTGAGCACCAAGGCGCTGCAACCGGCCTTGCGCACGCGCTCGATCATTTGGGCCATGGCCTCGCGGTCGCGCATCATGTAGAGCTGAAACATGAAGGGCGCACGGGTGTGTTGGGCAATGTCTTCTATTGAGCAAATGCTCATGGTCGACAAAATGAAGGGAATGCCAAATTTTTCGGCAGCCCGGGCGGCCTTGATTTCGCCATCGGCGCTTTGCATGCCGGTCAGGCCAACCGGCGCAATGGCCACGGGCATTTTGGTGGGCACGCCGACCATGTGGGTGGCGGTGCTGCGGTTTTCCATGTTCACCGCGACGCGCTGGCGCAATTTGATTTTTTGGAAATCGCTTTCGTTGGCGCGGTAGGTGCCCTCGGTCCAACTGCCTGAATCGGCGTAGTCGTAGAACATGCGGGGCACACGCTTTTGGGCCAAAACGCGCAGGTCTTCGATGTTGGTGATCACTGGCATGAGTGGGGCTCCGAATTCTTAAAAATGTGATCCTAGCGTTCACTCGCCTCTTGGCTTGTGATGCATGGGACAGGCAGATTGAAATTTTTTCGATCTAGGCCCCGGTCTTGATGAGCGCTTTGTCATGCAAGTGAGTCTAAATATGGGCAAAAAAATAAAAAATTGATCACTGAATATTCTAAAATTTAGAAATTATCAATCGACGGCTTTGCAGCAGTTCAAAAACTTTTGATCATGGATGACAAAGAATTCCAAAAAAGTTTTCAAATGATCGTCGACGTTGCCACGCAACATGGCTTCGCCACCCGAGATTCATTGAAAAATGCTTACGGTTTGAGCGCCATGGAGTCGAGTCAAGTCATCCGAATGGTCATGCAAAAGTACCCTGACTTGTTCAAATGGGACCATGAGTCCTCTTCGCACCGGGCACATTGGGAAGACGTTCAGAAGAAAAAGAGCGCCTAAACGGCTTGTGCCGCGACGTCACAGGCAAAGCCAAGAGCATCGCCGCTTGGGGCAGCGCTGGATGTGGGTCACGAAGCCGTGTGTTCTTGGTGACGTTGCCACAACACACGGGCCAAGTAGCCCACGATCACCACATTGAGCAGCACCACGCCCAAGTTGAACATCGACGGTTCATGGATGAGGTGCGTGACTTCAAACGGAATGTAGATTCCCCCCGACAAGGCCCCCAAGTACTCGCCCCACGCTTTGCCAAGCCACAGCCCTGCAGCCTCCACAAAGCGCAGGGCAATGTAGGCCAGGCCGAGCAAGACCAGCATCTGGACGTCAGCATGGGGTAGCAACTCGGCGTAGTGCAACAACACGGAAGGGTAATGCGCTTGGGGGTCGAGGCCAAAGCGGCCAATCAGGGCCATCGCCAAAGCGCGAACATCGTGGTGAAGCAGGTCCAGCACGCCAATCAACACAGCGCATGCAGCCACCCCCTTGATGGCTTCAAAGCACGCAATGGCGTGGAGCGCGTTTCGCTGAGCTTTGTCGTCTGACATCAGGCAAGGCGCTGGTGATGACGCGCAATTTGCGCTCGCACCTGCACGGGGGCGGTGCCGCCCAGGGTGTTGCGAGCGTTGAGTGAGCCATGCAGACTCAAGCAGTCGTACACGTCTTTTTCGATCGAGGCATGAAAGCTTTGCAGCACATGCAGTGGCAGCTCTGACAGATCGCAGTTGTGGCTGGTGGCGGCTTTGACGGCATGGGCCACGGTTTCGTGGGCGTCGCGAAAGGGCAAGCCTTTTTTCACCAAGTAGTCTGCCAAGTCGGTGGCGGTGGCATAGCCTTTTTTAACGGCAGCTTCCATGGCGTGAGGGTTGACTTGGATGCCCCCTTCTTTCAGTCCGGTGGCTGGGTTGATTTGACCGCCCACCATGTCGCTGAAGATGCGCAATGTGTCTTTGAGCGTGTCTACCGTGTCAAACAAAGGCTCTTTGTCTTCTTGATTGTCTTTGTTGTAGGCCAGCGGTTGGCCTTTCATCAAAGTAATCAAGCCCATCAAATGCCCCACCACACGCCCGGTTTTGCCGCGGGCGAGTTCGGGCACATCGGGGTTTTTCTTCTGCGGCATGATGGAGCTGCCCGTGGTGAAGCGGTCAGCAATTTGGATGAAGCCAAAGTTTTGACTCATCCACAAGATCAGCTCTTCGCTCAGGCGGCTGATGTGCACCATGCACAGCGCGGCGGCAGCGGTGAATTCAATGGCGAAGTCACGGTCGCTCACGCCGTCCAGGCTGTTTTGGGACACCTGCGCTACGCCAGTCTCGTCCACCATGCCCAGCGTGCGGGCCACGCGCTCGCGGTCTAAGGGGTAGGTGGTTCCTGCGAGTGCGGCCGAGCCTAGCGGCAAACGGTTGGTGCGCCGGCGAACGTCAACAAAGCGTTCGACATCACGCGCAAACATCTCCACGTAGGCCAACAAGTGGTGAGCAAAGCTCACCGGTTGGGCCACTTGCAAGTGGGTGAAGCCGGGCATGATGACTTCGACATTGGGTTCGGCCACTGCCACCAGAGACTTTTGCAGCTCTTTGAGCAAGTCGATGATCAAGTCGGTTTCCCCACGCAGCCACAGCCGCACATCGGTCGCTACTTGGTCGTTGCGACTACGCCCGGTATGCAGGCGTTTGCCGGCGTCTCCCACCAATTGGGTCAACCGCGCTTCGATGTTGAGGTGCACGTCTTCCAGGTCCAGCTTCCATTCAAATTGGCCTGTTTCAATGTCGCGCCAGATTTGAGTCATGCCACGCTGTATGTCGGCCAAGTCTTGCGAGCTGATGATGCCTTGGTGGCCAGCATGTCTGCATGGGCCAAACTACCTGTGATGTCGGCTTGCCACAGGCGTTTGTCAAAGAACACGCTGGCGGTGTAGCGTTTGACCAACTCGCTCATGGGTTCTGAAAACAGCGCCGACCAGGCCTGGGACTTTGTATCGAGTTGGTTTTGAGAGGACATGTCCAAGATTTTATCGGTCCCGCCATGCAGGGGCACAGGCAGCTTGTATTTCAAGGTGCCTGCTACCATTTAAAGAATCTCGATTTAAATTTCACTCACAGCGAGTTTGCAGCTTTGTCCAACGCCTCATTTTCCAAAACCTCCCTGATCATTGCCACCCGAGAAAGCCGTTTGGCCATGTGGCAAGCACATCATGTTCAAGATTTGCTGCAACAGTTAGGTCACAGCGTGTCGTTGCTGGGCATGACCACTCAGGGTGACCAAATTTTGGATCGCTCTCTCAGCAAGGTGGGGGGCAAAGGGTTGTTTGTCAAAGAACTGGAGGTGGCGCTGGAGGAAGGTCGCGCCAATTTGGCAGTTCATTCCCTCAAAGATGTGCCGATGGATTTGCCTGTGGGCTTTGATTTGGCCTGTGTGATGACCCGTGAAGACCCGCGCGATGCCTGGGTGTCTCCGCGCTTTGCCAGTCTCAACGATTTGCCGCTTGGTGGGGTGGTCGGTACCTCGAGCTTGCGTCGCACGGTGTTGTTGCGTGCTTTGCGGCCCGATTTGAAGATTGAACCGTTGCGCGGCAATTTGGACACCCGCTTGCGCAAGTTGGACGAGGGGCAGTACGACGGGATCGTGTTGGCCGCAGCGGGGTTGAAGCGTCTGGGGCTACAGGAGCGCATTCGTCATATCTTTGACACCCACGAGATGCTGCCTGCTGCGGGGCAAGGCGCTTTGGGCATCGAGGTGCGCAGTGCCCATCCCGAAGTGGCCCAAGCCTTGGCGCCGCTGGCCGATGTGACCACCTGGTTGGCCGTGACGGCCGAGCGTGCTGTAAGCCGTACGATGGGCGGGAGCTGTTCCATGCCCTTGGCCGCTCATGCGGTGTGGCGCGAGGGGGTGCTTGAGTTGCAAGCTGCCTGGGGGGACCCGCTGGGCTCGCCCGTGTTGCTGAGAGCCCAAGGCGAATTGGCGCTCGACCGCGCTGACCCCCAAGCACAGTCTTTGGCGCGTGAGTTGGGTGAGTCGGTGGCCGCCCAGCTGCAAGCGCAGGGCGCGGCTTGACAAGAAAGGCGGGTGCTGTGCGCGTATTGATCACCCGTCCTGCCAGTGATGCACCTGTCTGGGTCGCAGCCTTGCAACAGGCGGGTTACGACGCGCAGGCGATGGCGCTGATTGACATTGCACCCGCGCCTGAAGTGGAGCCAATCGAGCGGGCCTGGTCACGCTGGGGGCAATGGCAGGCGGTGATGTTTGTGAGTGCGCCAGCAGTGCGTTGTTTTTTTGCGCGTCAGCCCCAAAGCCATGCTTGGCGCGATGACCACACACGCTGCTGGGCTACGGGCCCTGGTACCCATAAAGCACTGCTCAAAGCGGGCGTGCCCCCCAGGCTGATCGACAGTCCAAACGAGCAGGGCGGGCAATTTGACTCGGAGGCGCTTTGGCAAGAGGTTCATCCTCAGGTGGCAAGTGGCCAGCCGGTGTTGATTGTGCGGGGGCGCGACGTGGGACCCCAAAATTTGAACCCAGACGCTGATGCCACCGGCTTTGGCCGAGATTGGCTGGCTCAGCAACTCCAGAGTGTTCAGGTGCCTGTGCATTTTGTGGTGGCGTATCAGCGCCAAGCACCGGTTTGGTCTCAGGCGCAGCGCAGCCAGGCGGCGCTTGCGGCGACCGATGGCAGCGTCTGGTGTTTGAGCAGCTCGCAGGCTGTGGCTAACCTCCAGCGCTGTTTGCCTGCGCAGGACTGGTCGAGTTCGCGCTGCATCGTGACCCACGCGCGCATTGGCCAGGCTGCGCAGGCCTTGGGTTTTGGTCAAGTCCTGGTGGCGCGTCCGGTCTTGGCCGATGTGTTGGCGTCATTAGAATCGTTGGCATGAAGCCTGAGCATGTCGATCCTCCCCTGAATCCCTCCCATCCCAAGCCTGTTCAAGAGGCTGAGCAGGGTTTGTCCGTGTCAGCAAATCCAAGCTCGCTGTGGATCACACGCAGCATCGGTGCGCTGGCACTGGTTGGCGCGGTGGGGGCTGGCAGCATGTGGCTCAAGTTGTCGGGCATACAAGAACAATTGGCGCGTCAAAGTGCGGACAGTGGCAGCCAAGCGGTGCAAGCTCGCTTGAGTGCCAAGCAAGCCGAGGAGTTGGCGCGAGAGACCGCTGCACGATTAGCGGTGACGGATGCCAAGCTCAGCGAAGTGTCTTTGCAACGCAGCCAACTCGAGGAGCTGATGCAAAGCTTGTCGCGTTCACGCGACGAGAACCTGGTGGTCGACATCGAGTCTGCGCTGCGCTTGGCACAACAGCAGTCCCAACTCACGGGCAGTGTGCAACCTTTGCTGGCCGCGTTGAAGACGGCCGAACAGCGTTTGACCAAGGTGGCTCAGCCCCGACTCGCGCCGGTGTTGCGGGCGCTCACGCGTGACATCGAACGCATCAAAGCCACGGCAGTCACGGACACGCCCAGTTTGTTGATCAAGCTCGATGAACTCGTCAATGCCGTAGACAACCTGCCCATGCTGAACGCAGTGGGCGTTGCCGCAGCGAACAAGCCGGTGCAGGTCAAGCCAGAAAACAGCTGGGCCAGCGCCATCAGCGCGAGTTGGTGGGAGTACACCCTGGCGGGCATCTGGGATGACGTGCGGGGTTTGATCCGCATCAGCCGTGTCGACCGTCCCGAGGCCAGTTTGCTAGCGCCTGACCAAAGTTACTTTGTGCGTGAGAACTTGAAGTTGCGCATTTTGAACGTGCGATTGGGTTTGTTGGCGCGTCACTTTGACGTGGTGCGTTCGGATTTGAATTTGGTGATCCGCGATGTGACGCAGTACTTTGACACCCAAAGTCGTCAAGGCCAATCCACCTTGGCACTGGCGCGCGATGTTTTAGCGCAAGCCAAGCAAACCGATTTGCCTAGAGTGGACGACAGCTTGGCGGCGCTCACCACGGCTGCGGCGGGGCGTTGAGATGAGAGCGGCACTATGGTTGGTGGCTTTGTTTGGTGTGGCGGTGGCCTCGGCGTTGCTGGCGGGTGGCAACCAAAGCACGGTGACAGTGTTTTGGGCGCCTTACCGCTTGGATGTGTCCTTGAATTTGGCCTTGGCTGTGCTGGTGTTGGTGTTCATCACCGTGCATTTGGCGTGGCGTGCTTTGTCAGCTTTGCTGGACTTGCCACATCAAGCCCGTCGCTGGCGTTTGCAGCAAAAGGAACGTGCCATGCACGCAGCGTTCTTGGACGCGTTGACGCAATGGATGTCGGGCCGTTATCTGCGTGCCGTCAAGTCAGCCCAACAGGTCTTGGAGCTCGAAGTGTTGCTGGGTGCCACCCGCACCCTGGCCGACCCGGCGCCACGCCACGTCCAGCAGTTGCGGGCATTGGCTCACTTGATGGCGGCAGAAAGTGCGCAAGCATTGCGAGATCGTGAAACCCGCGACACGCATTTTCAATCAGCGCTTGCGCTGGCCGAGCAGCATCCCGGCGAGGCCATGCGCGAGGCTATGGACGCAGCCAAGTTGGGCGCTGCCCGGTGGTCCCTCAGCGACCGTGATGCTCCCCAAGCCTTGCACTGGCTCGACAGCCTGCCCCAGGGCACGGCTCGGCGCACACTCAGCTTGCGCATGCGCCTCAAAGCCACGCGTTTGAACCGCCAATATGCTTTGGCCTTGGACACGGCTCGCTTGTTGACCAAGCACGGCGCATTTGCCCCCACAGCGGCCAACAGTTTGGTGCGTGAATTGGCCATCTCCAGTCTCAACGATGCGCATGACGACACCCAGCTGCAGCGCGCGTGGGACGCCTTAGAGCCCCAAGAGCAAGCTTTGCCTGAGGTGGTGTTGCACGCGTCGCACCGGATGTTGCATTTGAGTGGTCAAGCCGAGTCGGTGATGCCTTGGCTCACACCGCTTTGGAACCGCATGGTGCAGCAAGCCGACAGCTGCACGCCTGCGATTCGCCAGCGCGTGGTGCAGTTGCTGTCACACGCGTTGGAACGCATGCCTGCCGATGCCGACTGGTTGGCTAGCATCGACCGCGCGCGCCAGGTCTACCCCCGCTGGGTGGAACTGCAGTATTTGTCCGGCATGGTGTGCTGGCAGCATTCCTTGTGGGGCAAAGCGCAGCAAATGCTGGAGCTGGCGGCGCCTCAACTCACCGATGCCGAGTTACAACGCCAAGCTTGGCGCACGTTGGCGCAATTGGCTGAGCACAAAGAAGAAACGGCGCGTGCCCAGATGTACTGGAGACGCGCCGCTGAGGTGGCAGCCGCTTAATTCAGCGGCTCGTCACAAAGACCCTTACAGGTCTTTGCGGGTTTCCACCAGCACCAAAGGACCTTCATCCAAGACCAGCGGCGCTGGACGCTCGCGTGGGACATGCACAGGTTTGGGCTCAGCAGCGATAGCTGCTTGAACTGCTGCAACGCGCTCGGCGTTGGAGTTGACCCACTGCAAGCCACTGTGTTGGGCAATCGCTTCCAAATCCGTCACCACCAGGGTGAACGGTTGCACGCGTGGCATGCCACGCGGTGCAGGGGCAGCTGCCGGGGCTGATGCCGCCTGGGGCAAGGCAGCAGGTGCTGGCATGTGGTTGCTGGGCTCTGGCGCACGGGGTGCTTCTTGTTGCGCCTCCAACTCGCGCGGTGCTTGCTGAGCTTGTGAGTCCTGAGCATCAAAAGCCAGATTCTCTTCACGCGGGGTGCGGTCTGAACGTTCACGACGATCACGACCATAGCGGTCGCGGGAGCGGCGTGGACGTTCGCCTGCGTTGTCCTCGTTGGCTTGTGAGGCTGCAGGCGCCAATTGCGCATCTTGCTCAGTCAGCGGTAGTGTGCCTTGTGCATCGGCTGGTTCGTCAAGCCGCGCAGGACGCTCACCGCGGCGATTTTCTCCACGTGGGCTGCGTTCGCGGCGGCCTTCGTTGCGCGGTGCATCTGCGCTGGCTTGTGGTTCGCCAGAGCGCTCTTCGCGGGCCATGCGTTCGGTGCGTGCTTTGGCGCGCATCTCGGCTTGGGCTTCGGGGCTGTCATTGACGCCCGCGGTTGCTTCGCCAAGGCGGCTGTTTTGGCCATCCGCAGTGTTGCGGCCGCCACGGTTGCGCTCTTGGCGTGGGCCTCGGCCCTCACCGCGTTCTCCGCGCTCACCACGCTCACCACCGCGTTCGGTGCGGTTGTCCGTGCGTTCGCCATTGCGCTCTTGGCGCTCACCCGTGCGGGCTTCGCCACGCTCGGCGTTACGGCCCTCAGCGCGTCCTTCTGGGCGACCTTCTGGGCGACCTTCAACGCGCTCGGTGCGTTCACCACGGCCTTCGCCGCGCTCGGCGCGATCGCTGCCACGGCCCCCACGGCCGCCGCGTCCGCGACCTTCGCCTCGGCCTTCACCACGGCCTTCACCACGCGGGCCACGGCCATCGCGTCTTGCGTCTTTCTTCTCCTCCGGCTTGACTTCAACAGGTTGAGTTGCTGGCGCGGCATCGCTGCCACCGAACAAACCTTTGATCCAGCCAAAGAAACCCTTTTCGGCTTGAGCCACGGCTGGCTTGGCCTTGGGCACGGGAGAAGCGGCCACAGCTTTGGGAGCTGCAGGGGGTTTGGGTTCCACCACCGGAGCAGGCGCATCGGGCAGCACGCCCTTGATGACGGGCGTTTGCTTATTGGTGGGCTCTTGTGAGCGACGGGTCACGGCGGTGGAGTCTTCCACCACTTCGACCATTTTGTAGCTCGGCTCGATGCGGTCCAGGCGGGGGTCGTCATGCTTGAGGCGTTCCAACTTGTAGTTGGGCGTCTCCAACGACTTGTTGGGGACCAGCAGCACGTTGAGGCGCTGTTGCAACTCGATCTTGGCGATCTCTGTGCGTTTCTCGTTCAATAAGAAAGATGCGACTTCCACCGGCACCTGGGCGTAAACCGCGGCCGTGTTGTCTTTCATCGACTCTTCTTGAATGATCCGCAGAATTTGCAGCGCTGAGCTTTCCGTGTCACGCACATGGCCTGAACCACCGCAGCGTGGGCATGGGATCGAGGCACCTTCGGACAGAGCCGGGCGCAGACGCTGACGGCTCATTTCCATCAAGCCGAACTTGCTGATGGTGCCAAACTGCACACGGGCACGGTCTTGACGCAATGCATCGCGCAGGCGATTTTCCACATCGCGGCGGTTGCGTGATTCGTCCATGTCGATGAAGTCGATCACGATCAGCCCGCCCAAGTCGCGCAAGCGCATCTGGCGTGCCACTTCGTCAGCGGCTTCCAGGTTGGTGCGGGTGGCGGTTTCTTCGATGTCCCCCCCCTTGATGGAGCGTGCAGAGTTGACGTCGACCGAGACCAAGGCCTCGGTGTGGT
>CAIVLE010000137.1 GCA_903906635.1 uncultured Burkholderiales bacterium | reverse complement strand
TTGGTGGGACCAGCGGGGGTCGAACCCACGACAAACGGATTAAAAGTCCGCTGCTCTACCAACTGAGCTATGGTCCCAACTCGAAATTACAGTGTTTCCACTGCATCGCGAAGCCTCAAATTATAGCGCTATTTTTGAGGTTTTTCTAGAGCACCCAAAGAAATTTGATCGATCATCCACCCTGCTGCGCACTGACCGAAAGTAGCTGTCACGCTGACCACGGAGCCATATCCATGGCAATTCAAACTGCCGTCGCCCGTCACCGCGCAGCTCGGGTCTGGCGGCGCCACGGCTTCGCGACTGAAAACACACGCCAAGCCTATCTTTCGACCTTCGCGTGAAGCCCCATGTTCACGCCGCAAACGGTACCTCACTTGTGCCAGTAAAGGATCATGGGTGGTGAGCGACAGATCGTCGATATCGACTTTGTGCGCCAATCGTTTGCCACCAGCAGCCCCCACGCTGATGAACAATGCCTTGTGCTGTAGGGCCCAAGCAGCCATTGCGGTTTTTGCTTTGACTTGGTCGCATGCGTCAATCACAGCAGAGATTGGCGTACCCAAAATTTCAGGCCAATTCGCGGGCTCTACAAACTCTTCGATACACCGAACATTGCAGCTGGGGTTGATGTGCGCAATGCGCTCACGCATAGCAAGCACTTTGGCCTGCCCCACCGTGGTGTCAAGGGCCTGAATTTGACGGTTGATGTTGGACTCGGCCACATGGTCCAAGTCCACCAAGGTTAAGTTGCCCACGCCGCTGCGCGCCAGTGCCTCAACGGCCCAAGATCCAACCCCCCCGATACCTATCACAGCCACATGTGCGTCGCGGATTCGCTGGGCTCCTGATACGCCGTAGAGACGCTCAAGACCTGAGAAGCGACGAGATGATTCGAGATCGACACTCACGCCAGAGAGCGCTCCAAACGCGCCACTTGATGGTGAATGGACAAGACCGCACCACAGACGATGGCGGCAAGCGCAACAAAAGAATTCAAGCTCAAGGTGGAAATTCCACTCAGGCCCTGCCCAAAGGTGCAGCCCATGGCCATGACGCCGCCTACCCCCATCAACACGCCCCCGATGAGGTGCTGAGCCAAGTCACTGATGTTGGCAAAACCTTCCCAGCGAAACGTTTGTTGGTGCAAAGCTGAAGCGGCCGAGCCCAACACAACACCGAGTACCGACATCACGCCCACGGTCAAAACTTTGGATTTGTCACTGAAAAAAAGCAACCAATCCAAGGTTTGCGCGACGGGCGAGACAAAACTCATGGCTTCGATACGCCCAGAGCTGGTGCCTAAATAAACTGCTTCAAGCGTCTCAGGATGTTCAGGAACAAAACCAAGACATCCACTGACCCACCACGCGCCAACAATGAGGGCACCGATACCAAAGGAGGCGCTCAAGTTTTCAGTGTTCCAAAAATCGGCATGCCGCAGTACCAACAAGATCAAAATCATGCCCAGTAAATAGCCACTCCAAATACTGGTTTGCGCGTAAGACACATCGATGGCACGTGAGAGTAAGGCGCCAAGATCTGCCGCGTGAGGCATAGTGATCACAACGGTATCAACTGTGTTCACACGCAAGACCGCAGTGATGCCTTTGAGCGTGGCAAAAGCGCTCAAGCCCAGTACTAAAAAAACGACCAAAGACTTGAGGTTGCCTGCGCCAATTCGCACCAAGGTTTTATTTCCGCAGCCCGATGCCATGACCATGCCGTAGCCAAACATGACGCCCCCGAGTGCGCACGACAACCACATGAAGCGGGTGTTTGAGTAAAGTGTTTTGCTCGAATCAATGGCACCCGATTGCACCAAGACAGCAAACCCCACCATGGCCACACCCATGGCCAAAATCCACTGACGGGCCCGCGTCCAGTCGCCCATGTTGACCACGTCGGCAATTGCCCCCATGGTGCAAAAGTGGGTCCTGTGACTGATCGCTCCTAGGGTAAAAGCGATGCCGAAAAATACCAGCAAGATTTGCTGGTTCAAGTCAGACAGTTCACTCATTTCAGCTTAGCTAATCGTTCACGCGCTGCACTGGCGGCTTCAGACTGAGGGTAATTTTTGATCAGGTCTTCAAGCGACTTACGCGCAGCTTTGAGGTCTTTGAGCTCGAGCTGGCAATTGGCGATCGACAGCATGGTCTCAGCAGCACGGGGGTGCTCGGGAGATTTAGCGAGCAAGGCTGAAAAGATACGAATAGACTCTTTGTAGTCCCGGTTGGCATATTGCGCATTGCCAAGCCAAAACAACGCCGATGCGCTGTATCCACTGCTGGGGTAATGCCTGACAAAGTCGCCAAAAAACAAACTGGCATTCACAAAGTCACCTTGGCGAAATACCGCCAAGGCCATGTCATAGGCCTTGATTTCTGCAGGTTCTGCCAAAAATTCAATGCCATCGGACTTGACCTTGATGGGTTCGAATTTTCGCAAACGCTCCTCCACAGCAACCGAAGCGGCTTTGCTTGCATCTTGCTGTTGACGCAACTCTTGGGAGAGCTGCTCTTTTTCCCCCCTCAGACGTGCAATCTCAGTACGCACAGCTTCGAATTGGTTTTGCTGATCTAGCAAGTTACGCTGGATTTGCTGGATCTCTTCATTTTGGCGCTCAACGCGTTGGCGCAAGTCCAAAATCGCACGTCGGGCCTCGTCATCTTCAAACAAGGCCGCATGAGCACAAGGCCACACAGCAAAAGCTGTGAACCAAACTAAAGCCCGAAGCTTAAAGCGGCAAGACGTGCTCATCGGTAGCTGATCTCAGCACGACGGTTTTTGGCAAATGCCGATTCGTCAGTCCCCGTAGCGGCAGGTTTTTCTTTGCCATAGCTCACGGCTTCAATCTGAGTGTCTGGCACGCCCAAGACGGTCAGGGCACGGCGCACCGCTTCAGAACGTTTTTGTCCCAAGGCCAAGTTGTATTCGCGACCACCACGTTCATCGGTATGTCCTTCGATAGCGACTTTGCGATTTTTATCAGCGCGTAAAAATCGAGCATGCGCATCCAACATGCTTTGGAATTCAGGCTTGATGCTGTAGCTGTCGTAGTCAAAGAACACCATCGTTTCAACACCAGTGGGGCCAGCTTTGGCACCTGCCGCGTTAGCGATCCCGCTGAGTCCGCGGGCATCGAGCCCAGCCACACCCGCGCTACCTGAGGCAGCCGTGCCAGATCCGGAGCGATCATCAACCGGCACGTCATCGAGTTTGACGCCCGATGCGCAACCAGATAAAAAAGCCACAAGGGCAAGGAGTAAAAGATGTTTCTTCATGGTGTTTCTCATTTAAAAAAATTAAGGTTGTGCCTTGAGATAAGGACCCCAATGTGGTTCCCGCAGGTCTCCGCCCTGGCCTGACAAGCGCGCTTTGATGCGTCCGTCCAGCGTGGTGGTCATCAAGGCCTCACGCCCCGATTGTTGGGTGGCATACACCAACAATCGGCTGTTGGGTGCAAAACTCGGACGCTCGTCGGCGCTGGTATCTGTGATTGCGCTGGCGTTTCCGCTGCTGAGATCCATCACATAGAGCTTAAAAGCACCGCCTATACGAGAGATATAGGCTAACCAACGCCCATCCGGGCTGAGCGATGGCGAGATGTTGTAGGTGCCATTGAATGTGACTCGGTTGGCCGGACCACCCATGGCTGGCATTCTGTAAATCTGGGGTGAACCGCCGCGATCGCTGACAAAGTAGATCGCGGTGCCATCGGGCGAAAAAACGGGTTCAGTGTCAATGCCAGAGGACTGCGTCAATCGGCGAGGCTCACCCCCTTGGGTATCAATCATGAAAAGTTGTGAACCGCCGTCACGACTGAGCGTTGCTGCAATGGTTCGACCATCTGGTGACCAAGCCGGCGCACTGTTGGAGCCCCGAAAATTAGCGACCACGCGACGTTTGCCAGAGGCGACCTCATGGACATAGATGACGGGTTTACGAGACTCAAAAGAGACGTAGGCGAGTTGCCCACCGGTGGGTGACCAACTCGGAGAGATGATGGGCTCTGGACTGGCCAATGCTGATTGCGCGTTTTCGCCGTCGCAATCAGCCACCCACAGGTTGTAGCGACCTGAAGATTTGGTGACGTAGGCGATGCGGGTGGAGAAAATACCACGCTCACCGGTGAGTTTTTCGTAAACGAAGTCCGAGATTCGGTGAGAAGCCAAGCGCAAATCAGCAGCCACGACAACGTAACTCATGGCGCCTAAATCTTGCCCCTTCACTGCATCCCACAAACGCACGCGAACGTCATAACGGCCATCGGCCATTTTGCCAATGCTCCCAGTCAGCAAGGCATCACCCCCAAGCTGACGAATCACGGCCAGATCGGGGCGTTCAGTCTCGTCTGAGGTTTTACCTGATGCCAGGCCACGGAACTGTCCACTGCGCTCCAAATCGGCTTGAACAATGGCAGAGATCTTTTGCGGCGAAGCTTCCTCGCCGCGCAAAGATCCAATGGCAATGGGTACCTGTGTGAGGCCAACGCCAGAGACTTCAACGCGAAACTGAGCGCTCGCCGGCAGATTTACCGCACCGAACAAGAGCACGGCCCAAAACGCCTGCCAGATATTGCGTTGATAAGAGTTCATCATGGGGTAGAGGTCCCGCCCAAAGGGTGGTTGAGATTGAATACGCCTGATTTTAGTGCGTAGACAAGTGGCGATAATGCCGCCTATGACGATTGCCCCTGAGCCCCTTCCAACTGCCTCTTTGTGGAACAGGTTGCGCCACGTAGCGCCGTGGTTTGCTGGACATCCAGCAACACTCACTCTGGCCATTCTGGGCATCGTGGTGGGCTCTGCCAGCGAACCCGCCATTCCGGCACTCATGAAGCCCCTGCTGGACAACGGTTTCCAACAAGGCTCTTTTGCGCTTTGGCAAATTCCGCTCGTGCTGCTCTTGTTGTTTGCGGTCAGGGGGTTTGCCGGTTTTGTCGCGGCTTACTGTTTGGCCCGCGTGACCAATGCCTCCATGGAGCGAATTCGGCAGCGTTTGTTTGAGAAGCTTCTCCAAGCTGATCCACAACTCTTTCAATCCCATCACGCCAGTGGTCTCACCAACACCATGGTCTACGAGGTCAACAATGGGGCGTCGTTGCTGGTCACCACCCTCTTGTCCTTTGCCAAGGACTTGGTAACTTTGGTGGCTTTGATGGGATATTTGTTATTTTTGAACTGGAAGCTCACGCTGATTGTTTTTGCCATCGTTCCACCTGTGGCATGGATCGTCAAACACTTGTCGGCACGACTCGATCGTGTGACGCGTGCCAGCCAAGATGCAACCGAAGAGCTGGCGTATGTGGTGGAGGAAAACGTATTGGCATTTCGCATGGTTCGTCTGCAGAATGCCCAAAAGGCCCAAGCCCAACGCTTTGCATCCTTTAACCAAAAGCTCAGGCAATTGGCATTGAAAGCCGTGGTGGCCAATTCGGTCATGACGCCATTGATACAAATGTTGGCAGCTTTGGCCTTGTCTGCCGTGATCACTGTGGCGCTTTTGCAAAGCACTGGCAATGGTCAAGGACAAAGCGTGACGGTGGGGGGATTTGCTTCTTTCATCACGGGCATGCTGATGCTGATTTCGCCAATCAAACATTTGTCTGAAATTACCGGTATGTTGACCCGAGGCGTCACCGCTCTAGAGCGAGGATTGGACTTGCTCAATAGCACGCCCGATGAAACACAGGGTACGCATGCGGCCGCGCAAACCAAGGGCGAGATCTACTTTGACAATGTCAGTTTGCAGTACCCGTCTGCCACCGAGCCTGCTTTGGATCGCGTTTCATTACGCATTCAACCTGGACAAACAGTGGCCTTGGTGGGCGCCTCTGGGTCTGGGAAGACAACCTTGGCGAATTTGTTGCCACGTTTTCTGGAGCCAAGTTCAGGGCGCGTGAGTTTGGATGGCGTTGCGCTCAAAGATTGGTCATTGCCCGCACTGCGCCAGCACATGGCCTACGTCAGCCAAGATGTGGTGATGTTCAATGACAGTGTGGCTAACAACATTGCTTTAGGTGCTGAATTGGACTCGGCCAAAATGTGGAAGGCCTTGTCCGCAGCCAATTTAGATGACTTTGTGCGTGGCTTGCCGCAGCAAGAAAACACATGGGTTGGTCACAACGCCACGCAATTGTCGGGTGGGCAACGTCAGCGCTTGGCGATTGCGCGTGCCATCTACAAAAACGCCCCCATCTTGATTTTGGACGAAGCGACCTCGGCACTTGACACGGCCTCGGAGCAGAGCGTCAAGCATGCGCTCAAAGAACTCATGCATGGGCGAACATCTCTGGTCATCGCGCATCGACTGTCCACCATCGAACATGCCGATGTGATCGTGGTGATGCAGCATGGGCAGATTGTCGAGATGGGAACCCACACTGATTTGTTGGCGCGTCAGGGAACCTACAAAGCGCTCTACCACAGCACGGTCAAAGACAATGTGGCTAGCAATCCATCACAGTAAGACGATGTCGTACTGCTCTTGAGCCATGGCCATTTCGCTTCGCAGTGAAATGGGCTTGCCAATGAAGTCACTCAAGCCCGCCAAGTGCTGGCTTTCTTCGTCCTGTAAAACCTCAATGACACTGGGTGATGCGATGACGCGGAACTCTCTGGGGTTGAATTGTCGAGCCTCACGCAAAATTTCTCGCAAAATGTCGTAGGTCACCGTGCGAGCGGTTTTCACGCTTCCTTTGCCCTCACACACCGGACAGGGTTCGCACAGCATGTGAGCCAAGGATTCACGGGTGCGTTTGCGTGTCATCTCCACCAAGCCCAAAGCGGAGTATCCGCTGACCATTGTTTTCACGCGATCACGCGCCAATTGTTTGCGAAATTCGTTGAGCACGGCATCACGGTGGTCTTCACGCAGCATGTCGATGAAATCGGCGACGATGATGCCCCCTAAATTACGCAAGCGCAATTGGCGCGCAATGGCACCCGCAGCTTCTAAGTTGGTTTTGAAAATGGTTTCGTCGAAATTACGGGCCCCAACGAACCCACCGGTGTTGACATCAACGGTGGTCAATGCTTCGGTTTGGTCGATGATGAGGTAGCCCCCAGATTTCAACTCCACCCGACGCCCTAGGGCGCGAGCCACTTCCTCATCAATTCCAAACAAATCAAATATCGGACGCTCACCTTTGTAGAGCTGCAACTTGCTGGCAGCCGCTGGCATGAACTCGGCCCCGAAACTTTGGAGCAATTTAAACTGCTCACTTGAATCGATGCGGATGGTGTGGGTGACCTCGCTCACCAGGTCACGTAAGACACGCTGCAGAAGGTTCAAATCCTGGTGCAGCAAAGACGTCGCTGGCAAGCGCAAGCTGGCCTCTTTGATGCGACTCCATGTTTTACGCAGATAGGCCATGTCTTCGCCCAATTCGGCGTCGCTGGCATCCTCTCCGTTGGTGCGCAAGATGTAGCCGCCTGTGGGTCCGTTGGGGGAGGCATCTTCAGCCAATTGAAGCAAACGTCGGCGCAATGTATCGCGCTGATCCAGAGGGATTTTTTGCGATATTCCGATATGCTGATCTTGTGGCAAAAAAACAAGCAACCGCCCAGCGATGCTGATTTGTGAGGACAGTCGCGCCCCTTTGGTACCAATGGGGTCTTTGATGACTTGCACCATCAAAGATTGCCCCTCAAACACCTGTTTTTCGATCGGCAACACGGGCACAGGCGAACCGCCATCTGTTTCAGCATGACGAGCAGTCACACTGCTCATCAAATCCGCCACGTGAAGAAAAGCGGCCCTCTCCAAACCAATATCGATGAAGGCCGACTGCATGCCAGGCAACACACGTGACACACGTCCCAAGTAAACATTGCCGACCAACCCTCTCTCCAAGCTGCGCTCAACATGTAACTCTTGAACCGCGCCACTCTCCACCACGGCAACCCGTGTTTCTTGAGGCGACCAGTTGATCAAAATATCTTGTTGCATGGCAGCTCTCGCAGGTTAAACCTTGAAACCAAATTCGCGCAACAACTGCGCCGTTTCATACATCGGAAGACCCATGATGCCAGAGTAGCTGCCATTGATATGCTCGATATGAACTGCTGCCCTGCCCTGCACGGCATAGGCACCCGCCTTGCCCATGGGCTCGCCACTGGCTACGTAGCGTTTGATTTGCTGAGCGCTCATAGGGGCAAAACGCACGGTGGAAATGCTCAAGGCTTGCGCGTGCTTACGCACAGTCCCAACAGCCACAGCGGTCAGCACCCGATGAGATTGACCGCTCAGCTCAGACAACATGCCTTGGGCATGGCGGGCATTCTCTGGTTTGCCGTAAATGGTTCGCCCCAAGGCCACCGTGGTGTCAGCGCACAACACCGGGGCGCGAGGCAGTTGACGGCGCTCCATGCGCTTTAATGCAGCAGCCATCTTGAGCGAGGTGACACGTTGGACGTAGGTCTTGGGACTTTCGGAGGGTAAGACTGCCTCCAAAGCCTCTGCATTTTCTGTCTCGTCAGGCAGCAGCAATTGATAAGCCACTCCCATTTGCTCGAGCAACTGCTGACGACGAGGGCTTTGAGAAGACAAATAAACGAAAGGATAAGAAGGCATCACATCACTCGCGATGGTAAGGATGATTGGCGTTGATGGACCAAGCTCGGTAGAGCTGTTCGACCAACAACACGCGGACCATGGCATGAGGCAAGGTCAAGTCAGACAAACGAATGCGTTCATGGGCTGTTTTCTTGAACTCAGGGGACAAGCCGTCAGGACCACCAATGACCAAAGCCACGTCATCGGCTTCCAATTGCCAGTGCCTGAGTTTTTGAGCCAATTCAAGGGTGCTCAGCGCTGCACCACGTTCGTCAAGTGCAACGATACGACATCCCCGAGGGATAGCCGCTTGTATGCGCTCGCGCTCGGCTTCATAGAGCGTTTCGAGTGTTTTGGAGCCGCGAGGTTCTGTTTTGACCGCCTTTAGCTCAACCTTCAACTCAGATGGAAACCGCTTGGCGTAATCATCCCACGCCGTTTGTGCCCAGTCGGGCACACGCTGTCCGACTGCAACCACCCACAGCTTCATGCTTTGCGAACAGCTGTCTTTTTGGCGGTGGTTTTCTTGGCTGCGGGTTTAGCGCTGGTTTTGCGCGCCGTGGGCTTACCAACCACTTTGGTGACTGGTTTGCTGGCGGGTTTTAAAGCCGTCTTGGCTGCGGGCTTGCTCGCTTTTTGAGAACTCACTGCGGGAGCAATGGCCTTCTTTTTGGCGGGTGAAGTTTTAGGCGTTGATTTTTTTGCGGCAGGTTTTTTCTCAGCTGCATTGGGTTGGGCCACCGGCACAACTGGCTTGGCAGCACCAAATTTCAAACGCACAGGTTTTTCGCCCCAAATTTCTTCCAAGTTGTAGTACTGACGAATATTGGGTTGCATCACATGAACCACGGCAGCACCACAATCCACAATGATCCACTCGCCGTTGTCTTCACCTTCAATGCGAGGCTTGGGGAAACCCGCTTCTCGCACCTTGTCGCGCACACTGGCGGCCAAGGCCTTGGTTTGACGGTTGGAAGTGCCCGAGGCAATGATGACTCGTTCAAATAAAGACGACAGATGCTCCGTATCAAAAACTGCCAGACTCTGTGCCTTCACGTCCTCCAGTGCATCCACGATGCATCGTTGGAGTTTTTGAACATCTTTTTTAGCTGTGGTTTCGGTCATCGGTGTGAGTTTGATAAAGGCGGTGTTGTTTGATATATCGCAGCACTGGGTCTGGCAGCGACGTGGGCTCGAAGTCAGCTTGTGAGATGCGAGACCGAATGTCGGTCGCACTGACATTCATCACGGGCATGTCCAAAGTTTGTACTTTTGCAGACACTCCATTGTGCCACTGAGCTGTATCCGCTGGGTTTGGGGCTGAACCGCCATCAGGTCTTTGGGCCACGACCAAGGTCGCAATGTCCAAAATGGCTTGCCAGTGATGCCATGTGGTGAAGGCCTGTGCCTGGTCTTGACCGACAAATAAATAGAACAAAGCGTTGGGGTATTCGACTTTCAATTCGGCCAACGTGTCGACGGTAAACGTGGGCCCATCTCGCTGAATTTCGCGCGGATCGACAAGTACTCTGTGAATATCATCGAAGGCCAAATGCGCCATGGCCAATCGATGCGGGGATGCAGTGAGTGGTCGATTTTTATGCCAAGCTGAGCCAGTCGGAATCACCCGCAGTTGATCCAGTTGAAACTGCGCCAAGGCACAACGAGCGATGGCCACGTGCGCAAGATGGGGGGGGTCAAACGCCCCACCATAAATACCAATGCGTGTCACGCCAGCCAATCTCTACGCACCAAAAATTCATGCGTCAATGCATGCTCTGGCGAGCCAGGTTCGGGCAGGTGCTGGTAAGACCAACTCACCAAGGGTGGCATGGAGAGCAAAATCGACTCGGTGCGTCCCCCCGACTGCAAGCCAAAATGTGTCCCTCGGTCCCAGACCAGGTTGAACTCTACATAGCGACCGCGTCGATACAGCTGATGGGTGCGCTCGCGTTCACCGTAAGGGGTGTGCTCTCGTCGCTCCACCAATGGCATGTAAGCTGACAAAAAAGCATCGCCCACACTGCGAAGCATCGCAAAGCTGCCCTCAAAACCCAGCTCAGAAAAATCATCAAAAAACACGCCACCAATGCCGCGCTGTTCATGGCGGTGCTTAATGCAAAAGTAATCGTCGCACCAAGCCTTGAACCTTGGATAGAGTTCGACGCCAAAAGGATTCAAGGCATCACGACACACCGCGTGGAAATGCACAGCGTCCTCGGTGTAACCGTAGTAAGGCGTCAAATCCATGCCGCCTCCAAACCATGCCACGGTACGTCCGTCGGCGGGGGTCGCAGCGATCATGCGCACATTCATGTGAACGGTCGGCACATAGGGGTTGCGCGGATGAAATACCAAAGACACCCCCATAGCTTCAAATGCAGCGCCCGCCAGATCAGGACGATGCTGACTAGCGGAAGGCGGCAGCTGTGACCCACGAACATGAGAAAAACCGCAACCCGCCCGCTCAAACAAAGAGCCGTTCTCCAGAATCTGGGTGATCCCGTTGCCCTGTAGCGAGTCCTCGGGACCTTTTTGCCAGGTATCCGTGATGAAGGTGCCCGTGTCTTTGTGGCTGACCGCCCCCACGATGCGCGCTTGGAGGTCCACCAAGTAATCGTGCACTGTGTTTGAAACGGGATTCATTTTTTTACGTCCTGGAGGAAAGGGAACTTGATGATTTGATCGGCCGAATGGGGGCCGCCTGGTTCGCGTGAAAACCCCTCACTCCCTCCAAGACACTGGCCATGTGGCCGTAGTCCGCAGCCTCATCACCTGTCAAGCGCATGAAATGAGAAAAATCAACATGCTTTTGCCCGTAATCTATCCGCACCAGACACAAGGGTACTTCGGCCTGAAGGGCCAATTGATAAAAACCACTGCGCCACCCATCCGTTCGACGCCGTGTTCCCTCCGGTGAAAGCGCCAACCAAAGATAGGCATTGTTGAGTTGATGCTGTTTGAACAAACTGACCAAGTGGCCTACGACACCCGTTGATGCGGAACGGTCTACAGCGAGTCCCCCTAAAGACTTCAACCATCCACCAAAGACGGGAATGCGAAACAAACTGTCTTTGGCCAAAAACTGTATGGGTAGGCCTATGCTCCATTTCACCAGGACCATCACAACGAAATCCCAATTGCTGGTGTGTGGGTAACCCACGATGACCCCCTGATTGCAGGGCAAACCATCAAAGCTAACCCGCCAGCCAGCCAATGCCAACACCGCCCGAGCCACCCGATACCCGTTGAACTTCAACGGGTGGGAAGGATTCAGTGCGCTCGACATGCTGTTGGCGAAATACTTCAGCGTGAAATGGCACGGTAACCAATGTCGCGCCGGTACTGTTGGCCATCAAAGTGAATACCCTGAGCCGTCTCGTAGGCCAGTTGTTGGGCCTGCTTCAAAGTGCCACCCAGTGCTGTGACACACAACACCCTCCCCCCCGTGGTTCGAAGGTGCCCCGCACTGAGCTCTGTGCCGGCATGGAAAACAACGACCTCATCGCTGTCTGGAGGTAGCCCAGCGATGACATCGCCTTTTCGCGGATTCAGCGGATAGCCATGGGCCGCCATGACCACACCCACAGCACTGCGACGGTCCCACTCAAGCTCTAAATCATCGAACCGGCTGGCTGGCTGTGCGTCGGTAGCCGCCAACAGTACATCGACCAAATCCGTTTTCAATCGCATCATGATGGGTTGCGTCTCAGGGTCTCCCATTCGGCAGTTGAATTCCAATGTTTTGGGCTTGCCATGGGCATCAATCATCAGTCCGGCATATAAGAATCCAGTGAAAACGATGCCGTCTTTTTCCATGCCACGGATCGTGGGCAAAATAATTTCACGCATCGTGCGCGCGTAGACCTCAGGCGTGACAACCGGCGCAGGGGAGTAAGCGCCCATGCCTCCGGTATTGGGGCCTTCGTCGGCATCTAACAAACGCTTGTGGTCTTGACTGGTCGCCAGAGGCAACACATTTTTGCCATCGCACATGACGATGAAGCTGGCCTCCTCACCTTGGAGGAACTCTTCAATCACTACCCGTGCGCCGCCCGCGTTGTGGGTCACACCGAGCGTGTTGTCTACCAACATGAAATCAATGGCTTCATGCGCTTGAGGCAACGTCATGGCCACCACCACTCCTTTGCCCGCGGCAAGACCATCGGCTTTGACAACGATGGGGGCACCTTTGAGTTCGACATAAGCATGAGCCGCCACGGGGTCCGTGAATGTCTCGAATTCAGCCGTAGGAATGTTGTGACGCTTCATGAAGGCTTTGCTAAAAGCCTTGGAGCTCTCAAGCTGAGCAGCCGCTTGGGTTGGACCAAAGATGCGTAGTCCATGGGCACGAAACTCGTCAACAACGCCTGCTGCCAGAGGCGTTTCAGGGCCCACCACAGTCAGCTCGATGTTTTCAGATTGGGCGAACTCGCGCAGCCCCTTGACATCAGAAAGCGCTATATTTTCAAGCCTTTTGTCTCGTGCGGTACCACCGTTGCCAGGTGCAACATAAACCGCTTGGACTTTGTGGGACTGGGCAAGTTTCCATGCCAGTGCGTGTTCGCGGCCACCGCCGCCAATGACCAGTATTTTCATAGCTCGGCGTTGTGATAAATCTCTTGCACATCGTCAAGGTCTTCCAACACATCCAGTATTTTTTGCATTTTGATGGCGTCTTCGCCGCTGAGTTCAATCGTGTTTTCTGCACGCCAAGTGACCTCGGCCAGTTCGGGCTTGAGGCCTGCAGCCTCTAGGGCTTTTTGTACCAACTCAAATTCGACCGGATCCGTGAGCACTTCGATGGCACCGTCATCCCCGGTGACCACGTCGTTCGCGCCCGCCTCAAGCGCAACTTCCATGATTTGGTCCTCGTTGCTTCCAGGCGCAAAAATCAACTGACCACAGTGTTTGAACTGGAAGGACACAGAGCCTTCTGTTCCCAAATTTCCCCCATGCTTGCTCAAGGCGTGACGCACTTCTGCCACGGTTCGCACTTTGTTGTCTGTCATGGTGTCCACGATGATGGCGGCACCACCTATGCCATAACCTTCGTAGCGAATTTCTTCATAGTTCACGCCCTCGAGGTTACCCGTGGCTTTGTCGATGTTGCGCTTGATGTTGTCAGCCGGCATGTTGGCGGCTTTGGCCTTTTCAATGGCCAGTCGCAAGCGTGGATTGATGTCCAGGTCGGCGCCCCCTAAGCGGGCAGCCACCATGATTTCACGGATGAGTCGGGTCCAGATGCGGCCACGTTTTTCGTCTTGTCGCCCCTTACGGTGCTGGATGTTGGCCCATTTGCTATGTCCCGCCACGTGATGTCCTTTGGATAATGAGTCTGGTCACGATTTTACGTGAGCCTACTTTGTGAAAACCAAAGAAAAAGCGGCCGTTGCCAGCCGCCCTTCAGATGATCGCCTTGGGTGGATCAGTTGGCCGCGGTTTCTTCTGAAGAATTTGGCTCGACTTTGGCGCCCTTTTCTTTCTTTGGCAAAGGCTGAATGTCCAACAACACCTCTTGTTTGTCGTCCAAATCTACACTCAAGCGCCCACCATCCGTCAAGCGACCAAATAACAATTCGTCAGCCAAGGCACGGCGAATGGTGTCTTGAATCAAACGCTGCATAGGACGCGCACCCATCAAGGGGTCAAAACCCTTCTTGGCTAAATGCTGGCGCAGTTTGTCACTGAATGTGACATCCACTTTCTTTTCTGCCAGTTGGGTTTCCAACTGGAGCAAGAACTTGTCAACCACACGCATGATGATGTTTTCATCCAAGGCTTTGAATCCAACGATGGCATCCAAACGGTTTCGAAACTCTGGCGTGAACAACCGCTTGATATCCCCCATCTCGTCGCCCGCTTGACGCGGGTTGGTAAAGCCGATGGTGGCCTTGTTCATGGTCTCTGCCCCCGCGTTGGTGGTCATGATCAAGATCACGTTGCGGAAATCAGCTTTGCGGCCATTGTTATCAGTCAAGGTGCCGTGGTCCATCACCTGCAGCAGCACGTTGAAGATGTCCGGGTGGGCCTTTTCGATTTCGTCGAGTAAGAGCACGCAGTGGGGCTTTTTGGTCACGGCTTCAGTGAGCAAGCCGCCTTGATCAAATCCCACATAGCCAGGGGGCGCGCCAATCAGACGGCTGACAGCGTGACGCTCCATGTACTCGGACATGTCAAAGCGAATCAGATCAATGCCCATGATGTAGGCCAACTGCTTGGCTGCTTCGGTTTTACCCACGCCTGTGGGACCGCTGAATAAGAAAGCACCGATGGGTTTGTCGTTTTTACCCAGACCAGATCGTGCCATCTTTACCGCAGAGGCCAACACTTCCAATGCCTTATCTTGGCCAAAGACCACACTCTTTAAGTCACGCTCGAGAGTTTGCAACTTACCGCGGTCATCATTGGAAACGTTGGCTGGCGGAATGCGCGCAATCTTTGCCACGATGTCTTCGATTTCAGCTTTGCTGATGGTCTTTTTGCGCTTCGATACAGGCAAGATGCGTTGGGCGGCGCCAGCTTCATCGATGACGTCAATGGCCTTGTCAGGCAAATGGCGGTCATTGATGTATTTGGCGCTCAACTCAGCCGCTGCCTGCAAAGCCGCCACAGCGTACTTGACGTTGTGGTGTTCTTCAAAGCGCGACTTCAAGCCTTTTAAGATGTCCACTGTTTGTTCAATGGTGGGCTCGACCACATCGATTTTTTGGAAACGACGGCTCAAGGCCGCGTCTTTTTCAAAAATGCCACGGTATTCTGTGAAAGTCGTGGCACCAATGCACTTGAGTTGACCGCTAGACAGCGCAGGCTTGAGCAAATTGGAGGCATCCAACGTCCCCCCTGAGGCCGCACCAGCACCAATCAGCGTGTGAATTTCGTCAATGAACAACACAGCGTGTGGTTTGCCCTGCAAGGCTTTGATCACGCCTTTGAGGCGTTGCTCAAAATCGCCACGGTACTTAGTGCCCGCCAAGAGCGCCCCCATATCGAGGGAATAAACCACGGCTTCGGCCAAAATTTCAGGCACATCGTTTTGGGTGATGCGCCATGCCAAACCTTCCGCAATAGCCGTTTTACCCACCCCCGCCTCTCCCACAAGCAGTGGGTTGTTTTTGCGACGACGACAGAGGATTTGGATGGCCCGCTCGACCTCGTACTCGCGACCAATCAGGGGATCGATTTTTCCGTCTTTAGCCAACTGGTTGAGGTTTTGGGTGAACTGCTCAAGAGGAGAAGCCTTTTCGTTCTTTTCAGGCGCGCCCCCGTCTTCGCCTTCACTTTGCGGCGCCTCTGAACCTTTGACTGGCTCAGGTGGATCGCTTTTCTTGATGCCGTGTGCGATGAAATTCACAACGTCCAAACGGGTGACGCCTTGTTGATGCAGGTAGTAGACCGCGTGTGAATCTTTTTCGCCAAAGATCGCTACCAAGACGTTAGCACCGGTCACTTCTTTTTTTCCATTGCCTGTCGACTGCACATGCATGATGGCGCGCTGAATGACACGCTGAAAACCTAGCGTGGGTTGGGTATCGACCTCTTCCGTGCCAGCCACTTGGGGCGTGTTGTCTTTGATGAAATTGGCGAGCGACTTGCGAAGGTCGTCAATGTTTGCCGAACAAGCCCGCAGTACTTCGGCCGCACTGGGGTTGTCGAGCAGCGCCAATAAAAGATGCTCCACGGTGATGAATTCGTGGCGTTGTTGACGGGCCTCTACAAAGGCCATGTGCAAGCTGACTTCAAGTTCTTGGGCAATCATGTGGTTTCCTTCTGGCTTGCAACTGTGGTTTGACTGTATATGGAATCGAAAGCCATTTATTCAACTGGCTCACTGATGCATTGCAATGGGTGTCCCGCTTTTCGGGCGGCATCCATGACCTGGTCGACCTTGGTGGCCGCAACATCTTTGCTGTACACACCGCAGACACCTTTGCCGTCCAGGTGAATTTTGAGCATGATCTGAGTTGCACTTTCACGGTCTTTTGAGAAAAACTCTTGCAACACCATGACCACAAACTCCATAGGGGTAAAGTCATCATTGAGCATGACAACTTGAAACATTTGGGGTGGTTTAGTGCGTTGCGTGCGACGCTCTAATACAACCGAACCACCATCTTCACGGTCGGGCAATTGAACTTTGGGCGTTGGTTTTTTGCTTGGCATGGTTTCATTCTATCGATGCCCCCTGAGTAAAGTCGCGTTGAAAACGAAAACCCACTCAAGTGGATGACCGGCGGGTACTCACATGTGGTCAATCATGATTTGACCAAAGCCAGAACAGCTGACCTGAGTGGCGCCATCCATCAAACGGGCGAAGTCGTAGGTGACGCGTTTGGAGGCAATCGAAGACTCCATCGCCTGAATGATCAGGTCTGCCGCTTCAGTCCATCCCAGGTGTCGAAGCATCATCTCTGCTGACAAGATCATCGAGCCGGGATTGACATAGTCCTTGCCTGCGTATTTTGGGGCTGTGCCATGGGTGGCTTCAAAACAGGCCACCGTGTCTGACAGATTCGCTCCGGGGGCGATGCCAATGCCACCGACCTGGGCGGCAATGGCGTCGGAGATGTAATCGCCATTGAGGTTCAAGGTGGCGACCACAGAGTATTCAGCAGGACGCATCAAAATTTGCTGAAGAAAAGCATCGGCGATCACGTCTTTGATGATGATGCTCTTGCCTGTTTTGGGGTGGGTGATGCGACACCACGGCCCGCCATCAATGAGTTTTGCGCCGAACTCTTTTTGAGCCAACGCCAAGGCCCAATCACGAAAGCCACCCTCCGTGTACTTCATGATGTTGCCTTTGTGCACGATGGTGACGCTTGGCTTGTCATGGTCAATGGCGTATTGAATCGCTTTGCGGATGAAGCGCTGGGTACCTTCGATGGACACTGGCTTGATGCCAATGGCGGAGGTATTTGGAAAACGGATGGTGCTCGCTCCCATCTCTTGGTTCAAAAAGTCTATCAATTTCTTGGCTTGTGGACTTTCAGCCTCGTACTCGATGCCCGCGTAGATGTCTTCGGAGTTTTCTCGAAAAATAACCATGTTGGTCTTCTCGGGCTCTTTCAACGGTGAGGGGACACCTTGGAAGTACTGAACCGGACGCAAGCACACAAACAAGTCCAACGCTTGGCGCAAAGCCACATTCAGGGAACGGATCCCGCCCCCCACAGGCGTGTTGAGCGGACCTTTGATGGACACCACAAATTCACGCAAGACTTGCGTGGTTTCCTCAGGCAACCAAACATCTGAACCATAAATTCGAGTGGACTTCTCACCAGCAAAGACCTCCATCCACTGAATTTGACGTCGTCCTGCGTAGGCGCGTGACACCGCCGCATCGACCACCTTTCGCATGACGGGGGTGACGTCTTGCCCTACGCCGTCACCTTCGATGAAAGGGATGATCGGGTGATCAGGCACATTCAAAGAATTGTCCGTATTGACCGTGATTTTTTGACCTAGGGCTGGCACTTGGATGTGCTGGTATGGCATGTAAAGCGCTCCGAATGGTGAATACTCATTTCGATTCTAGTGATCCCGCCCGTGCAGCCCCAGCCCCAACGTCAGCGTTTGCGACAGCTTCTGGACGGATAATGACGGGATGAAACGATGCATCACACTGATTTTCTTGGCATTTATCAACCTGAGTGCAGTTGCACAAGAGAGTCCTCAAACCAATCTGCCTCGCATCAAGTTGCAAGCCGGCATGTACCAAATTGACGCCCAGGTGGCACAAACACCGGATCAGCGCAGCACAGGGCTGATGTTTCGCTCGGACATGCCAGCCCATGAAGGGATGTTATTTGTGTTTGAACAAGCCAGCACCCAATGCTTTTGGATGAAAAATACCCTGCTACCCCTTACAGCAGCGTTTGTGGCTGACGACGGGACTGTCGTTAACTTGGCAGACATGAAGCCGCAAACAACGGACTCCCATTGCTCCAGCAAACCCGTGCGTTATGTGCTCGAGATGCATCAAGGTTGGTTTGCCAAAAAAGGATTCAAAGCTGGAATGCGCCTGGGAGGGAGCCCGTTTAAGCCTTGAAAGCCTGGCTCCACGACAAAGCCGACCACTAGGGTCGGCTTTGTCGTTTGAGGGTGAGCAAATTTAAGCGAAGTTGCTTTCCGCGAATTGCCAGTTCACCAATTTGTCAAGGAAGGTTTCGACAAATTTGGGACGCATGTTGCGGTAGTCGATGTAGTAAGCATGCTCCCACACGTCAACGGTCAACAGGGCCTTGTCAGCGGTGGTCAATGGAGTGCCCGCAGCGCCAGTGTTCACGATGTCCACTGAGCCATCGGCTTTTTTGACCAACCAAGTCCAGCCAGATCCAAAGTTACCCACAGCGCTCTTGACAAAGGCCTCTTTAAAGCCGGCATAGCTGCCGAACTTGGCGTTGATCGCAGCAGCCAAAGCGCCGCTTGGCTCACCACCACCTTGGGGTTTCATGCAGTTCCAAAAGAACGTATGGTTCCAAATTTGGGCTGCGTTGTTGTAGATGCCACCGCTTGATTTTTTGACGATCTCCTCAAGAGACATGCTTTCAAACTCAGTGCCTTTTTGCAAATTGTTGAGGTTCACGACATACGCGTTATGGTGTTTGCCATGGTGAAATTCCAAGGTTTCTTGGGAGTAATTGGGTGCCAATGCGTCGATGGCGTAGGGCAGTGCGGGGAGCGTGTGTTCCATGAGATCCTCTGAGTTGAAAAAAACTGAATTGTAAAAACTAAAACTGGCGAGCTGCCAGGACCTGCAATTCAACCACGCCATCGGCAAGGGTTGCTTGTAAGGCTTCGCCCTGAGTTGTTTGCGTCACGGAGGTGAGCGCTTGGCCATTTGAGTTGCTCAGCCAAGAGTAACCCCTTTGTAGCACCAAGCGAGGATCCAGCAAATCAAGCCTCAAAGCGGCTCGCTGCAGACGCTCGCGCGATGTTTCAGGTGCTTGTTTCAGTCCTCGATGGAAGGAGCTGGCCAAGAGCATCAGCATGTGTTGTTGGCGTTGAATTTGGGATTTCAAATTAGTTTGCAGACGTTGCTGCAAGTCAAGAAGTTGCATTTTCTGCTGAGACACGCCTAACGAGGGGCGACCTAACCGGGTTTGAGCTCGGTCCAAGCGTTGCACCTGTGCGTCGATCTGACGGCCCGCGACGGTTTGCATCACCGAGCACCAAGTGTCCAATTGGCTGAGTAATTCGTGTCGAGGCATGGCACACAATTCAGCCGCTGCCGTCGGGGTTGGGGCGCGCAGATCACAGCAAAAATCTGCAATGGTGAAGTCAGTTTCGTGGCCCAATCCAGCGATCACCGGAACAGGGCTTGAAGCAATGGTGCGCGCCAGAGTCTCGTCATTGAAGGCCCACAGATCCTCCATCGATCCGCCACCACGAACGAGCAAAATAACGTCCACTTGGGACTGTCCAAGAAGAGACTCAAGTGCAAAGACAAGCGACTTGGCGGCCTCAGGCCCTTGTACGAGAGAGGGGGCTAGGATGACAGGGATGTGAGGGACACGGCGTTGCAGGGCAGTCGCCACATCGTGCAAGGCTGCTGCGCCCAACGAGGTAACCACCCCAATGCATCGTGGCTGAGCAACTGGGGCCCGTTTGCGATCTGCAGAAAACAAGCCCTCGGCCTGAAGTTTTGCCTTGAGGCGCAAGAACTGCTCAAACCACGCGCCCTGCCCCGCTCGGCGCATGCTCTCGACCACCATCTGTAATTCGCCACGAGGCTCGTAAACGCCGATGCGCCCGCGTAATTCCACAAGCTCCCCATCTGCTGGCTGAAAATCCAGCAATTGGGCTGCACGTTTGAACATCGCGCATCGCAATTGGCCTTGGCCGTCTTTGATCGAAAAGTAACAATGCCCGCTGGAGGCGCGTGTAAAGCCCGAAACCTCTCCGCGCACCGCGACAGGATTGAAGCGCGCCTCCAAAGAGTCAGCGATGGCGCGGCAAAGCGCACCAACCGTCCAAATACGTGGCGTCAAATCGAGAGAATCAGAGCGTGACAAGGTGAAACTCATCCACAGAAAGAGGGCGCATTGGAAATGGTGAACCTATGCGACGGATATACCGCTGTTGCGGTGTAAGTTGTTGATTTTATTCATTATTTACCTGCTTAAATTTTTAACAGTCTGAGCATCTCGGC
>CAIVLE010000136.1 GCA_903906635.1 uncultured Burkholderiales bacterium | reverse complement strand
GAAACTTTGATACGCCCGATCAGCGCCCGTTACATGCACGCCAAGGAGATCGCTCATTATGAAAACCAAAGCTAAGACCCAACCCATAGCGTCGCTCAAAACCGACGCGCATGCTGAGCAGTTTGTGGCGAAGGCCGATTTGTCGCAATACGATCTGTCGGGCTTCAAAGCCACACGGTTGGAATTTGAGCCCAAGGCGGCGGCGCTGAACATGCGATGGTCTCAGAAATTATTGGATGCACCCAAGCTCAAAGCGCAAGCGCAAGGTATGCCTTACACGCGTTATGTGCGCTTGTTGCTAGAGAACGATGTTGCTAGAAAACGATGTGGCTTGAGCGCTATGACACAGCGCCTGGCGAAGTGCTAGCCATCGGAGGCCGCTCAGCGACTGCGCCCCGCCTTGTACATGCCGCTGGTGGCGCGCGCCAAACCTGTGGCGGCCGCCAAGCGTGCCATCGAGTGCCCCGCATGGGCGTGGGTGATGGCCAGTCCTAGGGCGTCAGCCGCATCGGGGCCGGGCAAGCCCGGCAGATTCAACAACCGTTTGACCATTTCTTGCACCTGCGCCTTTTTGGCCAGGCCATGACCCGCCACAGCTTGTTTCATTTGCAAGGCGGTGTATTCCGCCACCGGCAGGTCGCAAGTGACCAAGGCGGTCACACAAGCCCCCCGTGCTTGGCCCAGCAGCAAAGTGGCTTGGGGGTTGACGTTGACAAAGACGATCTCCACCGCCGAAGACTGCGGTTGGTAGCGTGCCACCACTTCGTGGATGCCATCGAACAACACCTTCAAGCGCTCCGGCAAGTTGCCTTGCACTTGCTTGTCGGTACGGATGGTGCCGCTGGCGATGTAGTGCAACTGCTGGCCGTCTTTTTCCACCACCCCAAAACCTGTGGTGCGTAAGCCGGGGTCAATGCCAAGGATGCGCATGGTCGTTCAAGGCAGTTGTGCGCCGCCCATGCGCGCGACGATGGTCTCGGTGCGCCCGGCAAGGTACTCCGACTGAGGGAATTTTTGGTAGTACTTGGGGCGTGGCAGCATCACGGCCAAGCGGGCAGCTTCCCAAGGGGCCAGTTGCGATGCGTGCTTGTGAAAGTAATGCTGCGCAGCGGCTTGGGCACCAAAGATGCCCTCGCCCCATTCCACCTGGTTGAGGTAGATCTCCAGAATGCGCTGTTTGTCGAGCATGGCTTCGAGCATGAGGGTCAGCACAAACTCTTGGCCTTTGCGAAGCAAGGTGCGCTCGCCAGACAGAAAGAGATTTTTGGCCAGTTGTTGGGTGATGGTGGAGCCGCCCACCACTTTGGGGGGGCGTGAGGTGTGCGAAGCGGCGCGGCTGGCTTGCAGCTCTGCTTTGGCATTTTTGGCCCAAGCTTTTTCAATCGCCTCCCACTGCACGCCGTCGTGTTGGGCAAAGATGTCGTCTTCGGAGACGATCACCGCGCGCTTGAGGTGGTTGGAGATGCTGCTGTAGGGCACCCATTCTTGGCGCCATGGCAAATGCCCTTGGGTGCTCACGATGCGCCAGGCCTCGGAGCGCTCAAATGCCGTGGACTCAGGTGCCAAGCGCGCCATCAGCGCAATTCGCGCCAAGAAAAAAACTTGCAAGCCCAGCCACGCCACGAGCACCAGCAACAGCCAACGCCACACAGGGGAGGTGCGAGAAAACTGGATCACGGCGCACCGTCCCCACCGCGTGTTTGCAAGGTGTTGTTGCGGCTGAAGATGAAGCGTGAGACAACAGCCAGTTGATCGGCTTGTTGGCGCATCGCTTGGGTGAAGTTGCCAAAAGGCCCCGCGCTGGTGGCAATGGCTTGGGCGCGACGGTCCAAGTCTGCAAGGCCTGAGCCTTGGACCACTTCGGTGCTCAGCACACGGCCGTCGGTGTTGACGGTGATGACCATGGTGAGCTCGCCGTAGAGTTTTTGTCCTTCGCGCTCAGGGAAGTACAAGGTGCCGCGCTCTTCAATCTTGCGCCGCAGTGCATCGTAGTACTGGGCATAGGCCACTTCTCGGGTGGCCGGGCTGATGTAGTGCTTGCGCGGGCGTGCATTGTCTTGGTCGATGCGCTGTTCAATCTCGGCCAGCAGTTTGAGCAGTTGGCGGCGTTTTTCTTCCAGCACTTCTTGGGCGGAGTCGGCTTTTTTGGGTTGCGGTGGAGGCAGTTGGGCCAGCAAGTCCTTGACCTGCGCCAACAGCAAGGCTTGTTGCTTTTGAAGCGCGGCCATTTGTTTTTGCATGGCCTCGGCACTGTCGCCGGCGGATGTGGTGGCAGCAGAGGGCAGGGGGGATGCCGCACGTCCGCTGCGTTGTTCACCGCCTCCAGCCAGCTGAGTTTGTGCCAGAGCTTGGGCCTTGTCGGGCGCCACAGACACGAGCCGTGTGTTGACCAAGATCACGTCCAGTGGTGTGTCTTTGAACAAGCGATCAAATGACGCCGGGGCAGCAATTCGCAAGCTCAGCAGTGCCGCGTGCACGCCCAATGAAATGGCCAAGGCCCATTGCAAACGGGTGACACGCTGCAACACGCTCACGCTGGGTTTACCTCCGCGTGCGGCGCCTCGTCCACATCAAGCGCAATCGCGATGGGACCGGCGGCGGCGCTGTCGTCTTCGTCTTCCGCGGGCTCGGCGCTGTCGCAGCCCTGGGGATGGTCCGCGTCGAGCAAGGCCATGAACTGGCCGCTCACGTCCAGGCTGATGTCATCGATTGCGCTCAAGCGCAACTGCACGCGCGCACCGCGCTGCAGCTCCGTGTTGCCCAGTACCGGCAAGACCAGTGGCAGGGTGTCGGCGCGCGCCATGGGGGGCTGGCCCGGGAAGGTTTTGAACACCGTGGCGGTGAGCTCGCTGATGTGGTTTTGTTTGAGGTACTGCAGCGTCCAGAAACGTTCCATGCCGGCTTGGTAGCCGTTGTAGGCGCTGTAGGCACCGTCAAAAGCCGAGATGATGGAGAACAACTCGGCATCTTTGGGCTTGAACGGCGCAGCCAAAGCGGCCGTGTTGCCATGCTTGGCGCAAGCAATGATTTGCCACTGGTTGACCAGGTCGGTGTAGCGGCGCAGCGGTGAGGTGCTCCAGGCGTAGCTGGGCACGCCAATGCCGGCGTGGGGCAGGGCTTTGGTGCCCATGCGCACTTTGACGCCGGGCAACAGACTGGCTTGGCTGCGGTAGATGCCAGGCACGCCCAACTCGCTCATCCAGTTGCCCCAGGTGCTGTTGGCCAGAATCATGGCCTCGGCCACCATCAGGTCAAGGGGCGCGCCGCGTTGGCGCACGCTGATTTGCACCAGTTCGTGACCCGTGGGTGCTTGCGTGCTTTTGGTGTCTTGCGTGGCGTCTTGGGATGCGTGCCCTTGGCTCACGAGTCGGAAGTTGTAGTCAGGGCGGTTGAAGTTTTCTGGCTTGCCGCGAACCACCTCGCGTTGGGCTTTGAGGTGTTGGGCCAAACGGAACAAAAACGCCAGTTGCACGCGCGGCATGGCGGGCTCTTGTGTGCCTTGGGGGTGTTGGAAGTGAGCGTCATTGAGCCAGGCTTCGGTGACGATGTCGTCCAACTGGTCGTGGCGCAGGTTGGCCGCAATCGGGACGCGCTCAACGCGTGTGGCGCTGTGTTGAATGCTCAAAGTGGCTTCATCAAAGGTGACGTACAGCGACACCGCCGGGCAGTCGCGCCCTTCTTGCAGCGTGTAGGTTTGCACCACTGCATCGGGCAGCATGGTGACTTTGTAGCCTGGCATGTACACCGTGGACAGGCGCTGGCGTCCCAGTTGGTCGATGGCGTCGCCCGGCTTCAAAGCCAAGCCGGGGGCAGCGATGTGAATCCCCAGGGTGACTTGGCCCGTGCCCAGGCCCTGCACCGACAAGGCGTCGTCGATCTCGGTGGTTTGGGAGTCGTCGATCGAGTAGGCCTGCACCTGAGCCAAGGGCAACTCATCGGAAATGGCGGGGGCTTGCAGGGGCGCAAAGCCCGTGCCTTTGGGGAAGTTGTCAAACAAGAAGCGTTGCCAATGGAATTGGTAGGCCGAGGTGATGGCGCCTGCTTGTTGCAGCAGTGCCAGTGGCGCGGTCTGGGTGGCGCGTGCGGCGTCGACCACGGCTTTGTATTCGGGGGCGTTCTTGTCGGGTTTGAACAAAATTTTGTACAGCTGGGCTTGAATCGGCTCTGGGCATTGCCCTTGCGCCAAGGCCTGGGCCCAGCTGTTGATTTGTTCTTGGATTTGTTTCTTTTTTTCGATCGCAGCCAGGGCTTGCTGGATCACATCGGCCGAGGCCTTTTTGAAGCGGCCTTTGCCCGCGCGACGAAAGTAATGTGGCGCTTCAAACAGCCGCAGCAGGGCTGCAGCTTGTTCGGTGAGGGTGGCTTGGGCGCTGAAATATTCGCGTGCCAAATCGGCAAAACCAAACTCATCTTCGGGGGCGAACTCCCAAGCCAAGTCCAGCTCGATGGTGGCGCTCAAGGCCTGTGCCTCGCGCATCAAGTCGGCGGGCGAGGGCTTGTCGAACTTGAGCAGCAGCTGAGCTGCCTTGACCTTCACCCGTTTGCCGGATTCCAGTTCAATTTGGGCCGAGCTCTCTGCTTCGGACAGCACCCGACCTGTCTGGAATTTGCCAGCTTCTTCAAACAATGCATACATAGTCGCAATTGTCCCATGACAGCCTTGCACCGCTGCCCAAGACCACTGCCCAAGACCTGTGCTCAATACCGCTACCCAATACCGCTACCCAATACCGCTGCCGCAGGTGGTGCTTATTTAAGACAAGCCAAGAAAGTCCAGCACCTGGGGAATGTGCTGGTCAAAGTCGCTCAAAGCGTGGTCGCCCCCTTCGAGCACGGTTTGCACGCTCTGGGGGTACCGGGCACACATCTCACGCCAGTCAAGCACCTCATCGCCCTTGGCAATGAGGGCCATGAAGCGTTCGGGGTGCGCCAAGGGGCCCAGTTCCAAAGCACGCAGTTCATCGACAAATTCAGGTGCAAAGAAAAAATGCTCTTGGGGGTCATGCCAGGTGGCTTGCTCGCCAATGTAGCGGCTCAAGTCGCGGGCTGGGTTCACCGCAGGGTTGAGCAAGACCGCACGCCAGCCGCGCTGCTCGGCAAGCCAGGTGGCGTAAAACCCACCCAGCGAGGAACCGATCACCGCCGAGGTGGCTGCGGGCCAGTGGGCACTGCCCTGGGCAATCATTGCGGCGGCGGCTTGCGGGGAAGGGGGCAACTGCGGACACCACCAGTGCACGTGTGCAAACCGCTCGGCCATCAGCGCCGCCATCTGGCGGGCCTTGGTGGACTGAGGCGACGAGCGAAACCCGTGAAGGTAGAGAATGTGGGTGGTAGGAGTTGGCATGCCAAAAGCTTAACGCCATCCCCCGGTTGTCAAACGACGATGGGGTGCATGCGGTTTTGTCGCCTCCCTTGTCGGCGCTGCTTGTTGACTGAGTGGGTCCATCG
>CAIVLE010000135.1 GCA_903906635.1 uncultured Burkholderiales bacterium | reverse complement strand
TGTCCCCAGGTGTCGGTGACCTGTGTCGACACCGTGGCCAAAAAGGCGGCGTTTGTCCAGCAGGTGGCAGCCACTTTGCGTTTGCCTAATTTGCGTGGCCTGCACGCCCGCGTCGAAGCCTTGAGCGAACCGTTTGATGTGGTGTGTTCGCGCGCCTTTGCTTCGTTGTCGGATTTCACCACCTGGTCGGCCTCGGCGCTGGCGCCGCATGGTGTGTGGTTGGCCATGAAGGGCAAGTACCCCGAGGCAGAGATAGCGGCCTTGCCATTGAGCGTGAAAGTGTTTCACGTGGAACCACTCACGGTGCCAGGGTTGGACGCTGAGCGCTGCATTGTTTGGATGCGCGGTTAAACTCCCACCCCCATTCCCTGTTTTGAGGCTTGCATGCTCGGTGTGTCCGACTACGGCGCTTTCGTCGTGGCCATCATTGTGTTTTTGGCCATCCCTGGCCCCGGTAATTTGGCGTTGTTGACGGCAACCGCCAAGGGGGGCATCCGCGCGGGCTTGGCAGCGACCTTGGGTGTGATTGCCGGAGACCAGGCCTTGTTGTGGTTGGCGGTGGCTGGTGTGGCCGCTTTGTTGTTGACCAATCCGGCCGTGTTTCACACCGTGCAGTGGGTGGGCTCGATTTATCTGGTCTGGCTGGGTGCCAAGTTGCTCAGCTCGAAACCGGGCGACGCGCCGGTGCTCGAGCTCAAGCCCCACCACTATCTGCGACAAGCCTTCGTCATCACCGTGTTCAACCCCAAAGCAATTGTTTTTTACATGGCGTTTTTTCCATTGTTTGTTGATCCGACCGTGCATCAGGGGTGGGTCACGTTTGCGCTCATGGCGGCAACCATTGCGGCGTTGACTTTTGTCTATGGCTTGGTGGTGGTGGTTCTCGCGCATGTCTTGGCCGCGCGGGTGCGAGCCAGCGCTGTGGCATCGACGCTGCTGAACAAGGTCGCAGGTTTGTTGCTGATTGGTTTTGGTCTGAAACTGGCCTTGTCTAAATAAATACTCTCAACGGAAAGTCTCCATGGCCAAAATCTTCTGTGTCGCAAACCAAAAAGGGGGGGTGGGTAAAACCACCACCACGGTGAATCTGGCGGCTGGCTTGGCCTCGGTGGGCCAGCGTGTGTTGATGGTGGATTTGGACCCACAAGGCAACGCCACCATGGGCTCGGGCATCGACAAGCGTCAACTCACGCTGTCGGTGTATGACGTGTTGCTCGAATCGGCCAGCATTGCAGAGGCTCGGGTCCGAAGCAATTGGGGTGGCGAGGGCGCTCGTGCCAAAGCGCCCACCTACGATGTGTTGGGTGCCAACCGTGACTTGGCGGGTGCTGAGGTGGAGTTGGTGGCGTTGGAAAACCGCGAAAACCGACTCAAACAGGCCTTGGCCGCAGTCGCGCAGGACTATGACTTTGTGTTGATCGATTGCCCGCCATCATTGTCCATGTTGACGCTCAATGGCTTGTGCTCTGCGCACGGGGTGATTGTGCCCATGCAGTGCGAATACTTTGCATTGGAAGGCCTCACGGACTTGGTCAATACCATCAAGCAAGTGCACGCCAACCTCAATCGTGAACTCAAAATCATTGGTCTGTTGCGCGTCATGTTTGACCCGCGCATCACTTTGCAGCAGCAAGTCAGTGACCAGCTCAAGGACCACTTTGGCGACAAAGTCTTCAACGCGGTCATTCCGCGCAATGTACGCCTGGCCGAGGCGCCCAGCTTTGGCTTGCCGGGCGTGGTGTTCGATCCTTCGGCCAAAGGCAGTCAAGCCTTTGTTGATTTTGCAAAAGAGATGGTCCAGCGCGTTCAAACGCTCTGAGACAGCCTGCCCACATGGCTAGCGTTCTTCTTTTACCGGGATGGCACAACAGTGGGCCTGACCATTGGCAGAGCTTGTGGGAGGCGCAATACGGCGACACGCGCGTGGTGCAACATGATTGGTCGTTCCCGCTGAGGGGCGATTGGATGGCGCAACTCGAAGAGGCTGTCTTGGCCCACGACGAGGTGGTGCTCGCCGCCCACAGTCTGGGGTGTATTTTGGTCGCAGCGTGGGCTGCGCACTCCCAGCACACCGAGCGTGTGCTGGGCGCTTTGCTAGTGGCCCCGGGCGACGTGGAGCGACCGGAGATGCAGCACGTGCTGCACACCTGGAGTCCAATCGTGCGCGCGCGCCTGCCCTTTCAAAGCGTGTTGGCCGCCAGCCGCAACGACCCCCATTGCAGCTTCATGCGTGCCAGTCGACTGGCCATGGATTGGGGCGCGCGCCTGGTCGACGTGGGCCACTGCGGACACGTCAACAGCGAATCAAATGTGGGTGACTGGCCGCAAGGCCGTGCCTGGTTAAACGAATTAAAAAGCAAAGAGAAAACACACCATGGTGACTAAAAAACCCAAAGGCTTAGGCCGCGGACTCGAAGCCTTGTTGGGCCCTAAAGTCGACGACAGTGTGGTGGCCAACACCGCTGCCAATGAAGGCTTGCCCCACACGTTGCCCTTGAGTGAGATGGTGCCTGGCATGTACCAGCCGCGCACGCGCATGGATGAGGGTGCTTTGTACGAGTTGGCCGAAAGCATCAAAGCCCAAGGCATCATGCAGCCCATATTGGTGCGCCAGCTCACCGATGGTCCCCATGCGGGCAAATACGAAATCATTGCCGGTGAACGCCGCAGCCGCGCCGCCAAACTGGCCGGGCTGGACACCGTGCCGGTGCTGGTGCGAGACGTGCCCAACGAGGCCGCGGCGGCTATGGCCTTGATCGAAAACATCCAGCGCGAAGACCTCAACCCGCTGGAAGAAGCGCAGGGCCTGCAGCGGTTGATCAAAGAGTTTGGCCTCACGCACGAGACCGCTGCCCAAGCGGTGGGGCGCTCACGCAGCGCGGCCAGCAACTTGTTGCGCTTGCTCAACTTGGCGGACCCGGTGCAAACCATGCTGATGGCGGGCGACTTGGACATGGGCCACGCCCGCGCCTTGTTGGCCTTGGACCGTGCCGCCCAAATCACCGCCGCCAATCAAATCGCAGCCAAACACATGTCGGTGCGTGAGGCCGAGAGCCTGGTGAAAAAACTCAGTGCCGAATTCAACCTGGTGCCGCAAAAGCCCAAAAAAGAAAAATCCCGCGACTTGAAGCGGGTGGAAGAAGAGTTGTCCGATTTGCTCACGGCCCAGGTGGATGTACGCATCAAAAAGCGGGTCAAGCGACAGGGGCGGATCGAAGAGATGGGCGAGCTGGCCATACAGTTTGGCTCTTTGGATGAGCTCAATGGCTTGATTGACAAGCTCAGGGGCTGACCGCCTTTAACCCTCCCAGCGCGTCCACCAGCACCATGGCACTTTCTTTTTCGACAGACTTGGGGATGGATGAGGGGGATCGCTTGCAGCATGATTTGCTGGCCGAGCGCAGACGGCTTTTTTCCAACCATTGCTTGCAGCTGACCTTGGCCGCTTCGGTGCTGTTTTACGCCCTGGATCACCCGGCCTATGACCACCGCATTTATTTGTTTTGCGCCGCCACCGGTCTGGTGTTGATGCTGATGTTGCGCCGCGGCGTCTCCACGCTATTTGCGGCCAATGTGTTGTTGTTGATGAGCTTGGCCACCTTCACCTGGGTGTCGGCGCAGACCGGGGGGGTGAATTCACAGAAAAATATTTGGGTCAGTTTGCTGCCCATGGTGGCCTTGCTCACGGCGGGGCGCACGGCAAGTTTGTGGTGGTTGGGCCTGATTTCTGTGGTTCAAATGGCTCTCATGGTCGCGGGCGTGGTCGGATGGATCGACACCCGCGTGGACCTGGAGCAAGGTGTGGCATGGGGCGTGCTCAACCAAGTCTGCGTGGTGGGTGCTTGGGTGATGGGCATTTACCTTTATGAACGCATGTACCGTCAACAGGTGGTGGCCAATGAGCAGCGCAACCAGGAGTTGGAGACGACGGGGCGAGATTTGCAGCGCGCGCAAGCCCACAAAGACGAATTCATGGCCTCTGTCGGGCACGAATTGCGTACCCCGATGAATGCGATCTTGGGCTTCAATGGCTTGTTGCGCAACCAACTCCAAGACCGACCCGAAGACGTCGCAGTGGTCGAGCACATCCGCCGAGCCACCGAGCAACTGTTGCAGGTGGTTGACGATATTTTGGATTTTTCACAATTGCAAGCCGGCCGCTGTGTCTTGCATGCAGAGACCTTTGACGCGTCTCACGTCATCACGCGCATGATGGGCCCTTACCAAGCGCGTGCCAAGGACAAGGGTTTGGAGTTCGGACTCACGTTCAGCCCTGCAGCGCCAGTGTGGACACATGCCGACAAAGCACGGCTGACGCAAATCGTGCACAACTTGGTCGACAACGCCATCAAATTCACCCAACACGGGCGCATCGATGTGTGCGTCGCCTGGTCCATGCAGGGGCTAGAGGTGACGGTCCAAGACACGGGGATTGGCATTGCGCCAGAACGCCAGCAGGTGATTTTTGACCGTTTTGAGCATGCCAACATCCAAACCAATCGCCAATATGGTGGCACGGGTTTGGGCACGGCCATTTGTGAACGCTTGGTGGCTTTGCAAGGCGGCACGCTGGGGCTCAGTAGCGTGCAGGGCCAAGGCTCACGCTTTTGGTTCAAGCTGCCGTTGCCGCAGGTGCCGGCCCCAAACTTCTCGGCAACGGGTGCCAGCGATGTGACGCAGGAGGCCTTGCGGTTTTTATTGGTGGACGACAACGCGATCAACTTGATGGTGGCCGGGTTGATGTTGAGAAAACATTTCCCCCAGGCGACGATCCAACAAGCAGACAGCGCGGCGCATGCGCTCGAGCTGCTCGGGCATGACCGCTTTGATGTGGTCTTGATGGACATGATGATGCCAGGCATGGACGGTCTGGAGGCCACCCGCACCTTGCGCCAGACCTTCCCGGTTCCGATTCGCGATGTGCCTGTGTTGGCTTTGACGGCCAGCGTCAACCCGGTCGACCGTGAACGGTGTTTGGCCAGTGGCATGGACGATGTGTTGCACAAGCCCCTGGACCCCATCGAGACGGTGGAGCACATCACACGCTGCGTGCTGCAGCACAGAAACAAGGCGGCGTCATGCACTTGAAGGCTTGGCTTTCACGACGTGACGGGTGGCGCGTTTTCATACCCGCACGCTTGCAAGAAAACAACATGCAAGCCTTTGCCGGCACCTGCTCTGTGGTGTCGGTGGCGCTTTGGATTTGCGCTGGCTTTGGCGCGCACGCACAAGCACTGGCATCAGGCTTCATGGCCATTGTCTTGATGTTGGCGGTCGCCGCGGTGTGCTGGGGCTTGCGTTTGCGGACATGCATTCAGGTCGTGCTTTGTCTGGCCTTGGGGGACTTGGCCTATGCCGCGTGGTGCACAGGGGGCCTGTACTCTCCCTTTTTGGCTTGGTTGACGGCGCTTCCCGTGGTGGCATTTCACTTGCTGGGCCGTCAGCAAGGTTTGTGCTGGGCGGGCTTGGTGGCTGTGTTTGTGGCGGGTGCAGCCTACGCCAGCGCCCATCAAGGGCTGGAGCCGAGCTTTGTTTTGAATGACGCGTTTGCGCCACTGGCGTTTATCACCAACTTGGTGGTGCCTTTGACCTTGATGCTGGGCCCCTTGTTTTATGACAAGTTGTACAAACGCAGTGTGTTGACCAGCAAAGAGCGCACACAAGCGTTGGAGCTGAAAAAGCAAGAACTGCTGCGCGCCTCACAAGTGCGTGAACACTTCATTGCCACGGTCAGCCATGAGTTGCGTACGCCCATGAATGCCATTTTGGGATTCAACGCCATGCTGTTGTCGCGTGTGCAAGACCGCGAGCAAGCGGTCAAAATTTTGAACCACACGCGTCAGTCGGCCGATCACTTGTTGACGGTCATCAACGATGTACTGGACTACTCCCAGTTACAAGCCGGGCACCTCAGCGTGCACAAGGAGACCTTTGCGCTCAGAGACACGGTCAACAGCGCATTCGGTTTGTTTCATGTGCGGGTACAAAGCATGCGCATCGCCTACGACTGCGTGATCGACCCTGACGTGCCCGTGTGGGTGTATTCAGACCGTCATCGATTGATGCAGGTGTTGGTGAATTTGTTGGGCAACGCCATCAAATTCACCCACCAAGGCCATGTGACCTTGCGTGTTCGCGCGCATGACAACGGCGTGCGATTTTTGGTCGAGGACTCCGGGATTGGCATTGCTCGGGAACAACGCGGCAGGATTTTTCAGCGGTTCTCGCAAGCCGATGACAGCATTCAAAGTCGTTATGGCGGCAACGGCTTGGGCCTGTCCATCTCTCAGCGCTTGGTCAACGCACTGGGGGGCGACATTGACTTTGAAAGCGAACCGGGGCGAGGTGCCGTATTTTGGTTTGATCTGCCTTTGCGTGAGGCGCTAGCGCCTCACTTTGTGCCGGCGCAAGTGGGCGTGCCTCATGTGAGCGCAGACCGCGCGTTGCGGTTTTTGGTGGTGGACGACCACCCCATGAACCGTTTGTTGATGCGCCAAATTTTGCAAAACACATGGAAGCATTGCGTCTTGGTGGAGGCAGAAAACGGCATCAAAGCCTTGCAGGCGCTCAAGACGCAGGCTTTTGATGTGGTGCTGATGGACATGGTGATGCCCGAGATGGATGGCATCGAGGCCACCCACAACTTGCGCATGGCCTTGCCTGCACCCGCATGCCACACGCCGGTGTTGGGGCTCACGGCCAATGTCAACCCACAGGACCTGGCGCGTTTTCAAGCCGCAGGCGTGAACACGGTCTTGCTCAAACCTTTTGACCAAGACCGGCTGTGCCAGCAAGTGGAGGCCTTGCTGGGCGTGCGCGTCAGCGACTGAAAATTTTCCCTGGATTGAGGATGTTGTGAGGGTCCAGGGCTTGCTTGATGGTGCGCATCATGTCCACTGCGCCGTGGCCGGTTTCGGTGAGCAAAAAATCCATTTTGTGCAATCCGATGCCGTGCTCTCCGGTGCATGTCCCCTCCAGCGCCAAGGCGCGTTGCACCAATTGATGGTTGAGTTGTTCGGCGGTTTCACGCTCGGCGGGCGAGTTGGGGTCGATCAAATAGCCAAAGTGGAAATTACCGTCCCCCACGTGGCCGACCAAGAAATATGGAATGCCGGAGGCATCGGCCTGCGCCACCGAGTCCAGCAGGCAATCGGCCAACCGGCTGATGGGCACGCAGGTGTCGGTGCTGATGGCGCGGCAACCGGGGCGACTTTGAATGGCGGCGAAATACGCGTTGTGACGCGCGGTCCACAAGCGCGTGCGTTCCTCGGGCGTGGTGGCCCACTCGAACGACTGACCGCCATGCTCGCTGGCAATCTCTTGCACTGTTTCAGCTTGTTCTTTCACGCCGTTGGGCGAGCCGTGAAACTCCATCAGCAGCATGGGGGACTCTTTCAAGCCCAACTTGGCATAGGCGTTGACCATGCGCACGGTGTTGGCGTCGATCAACTCCACGCGTGCAATCGGCACCCCCATTTGGATGATGGTGATGGTGGCTTGCACCGCAGCTTCAATGCTGGGGAAAGAGCAGACCGCCGCAGACACGGCCTCGGGCAACGGGTACAGGCGCAGGGTGACTTCGGTGATCACCCCCAGCGTGCCCTCGCTGCCCACCATCAAACGTGTCAGGTCATAGCCGGCGCTGGATTTTTTGGCGCGGGTGCCGGTGCGAATCACCTGGCCACTGGCTGTCACCACTTCGAGGGCCAATACGTTTTCGCGCATCGTGCCGTAGCGCACGGCGTTGGTGCCGCTGGCGCGGGTCGCGCACATGCCGCCAATGCTGGCATCGGCCCCGGGATCAATGGGGAAAAATAAGCCCGTGCTTTTGATCTCCTCGTTGAGCTGCTTGCGCGTCACGCCAGGCTGCACGGTCACGGTCAGGTCTTCGGCGTTGACGCTCAATACCCGGTTCATGCGCCCCACATCCAGGCTGATGCCGCCTTGCACGGCCAACAACTGGCCCTCCAGCGACGACCCAACGCCAAAAGGGATCACCGGGGTTTGGAATTTCGCAGCCATTGCCACGGCATCGGCCACGTCTTGGGTGCTTTGGGCAAACACCACCGCAGCAGGGGGCGGCACGGTGGTGAAGGCGGACTCGTCTCGGCCATGTTGCTCGCGCACGATCTGTGCGGTGGAACAGTTGGCGCCAAAGCGTTGGGCCAAGGCATCGAGCAAGGCTTGTGGCACTTCACGCTGGCTGACTTGGGGAATCAAGTGATCGTGGGATGTGGGGGCGTTCATGAGCGGTCTCCGTAGTGGAGAACGATTCTACGGACAAGCCCCGCAACTGGCAGAGGGCCCGCGCACAGGCTCCAGGGCTTGACGGGACGGGCACAATACCCCCACAAGAGACACTCTGTAAGACACAAGACCCCCCGCTAGGAACAACACCATGGGCAATCGACTGACAAAAATCGCCACCCGCACCGGCGACGCCGGCACCACCGGCTTGGGCAACGACCAACGCGTGTCCAAAAACAGCTTGCGCGTGCACGCCATGGGCGAGGTCGACGAGCTCAACTCGCACATTGGCGTGTTGTTGTGCGAGGCCATGGGGGCGGACGTGCGTGAGGTGCTGGTTGAAATTCAGCACCAGCTCTTTAACTTAGGAGGAGAGCTGTCGATTCCCGGCTTTGAGCTGCTCAAAGCCCAGGCCGTGCTCGACTTAGACCAAGCGCTTGAGCACTACAACGCCCAGCTGCCACGCTTGCAAGAATTCATCTTGCCCGCAGGCAACCGGGCCGCTTCTTTGGCCCATGTGTGCCGCACCGTGGCACGCCGCGCGGAACGCGCGGTGGTCGCTTTGGGTAACGAAGAGGCCATCCAAGAGACCCCGCGCCAATACCTCAACCGCCTGAGTGATTTGATGTTTGTCTTGGCTCGCGTGCTCAACCGCAGCGACGGCGGAGACGACGTTTATTGGAAGAGCGCGCGCATGCAGCGCGACGACGCCCAATAGAACGCTTCAAGAACGCTTCATAGGACGCCCCAAGGCCAATGCGCTCAGGTGGACGGCGAGGCCATCAGCGCGTCGTCAAAAATCGCCACCGCCCGTGTCCAGCCGGCCGATGCGCCGCGGATCTTGTGTGGAAAGCAACTGATGTAAAAGCCCGTGGGCGGCAGCGCTTCGAGGTTATGCATTTTTTCGATGTGGCAGTAGCCAATGTCGCGGCCCGCTTTGTGGCCTTCCCAAATCAGCGAGGCATCTTGGGTGTCGCTGTATTTTTTGGCCGTGTGCACAAAGGGCGCGTCCCAGCTCCATGCGTCGGTGCCGGTCAGGCGAATGCCGCGCTCGAGCAAATACATGGTGGCCTCATAGCCCATGCCGCAACCGCTGGAGACAAAATCGTTGTGTCCATAGCGTGAACCGGCGCGTGTGTTGATGACCACGATCTCCAGCGGGCTCAAGCTGTGGCCTATGCGTTGTAGCTCGGCCTGCACGTCCGCTGCGGTCACGACATAGCCGTCGGCGAAGTGACGAAAGTCCAACTTCACGCCCGGTTGAAAGCACCATTCCAGCGGCACATCATGGATGGCGATGGCGGGCTTTTTGGTGCCCAGCGCGTTGTCCATGGTGGAGTGAAAGTGATAGGGCGCATCCAAGTGGGTGCCGTTGTGTGTGGACAGCTGCACAAACTCCACGGCCCAGCCTTCGCCATCGGGGAGGTCTTGTTTTTTCAGGCCCGGAAAAAACGGCTCAATCTGCGCATACGTGTTCTCGTGCGTGAAGTACTCGATTTTGGGGGCGAATGCGGGCGGGTCGCTGATCACATCGTTTTCTAAAAAAATAGACAAGTCCACAAATCGTCGGGTCATCTGGGTCTCCTGAAATAGTTCTGAATGCGCAGCTTAACTTGGTGTTGTCTCGGGTGCCAACTTGGGCTGTCGCCTGTTAATCTTGGTGCATGACCACGCCCGCGCATATTCCTCAAATTCGTCTCTACCAAGACTGGCTGCGCCAGCACAAGGGCCTGAGCTTTGACAACTACGACGCCCTGTGGCGCTGGTCCACGACCGAGCTCAATGCGTTTTGGCAAAGTATTTGGGAGTACTTTGACATGCGTTCGCCCACGCCCTTTCAAGCGGCCTTGGTCAAAAACGCCATGCCGGGTGCGCAATGGTTCAGCGGCGCGCAGGTGAACTACGCACAACAGGTGTTTCGCCACGTCGAGGCCGCCCATGCCGCAGGCTTGGTGGCCTTGGTCAGTCGCAACGAAAAAGGCCTGCACCAAGAGCTTTCTTGGCCCGAACTCAAGCGCCAAGCCGCTTCACTGGCGCTTCACCTCAAAGCCCAGGGCTTGCAACCCGGAGACCGTGTGGCGGCGTACCTGCCCAATATTCCCCAAGCCATGGTGGCTTTCTTGGCCACCGTGAGCTTGGGTGGCGTGTGGAGCATTTGCGCGCCAGATATGGGCGCACCTGCCGTGCTGGACCGCTTTGTCCAAATTGAACCCAAAATTTTGCTGGCCTGCGACGGCGTGAGTTATGCAGGGCGTGACCATGACCGCTTGCAAGTGGTCAGCGACATGCGCGTCCAATTGCCCACCGTGCAACATGTGATCTTGCTGCGCAATCTCGACCCCAACGCCCACATGCCCGACAGCACCGACTACGACAGCACCATCGCCCGTGACGACGAGGCCACTGCGCAGTTCGAACCGATGTGGCTGGCGTTTGATCACCCGTTGTGGATTGTGTATTCGAGCGGCACCACGGGTTTGCCCAAGCCCATCGTGCACGGCCATGGCGGCAGCACCATCGTGGCCCTGGCTTTGAAGGTGTTGCACAACGATGTGGGCTGCAGCTACCACCCCAACAGTTGGGGCGAGCGTTACCACTGGTACAGCTCCACCGGCTGGGTGATGTGGAACGCGCAGATGAGTGGATTGCTCAACGGAACGACCTGCGTCATTTTTGACGGCAACCCGGGGGGCACCCACAAAGACCGGCCCGATTGGGGCACGCTGTGGCGCTTTGCGGCAGAAACGGGTGTCACCTTCTTTGGCGCGGGGGCGGCTTTTTTTGCCAACTGTCTCAAGTCAGACCTGGACTTGTCGCCATGGCCCTCGCTGGCTCGTGTGCGTGCGCTGGGCACGACAGGTTCTCCGTTGAGTGAAGACGCGCAGCGTTGGGGCACGCAGCAGTTCCAGCGTTTGCGCACCCAAGCGGCCCACACGCAGGTGGAGCGTGCACAACCCGCAGACCAAGACATTTGGTGGTGCAACATCTCAGGCGGCACCGACTTTGCCGGGGCTTTCATCGGTGGCAACCGTGAGTTGCCCCTCATCCCCGGCCAGATGCAATGCCGCTTGCTGGGTTGCGCGGTGGAGTCGTGGAACGAACAAGGCCAGCCGGTGGTCGATGCGGTGGGTGAGCTGGTGTGCGCCCAACCGATGCCGTCTATGCCGCTGTATTTTTGGAACGACACCAACAACGTGCGCTATCTCTCTAGTTACTTTGACATGTACCCGCCCGGGCACGGGCGTCAGCCCGGCGGAGGTGATGCGTCGCCCGAGATGGGCGCGGTGTGGCGTCATGGCGATTGGCTCAAGATCACGCCTCAAGGCAGTTGCGTGATCTATGGCCGCAGCGACGCCACCATCAACCGGCATGGCCTGCGCATGGGCACCAGCGAGCTGTACAGCGCGGTGGAGGCTTTGCCGGAGGTGTTGGACAGCATGGTGGTGGATTTGGAGTACCTGGGCCGCGACAGTTACATGCCGTTGTTTGTGGTGTTGCGTGAGGGCTTGGTGTTGGACCAAGCCATGAAGACCAAACTCAACGACGCCATCAAATCCGCACTCAGCCCGCGCTTTGTGCCCAACGAGATTTTTCAAGTCGACCAAATCCCGCGCACCCTCACGGGCAAAAAGCAAGAGCTGCCGATCAAAAAACTCATGCTCGGGCAACCTCTGGACAAAGTAGTCAACCAAGATGCGATGGCCAACCCGGGCTGCCTGCCTTGGTATGTGGCGTTGGCGCGTCGCCATTTGGAGTCTGCATGAGATTGCCTGCCCCCGCCTTAGAGCATGTGTGTGACCTGGCCGTCACCATCGACGCCCCGGTGGAAGTGGGGTCCACGGCCATGGGCCTGCGTCGCATGATTCCCATCACCGGGGGCACCGTCAGCGGTGGGTTGATGCAGGGACGCATCGTGCCGGGCGGGGCTGACTTTCAGTTGATCGTGTCCGATGGCACGCAGGCACACTTGGACGCGCGCTATGTGCTGGAGTTGGATGATGGCACGCGTGTGTTTGTGCAAAACAAGGCGCTGCGTGTGGCCAGCGCTGAGGACTCTGCCAAGATTCGTCGCGGTGAGCCGGTGGACCCGGCGCGGGTGTACTTTCGTTGCCAACCCAGCTTTGAGGCCAGCACCCCGCAGTGGGGGTGGTTGTCTGAGCACCAGTTCATTGGCGTGGGGTTGCGCCTGCCCGACGCGGTGCATTTGAGCTTTTACAAGGTCTGTTGAGCCTCAAAGCTTGGTGGGTTACGCGCTGCGTGGTTTCTCACGCAGACCGCAGTGGGGGGTGGGTCACAAGCGGTTGGGCAACCACAGCGCGATGATGGGAAATGCGATCAAGATGATCAAGCGCAAGATGTCGGTGATGACAAATGGAATCACGCCTTTGAAGATGGTCATGAAGCTCACGTCTTTGACCACGCTCTTGATCACAAACACGTTCATGCCCACGGGGGGGTGAATCAGCCCCAACTCCACCGTCATCACGATGATGATGCCAAACCAAATCGGATCAAACCCAAGCTGCAAGATCACTGGGTAGATGATGGGCACAGTCAAGATGATCATGGCCATGGCGTCCATCAAGCAACCGAGCACCAGGTACATCAGCATGATCAGGGCCAGTACACCGTAGCGCCCGATCCCCAAGCCGGTCAAGAACTCCGTGAGCTTTTGGGGGGTTTGGGTGATGGTGAGAAAGTAACCAAACAACAACGCGCCAATCAACACCGTGAACACGGCCGCTGAGGTGCGGGTGGCCGACAACAAGGCCTCACGAATGCCTGCACGGTCGAGCTTGCCGCGCAAGACACCCAGCAAAAAAGCACCACTGGCCCCTACGCCACCAGCTTCTGTGGGGGTGAAAAAGCCGCCGTACAAACCGCCGATCACAAACAAGAACAAGGTCAGTGGGGCCCACACTTCTTTGAGGCCGCTCATGCGTTCACCCAAGGACTTGCGCTCGCCAGCGGGCAGCCAGTCAGGGCGAAACTGCACGATCAAGACAATCGTGATCACGTACATGGTCATGGCCAACAAGCCCGGCACGATGCCCGCCATGAAAAGCTTGCCGATGTCTTGTTGCGTCAAGATGGCGTACACCGCGAGCACGGTGGAGGGCGGCAGCATGGCACCCAGTGTGCCGCCCGCAGCAATCACGCCGGTGGCAAACGATTGGGGGTAACCAAAGCGGCGCATCTCGGGGTAGGCCACGGCAGAAAACGTGGCGGCGGTGGCCACCGATGAACCACAAATGGCGGCAAATCCCCCGCAGGCCAAGACGGTCGCCACACCCAGGCCGCCGCGCAAATGGCCAATGAAGGCATTGGCGGCGCGAAACAATTCGCGGCTCACGCCCGAGACCGATACAAACGCGCCCATCAGCATGAACATCGGAATCACGCCAAAGGTGTAATCGGTCACGGTGCGCATTGAGGTTTGGCCGACCAGTTTCAGCGCCGGGCCCATGCCTGCGATGAAGCTGTAGCCCACCACGCCCACCAGCCCCATGGCCATGCCCACGGGCACGCGCAAGAGCATCAACACAAACAAGACCACAAAGCCGATCACGGCCACAGCATCGGTACTCAGTTCCATGGTCACTCGTTGGTTTTGATTTCAGGGTGATCTTCTAGCGCTTGGGGCTGCATGATCAGACGCCAAGTTCGGATGCCAATGAGCAGCACCGCGCACACATCGCCCATCCAGGCCACGGCAAAGAAAGGCCAAGTGGGCAGGTTCAGGTCGTAAGTGAGCACGTTGTCGCGCATCGTCACCGCCACCTTGTCAAACAGCATGATGGTTTGCACCGTCACCACAAACAGCAACACCAAGGTGGCAAACACGTCGATGAAGCGACGCATGCGCGGGCTGGCACCGGTCCACAGCAAGTCCACGGTGATGTGGCTGCCGCGGTAGCTGGTGGCGGCAATGCCCCAAAAAATCAAAATCCCCAACAACATGCGACCAAAGTCGTAGCCGTCGGGAATTGAGGTGTCAAAGAACTTGCGCAGCACCACCGCGATGAAGATATTGGCCGCCACGATGCCAACAAACAAGGCGGCCATCCATTCGATGGCATCGATGATGCGGTCAAATGGACTTTTGGCTTTCTCGCTCAGACTTGTCATGCCGCGATCACAGCCCTGACTTGTACTTGGCCAGCGATTGCTTGAAGGCCGACATCACCGCCACCGGGTCTTGTCCAGTCTTTTTTACGTCGTTGGCCCACTGCACTTCAACCGGTGCCACAGCTTGTTTCCAAGCGTTGAGTTGATCGGGGGTGAGTTTGTAGACCTCGCGGTTGGGGTCGGCTGCCAATTTGACGCGGCCAGAAATTTCAAAGTCGGCCCAGGTGCTGCCCACTTTTTCGGCCCACTCGCTGGTGCAGTGGCTGTCCACCGCTTTCTTTTGGTTGGCCGACAAGGCGTTGTATTTGTCGTTGTTCATCACCCACACGAACGGGGTGGCGTACAGGGGCACGTCCATGTGGTACTTGACCACCTTGTCGATGCCAAACAACATCACCGAACCCCAGGGGAAGGTGATGGCCTCGGCCACACCGCGCTCGAGCATGTCGCGCGACTCGGGTGCCGAGGCTTGCACGTTGGTGCCGCCCAAGAGCGTGATCATTTGGCCCACCGTCGAGGTCGCGGGGCGCACCTTCATGCCTTTGATGTCGGTGGGCAGCACGATTTTTTTACGTGAGTGAAAGGCGCCCGGGTCGTGCGCGAAGGCAAAGCAAAAGTGCACGTCTTTCATCTCTTTGGCTGCATAAGCGCGGTACCACGCATCAATCGCAGCAGAACCTGCCTTGGCGTTGTTGATCATGAAGGGCAAAGAGGCGGCTGCAAAGATGGGGAAGCGTCCGGGTTGGTAGCCGGGGTTGACGTAAGAAAAATCGGCAATGCCATCGCGCGCCATGTCGAAGTGGTCAAACGCTTTGCCCAGTTGCTCAGAAGGAAACATGGTGGCCGTGAGTGTGCCACCTGAGGCCGCCTTCAAACTCTCGCCCCATGCCACCAAGGCGGGGTTGAGTGCGTGCTGAGCCGGGACCCAGCTGGCAAACTTCAAGGCCACGGGTTTGTCTTGCGCTTGGGCCGAGCCCAAGCTCAAAGCCAAGGCCGCGGTGGTGAGCAGGGTGCGTGAGAGTGAGAGTGACATGGACAGGTCTCGCAAAGAAAAGAAAAGAAAAGCAGTTGAGATCAAAGCCACCGCAGCGCATCAAGCGCGTGGTGACGTGAGGGCTTATTTGTAATCGCTCACGACGGTGCTGACTACGGGTGTTTCCCCCTGTCAACCCATGTCTGCGTGGGGTTTGCGCACCCGTGGCATCCAACGAATGGGTTGTGCGCGCAGTTCACGCGCCGGTGCGCCGTGGGCGCGCAAGGTCATGTCCAAGGCCTGGCCGGCTTCGTCACGCAAGGCGGCTTCGCGGGCTTGGTCGATGGCGCTGGCGCGGGCTTGCGGGCTGTCAAAAGGCGTCGTTGTCGCCAGGTGGCGCAAGATGTGCAGCAGGTTGTCGCGTCCTCGCGTGTGGGTGCTGCCGTAGCCTTTGATCAAGCGCCCGCACTGCGCGAGTGCCAACCCCAAGGCGGGATGGGTGCGTGCGCCGTCTTGCACAGCTGCCAGCCATTCGGTGATCAGCGCTTGTTCTTGTGCGTAGCGCTGGCCAAAGCGGCGCACAGCGCGCAAGCTGCTCAAGAGGCGCAGCATCAGCAAGCCACCCACCGTGTGTGTGCCCACCTTGATGGGCAGGCCCAGCGGGGCTTTGCCTGCCGCCAGGCGGCGTTGCTCCCACGCCATCAAGCGTTGCGCCAAGGCACTGGGCAGTAAACCGGCAAATTCCGGCAGGCCGGGTTTGAAGTGGTCATAGAGTTTGACCACATCGTCTGCTTTGGCTTTCACCTCATCGCGCACGCGCTGCAAGCGAGAGGCGCGGCTCTTCAAATCAGCTACGCGCACGATGTCGTCAAAGGCCATCCACAAGGCCAACCAGCGCGCCACCTCTTGGGTGGCGTGGCTCGGCCCGTTGGCGTGCGATTGCTCGGCAGCCCAGACGGCTTGTAAGCGCTGCACATACAGCGCGGCATAGCCCGCTCCTTGGTAGTCCATCAAACGCGCATGGCCCAAGCGCAGCATGGGGTGTACAGCGGGTGGAAACAAACGGGTCACGTCCTCAGGCAGCGCAGGCGTGTGCACTGCGCTTGTGGTGGGGTCAGCCACAGGAGCGAGCACCGCATCGACATAGCGCGACTGAGTGCGTTGCTGTTGCACGGCGTCATGCCCCAAGGCAAAGCCGCGCAAGCTGGCTTGTTGGCTGGCGTTGCCCGTGGCGTGGCCGTCCAAAATGGCGGCCTCGTAATCGAGGCGCTGCATGGGCAGCACGCCACTGGCTGCAATACAGCCCAGCATGGTTGCGCTCACCACGGTGCCCGCTTGTCGGGTCAGTGTCGCCATGTCCAGCACGTGGCTGCTGCGACTGTGTTCTTGCAGCAACTGCACCAGCGCTGCATCGTCCAAGCGGCCATCGCCGAGCTGCATTTTTTCTTGCGTGGTCAAGGCCCGGTTGCTGGCGCTGACCACGCAGGTGCGGTCCGCCGAGCACAGTCCGAGCGCGGTTTGCCTGGCGGTCTCTAGTAACTCCGATGACACCAGCAAGTCCAAACGCCCTGGCAAGGGGTTGAGGCCAAACACGGGGCGTTGCCCGCCCAAGGCGCTGCTGTGTGTGGGAAACACTTCTAGGTAATAGGTGGTGGCGCCGGTGCGTTGGGCCACGCCCGGGACCGAGGTAGCTTGGGCGGGGTAGCCCGCGTGACGCGCCGCGTCCACCAGCCAGTCGGCCAGCACACCGCCGCCTTCGCCGCCCAGGGCGCACAACAAAATGGAAATAGGTTGGGTCATGTCAAGGCCTTACACAGGTTGGAGTGCGCGGACCAGACCCGCGCGCAATGTGGCCAGCAAGCGTTCCCACACACCGGGGTTTTGCACCACCTCTGCGCGGTAAAACGAGGGGCACAGGGTGGCCGCATGGGCGTTCTCGCCACACAAACCGCAGCCCACGCAGCCGTCGATCACGGTGGCTACCGGATCCACCTTCAAGGGGTCGGGGTTGTCTTTGAGGGTCAGCGTGGGGCAGCCTGAGAGTCGAATGCAGGCATGGTCGCCGTTGCATACGTCTTCGTCTACGCCGTACTTCACGCGTTGCACCCGCTCGCCTTTTTTGAGCAAACTGGCGATCCAGGGCTTGATGCGGCGTTGGCGCTCCAGTTGGCATTCGCCTTCGGCCACGATCACCTTGAGGCCGTTGAAGTCAGACGTGAAAGCCTCCACCAGGGTCTCGCGCACCTTGGCTACTTCGTAGGTGTGCACGGTGCGCAGCCATTGCACGCCCAGGCCTTGTAGGGTGCGTTCGATGGTCTGGTTGGTGTGGGCCAGGCTTTGCCACTTGTCTGCCGCGGCGAGTTTGGCCGCGTCGTCTGGGGTGGAGATGATGTCTTGCGTGCCCGTGGCCGAGGTGTAGCCGTTTTTAAAAATCAGCAACACCGCGTCGCCCCCATTGAAGAGCGCGCTTTGCACCCCGGTGAGCAACCCGTTGTGCCAGAACCCGCCGTCGCCCATGATCGACAGCACCCGCCGCTGCATGGAAGGCGACACCCCGGCGCGGCTGGCCAGACTCATGCCGTAGCCCAAGATCGTGTGGCCGGTGGAGAACGGCTCAAACGTGCCCAATGCGTGGCAGCCAATGTCAGCTGAGACGTGCACCGCGCCAATGTCTTGTTGCGCCAGTTTGATGGCCGAAAACACCGGACGCTCCGGGCAACCAATGCAAAACCCGGGTGGGCGCGGCGGCAGCGTTTGGCCTTGGGCTTGCAACGCCTGGGCTACACCCGCGCGGCGTGCTTGGTTGCCTTGCAGCCACTCTTGCACGCTGGCCGTGGCGTCACTTGAAGGGGCGCGGGTGCCAAGCGCTGGGTGTGCTGGCTGCGTCAAATAACGATTCACAAACTGCAGCAGACCTTGCGCCATCACCTCGGCGGTGTATTCCCCGCCTTGGGGCAACACGTCTTTGCCGTGTAAGGGGGTTTGCAGGTCACGCCGGCGCAGCAAGGTGGCCACTTCTTGTTCGATGTATTCGGGCTGGCCTTCCTCCATGAGCAACACGCCACGCTTGCCTTGGCAGAAGGAGGCAATTTGATCGGGCAGCAAAGGGCAGGTCACGTTGAGCACCAACAGCGGGATGCGGCTGTTGCCAAACGCGTCAGCCAAGTCGAACTGCTGCAAGGCGCGGATCAAGGTGTTGTAGAGGCCGCCTTGCACGATGATCCCTAAGTCGTGGTGCTCGCCCTCAAAGTGTTCGTTCAGGCCATGCGCTTGGATGTAGGCGCGTGCGGCCGGAATGCGCTCTTGGTATTTGAGCTTTTCTTGCCCAAACGTCACCGGCGGATGGGCCAAGCGGCTGTAGTCAAACTTGGCCGGTTCGCCCAGCAGGTGCAGCGCCGACTGCGAGGGCGCTTGGTTGTCTTTGGCCACAAAGCTGCCGCGCACATGGCACGCACGAATGCGCAACTCCATCAAGGCGGGCATGTTGGAAGCTTCGGAGAGCCGAAAACCGTGTTCCACCATGTCGACCATGCGGCTCAAGTCGGGTCGCGGGTCGAGTAAGACCATGCCGGACTTGAGCGCATAGGCGTGGGTGCGCTCTTGAATCACCGAGGCGCCTTCGCCGTAGTCCTCGCCCACCACAATCAGCACGCCGCCTTTGACACCCGGCGATGACAAATTGCTCAGCGCGTCTGCTGCCACGTTGGTGCCGACGATGGACTTCCAGGTCACTGCGCCGCGCAAGGGGTAGTGGATGGACGCGCCCAACATGGCGGCGGCCGAGGCTTCGTTGGCACAGGCCTCCACATGCACGCCGAGCTCTTGCATGTAGTCCTTGGCTTGCACCATCACATCCAGCAAGTGCGACACCGGGGCACCCTGGTAGCCCCCCACATAGGCCACGCCCGATTGCAGCAGCGCTTTGGTGATGGCCAAGATGCCTTCTCCATGAAAGGTCTCGCCCGCGCCCATGCGCAGCATCTCCACTTCTTTGCTGAATGAAACTTCCATGCTTTGTCTCCTGCTGTGGTGCGTGCAGTGTCAGGGCGTGGGGGCTTGGGCCTTGTCGCTGTGAGTCAAATGGGGGACATGGCCCTCATATTAGACACACCGCAGCCGTGGCTTGACGTGTTCAGTTCGGCGTCTGCGCCTCTTGCTGCACCCAAGCCCTGAACCGCTTGAGCACCTCAGGCTCCAGGCCCGTGTCGGGCGTGATCAAGTAGTAACCGCGTGTCCCGCGCAAGGCCTTGGGGCAAGCCACCACCAATTCGCCGCGTGCCAACTCACCCGCAATCAACAGACGTGGCATCAAGGCCACACCCAGGTGGTGGGTGGCGGCCACGGCCAGCATGGAAAACAACTCATAGCGCGGCCCACCCAAGGCGTTGGGCGCGCTCACGCCCATGGCGTCAAACCACTGGCGCCAACCTTCGGGGCGTGTGCTTTGTTGCAGCAGTGGCAGTTGTGCCAGGGCTTTGGGGGTCAAACTGGCCTGCCCGCCCATGAGTCGGGGGCTGCACACTGGCACCACTTCTTCGTCCAGCAGTTTGTCGGCACGCGTGCCGGGCCAGTTGCGCACTTGTTCGGGTGTGCCGGTGTACAGCGCTGCATCAAAGGCGGTGTCGGCAAACAAAAAGGGCCGCGTGCGGGTGTCGATGTGCACGGTGATGTCGGGGTGGCGATGCGCCAAATTGGCCAAGCGCGGAATCAGCCAATGGGTGGCAAAGGTGGGCACGGCGGCCAGGGTGAGGTGGCCGCCCGTGCCTTGGCGGGTCATGGTGTCAAGCGTGTCGCGCTCCAGCCCATCCAAGCGCTGCGCCACTTGGCGGGCGTAATCGATCCCCGCTGGGGTGAGTGCCACACCGTGGCGGGTGCGGCGAAACAGCTTCAACCCTAAAAAGTCTTCTAACAGCGTGACTTGGCGCGATACGGCACTTTGTGTCAGCACCAACTCTTGTGCTGCCCGGGTGTAGCTCTCATGTCGTGCTGCAGCATCGAAACACAACAGCGCTTGGGTTGACGGTATTTTGCGGCGCATCAGCGTCTTAGATATCAGAATTCAGCATAACTGGATGTTAAATCACCGTTTCTGGCCAAAGCCCGGGGCATTTAAGATCAGCCCCAACCTTTATTCAGACACACACAGGAGAACCCTCATGGCCCACGCTGCTTTCAATTGGCAAGATCCGTTTTTGCTGGAGCAACAACTCACCGACGAAGAACGCATGATCCGCGAAGCGGCTGCGGCGTATTGCCAAGACAAGTTGCAGCCCCGCGTGCTCAATGCATTTCGCAACGAAAAAACTGACGTTGAAATTTTTCGTGAAATGGGTGAGTTGGGTTTGTTGGGCCCCACCATCCCCACCGAGTACGGTGGCCCTGGCCTGAACTACGTGGCCTATGGCTTGATTGCCCGTGAGGTGGAGCGTGTGGACTCGGGTTATCGCTCCATGATGAGCGTACAGTCGTCTTTGGTGATGGTGCCAATCAACGACTTCGGCACCGAAGAGCAAAAACAAAAATACCTGCCCAAGCTCGCCACCGGCGAGTGGATCGGTTGCTTTGGTCTGACCGAGCCCGACCACGGCTCGGACCCCGCCAGCATGGCCACGCGTGCCAAAAAAGTGGCGGGCGGCTACCAGCTCAAGGGCAACAAGATGTGGATCTCCAACAGCCCCATCGCCGATGTGTTTGTGGTCTGGGCCAAAGAGGTCAGCGAGGGCGGTCAAGTCGGTCCCATCCGCGGCTTTATTTTGGAAAAAGGCATGAAGGGCTTGAGTGCCCCTGCCATTCACGGCAAGGTGGGCTTGCGTGCCTCGATCACGGGTGAAATTGTGATGGACGGCGTGTTTGTGCCCGAGGAAAACGCTTTCCCCGAAGTGCAAGGCTTGAAAGGCCCGTTCACCTGCTTGAACAGCGCGCGCTACGGCATTGCCTGGGGTGCTCTGGGTGCCGCCGAAGACTGCTGGCACCGCGCCCGCCAGTACACCTTGGATCGCCAGCAGTTTGGTCGCCCCTTGGCTGCGAACCAACTGATCCAAAAGAAGTTGGCCGACATGCAAACCGAAATCTCGCTCGGCCTGCAAGGCTGCTTGCGCCTGGGGCGCATGAAAGACGAAGGCACGGCCAGCGTAGAAATCACCTCCATCTTGAAGCGCAACTCCTGCGGCAAAGCCCTGGACATCGCCCGCATGGCGCGCGACATGATGGGTGGCAACGGCATCAGCGACGAGTTCGG
>CAIVLE010000134.1 GCA_903906635.1 uncultured Burkholderiales bacterium | reverse complement strand
GTCGATGAGAACGTGATGCAGCCCGGCCAGCAACTGATGCCCCAACAACCTCAGCAGCCGCAGCAGCCCGGCCAACCACAAGCTGGCGCACAGCCTCAGCAAGGCCAGCCACAGCAGCCACAAGGGCCTCAGAGCAACATCCTGAGCATGACACCCCAAGGTCAGGCCATGGCCGCTATGCGCCCTGCTGGCATGGCTGATGGTGGTGGAGTCAGTGGCGGAGGAAGCTTGAACCTCAACATCCCCCTGAGCGTGGGTGGTGGAGGCGGATCAGGCGGAGGGTCGGGAGGCGCATCTGGTAGCGGCTCCATGGGCATTACCACCTTGGGTGGAATGATGGATCAAGGGAAGCCGGGTGCATCAGCGGCTGCACCAATTTCTGGCCCCAACTCAGCGGGCGGCAATCCACCCGTTCCGACAGAATTACCACCTCCACCGTCCAACGAACCGCAAGGAAGTCCCGGATTGGCCTCTGGCCTTGCTTCTCTTCGAGCTGCTGCCAGCGCACCTAATGCATCCAGCACGCCCGGCAATGTCATGCTTAATCCCGGCGTCTATGGCGGGATGTATGGAACGAGTACCGCAACACCTTCTAGTAATGCACCGGCGCCGGGTAATCCAAACCTTGATCCAAATTTTTTAGCAGGTTTTTTAGCAAGGCAACAAGCGCTTGTAAACACAACGCCAGCATCCCCACCGCCTGAGTATGACACGCATGACTTGTCACCACAATTGGTGAGTGGCATGGCGAGTGGTGGTGTTGCCCGCTTTGCAAAAGGCGGCAAAGAAGATAAGCCTTTGCATTACGCTCCATCGCCAGCCCTGATGAAAGCAGAGATTGATGCATATGCAGATAGAATGGCGCGTCAAATTGAAGGCACGGACAACCCCAACAAAAAAACCCAACAGCAACTGACCCGCGAACAAAACCTACCACTTGACATTCGCGCTGGTGGCAAAAAGCAAAAAGTTCCAGTGTTAAACATGGAGAACTTCAAGGGCGCATATTCCGTTGGAGTTCCCGGCGACCCCAGTCGTGGCGGATTGACGCCGGTTAAAAAAACCAGTAACCGCATGGGTTTTGAAATGCCCAAGGCCGGTGAGTACCTGCACGCCATTGGCGACACTCCACTGGAAAGCCCTGTGCCGTTGTACGGAGGCAAAGACTATGGTGCTTACGGCCACCCCGAGGGATGGGCTAGTGACCTTAGTGCCAGCGCAGGTTTGTTCAATACCGTTAAAAAACTGGCACAGGAAGACCCTGAGCGCATTGTCTTGGGTCACTACCACAAGATGTCGCCAGAGTCTTTGCACCACGCCATGCACATGATGGACAGCGTTCTGGCGTACCACCAGCCGCACAAGCAGCCCAAGGAAAAAATTGAAGCCTTGAACCACTTGATGCGCAATGTTGCAACCACGACGAACAAAAATGATGTTCCGTACCCGGAGTTCCCCGGCTTTGAAAATCCCAACGATGTCATGCTGCACGGGGCCCTCAACTCTGGCATGCGCAAAAAATTGATTGGTCTGCTGGGCACTGAAAAGAACCTGCCCGGTGGCAAACAAAAGCTGGAAGACCTGTACTACGCCATCAGTCACCCCGAACTGCGCAACATTGAGACTGGTGCTGGCGGCTCTTCCATGCTGCAATTTGACCCATCACGTGAACTGCGTGACACCAACTCACGTCATCCCACCTATGGGTACGACATCCCCTCAAAATTGATCGGCAAGCTGAAGTACCCAACACCGGCTGACATCTTGGCTCCGCGTTCAATGCATAACGCAAGGCAAGAAATTGCTGCCATTGGCAAAAAGGTTCACCCTTTCAATCAAGCCAAAATGAGCATCATCCGTGAACCCATCGACGAGCAATACATCAATCAACTGGGTGAGTACGAAACCGCCATGCGTAAACGCCTTGGGTACAAAAAAGGTGGTGGAGTTAAACTACACACCGACCAAGACACCATGATGCTGGAACTCACCCGCAAGAAAAAGGTTAAATGATGGACGATACCGAAGACGACACCCAAGTCACCGAGAACGAAGACGGCAGCGCCACGGTAGACATGCCTGATGTCCAAACCGAAGAGCAGGCCGACGGCTCGGCCATCGTAACCATCGAAGGTGGTGGCCCCCAAGACAACCCCGACTTCTACGGCAACATGGCCGAGTGGTACGACGACGGCGAGCTGGGCACGCTGACCATGCGCTACCTCGACATGCTTGAGATTGACAAGCAGGCCCGAGAGCAGCGCGACAAGCAATACGAAGAGGGCATCAAGCGCACCGGCATGGGCAACGACGCCCCCGGTGGTGCCACGTTCATGGGTGCGTCCAAGGTGGTTCACCCCGCCATGGCTGAGGGCTGCGTTGACTTCGCTGCCAAGGCCATCAAAGAAATGTTCCCGCCAGACGGCCCTGTCCGCACCAAGGTGCTGGGCAAGATGGACGAGCTGAAGCAGGAGAAATCCGAGCGCAAGCGTGATTACCTGAACTGGCAGATCACCGAGCAGATCGAAGAGTTCCGCGACGAGCAAGAGCAACTGCTGACTCAGCTCCCACTAGGCGGATCGCAATACTTCAAGCTGTGGTTCGATGAGAAAAAGAAGC
>CAIVLE010000133.1 GCA_903906635.1 uncultured Burkholderiales bacterium | reverse complement strand
GCTGGGTCATGGCGCTATTTAGCGACCTGATTCATTCAGTTCTTTTTCGATGGCTTTCGTGAGGTTGACTGCGGTTGCCGCTAGACAATTGTGGATGACTGGGTTCAATCAGGTCAACGATGGGCGCAACAGAGATGATTTCTTGGGTTACAAACCTTGGCTGTCCTTGTGACGCGGGGGCCTATGGTTCTGGCAGCCATGGTCTTGGTTCCAACGGTTCATTGACAACATAAGGTATCAAAGCTAAAGCGATGACACAAGACCATTTAGAAATGTCGTCTGATTCTTTGGTTGCGCGTTTGTGGCAAGAGCTCACGCGTGCACCACATGATCGGCACCACGAGTGGCGAACGCCCGTTTTGGCGACACAGGGACTCGAGACAAGTGGACCTCAGGCGCGCACAGTGGTGCTCAGGCATGCAGATGCACTCTTGTGGACATTGCGCGTCTATACCGATGCACGTTCGCCCAAGTGTTTGGAGCTTGTGGCGCAGCCCTTGGCGCAACTGACTTTTTGGAGCAAGCGCCTAAGTTGGCAGTTGCGCGTGTCTGCGCTGGCCACGCTTGAGTTAGAAGGTGAGCAAGTCAATGCTGCCTGGGAACGCATGAGGCAATCACACGCGGCTGCCGACTATCTGAGTGCATTGCCGCCCGGCCATGTTCAATCTTGCACTCAAGACACAGAAGAATTCACCGCCAACCCCATGCGGGGGCACCACTTGGCAATTTTGAACTTCCATGTGACTTCAATGGACTGGCTGGCCTTGGGCAAAAACGGGCATCGCCGGGCTAGGCTCACGCCTACAGGCATGTTGGATTGGTTGGTGCCATGAGCTATGAGCTATGAGCTATGAGCCATCGTGCGTAAGATGGCTGTGGAAATTTCTCCGCACAGTGAATGTGCCGCAGGCACTTCTAGTGCCAAAGATCAAGATTCTCAGCAGACACTGTGTGGAGCGCTCACATCACTTTTCATGGCGACGCAATCTCCACCATGATTTCATTGCGTCTGAACATGGGCAGTGTCCAAGGCGGGTCGTATCGGGACAGTTGGGGCGTACCAATGACCTTGAACGACTTTTGTTGGGCCCACGTCAAGGCCTCACGCGTCTTGTCTTGCACTTTGGCCAAGGTGTTCAAACCCGAGTAACGCAGCACGACAAATTGCTTGCTCGCCAGTTCACGCAAAGTGACCGCAGAGTTATTCGGTTTTGGAATGGTGACCATCGTGTATTGGCTGGGCATTACAAATTGAATCCGCCATGTGCGCGCGCTCTGCATGTTCGTGTCGGCGGCTGCAGGCTCGATGCTCACGGGTGCGGTCATGGCTATTTTGGAAGACATTGGTTCGACCGTCACCGGGGCTGTCATCGCAATTTTCGACGACTGCGCCGTATCTGGCCTTTGGTTATTGCCAAAAATGAAATCTGCAATCCGGCGAAAACCTTGACTTGACGCTTCATCCATATCGCCTTCAACCACTGTCTCTGCAATCAAGACTGGGGCGTAGCGTCTCACCTCAAAGGCGTTTTCTGAGGAGATGACCTCGTACTTGGGTTCTTCAGTAGCCATCGTGGCTTGCATCCATAAAAGTCCCACTAAAAAAAGCAAAGCAGAGCGTTTTGATGAAATCATTGTGATGTTG
>CAIVLE010000132.1 GCA_903906635.1 uncultured Burkholderiales bacterium | reverse complement strand
TCAATTTAAAGAAGGAGTAGTTAACGATGAGTACATTTGACCACCCCACCCTGATTCAAAACATCAGCAAGTCAATGGCGACATTGCGCAAATCACAAACGCAAGCGATGCAAGGCTTTGGACAACTCGCAACGGCGGCGATGGCAACAGGAGCCATCAGCGAAAAACACAAAGAGCTGATGGCGCTGGCGATTGGCATCACGCAGCACTGCTCAGGGTGCATCGGCTTTCACGTCAAAGCACTGCACCGACTGGCTTGTACACGCGAAGAATTCGAAGAAATGCTTGCTGTTTGCGTTTACATGGGCGGCGGCCCCGCCTTGATGTTCGCGTCTGAAGCCGAAGCGGCTTGGGACGCCTTTGATCCGGCGAAAGCCTGACCCGTCTTTGCGCTCAATTTAAAAAGGAAAATTCACCATGAAAAAAAATGTTGGCGGTTTGGACCGTGTATTGCGTATCGTGATTGGCCTTGGCCTGATGGCATTGGCTGCGACAGGCCTAGTTGGCGCTTGGGGTTGGCTAGGTGCGATTGTGCTTGCCACTGGTGTGTTCAGCTTTTGTGGTGCATATGCCCTGATCGGTGCAAACACATGTCCCGTTAAGTCAGAAGTCAATCCCGAAACGCTTTAAATCGACCGAAAACCCACTTCCAATATAACTTCGAGTTTGTTCCAATTTGGGAATTGAGTTAGCCCCCTGAAAAACAGTCCCGTTGGTATTCCTTAAACTAACTCACAGCAATAAGACCGGGCTGAAGAAGCAATTCAAGCCAAATCTTGATGGTAAGTCCATCGATCGAACGACACACACCCAAACCGTGCACCACACCATCCCTCTCTTCCCTCTTTCACAAGGGCTATTCCCTGATGGCATGCTGACACTTCAAATTTTTGAAGTGCGCTACCTCGACCTCATCAAACGATGCCACCAACAGCAACAACCCTTTGGCGTGGCATGGATCAAGCAAGGCAGCGAGGTCCAAGTACCTGGCCAAGTGCCATTACTCCATGCCCTAGGTTGCATGGCACACATCAGAGAATTTGAGCAACTGCAGCCCACTTTGTTTCGTATCTTGTGCCAGGGAGGATTGCGGTTTCAATTACACGATGTGCAGCCAGGCCCCTATGGCGTGTGGCAAGGCAGCGTGACTTATATGCCACAAGACCCAGAAGTAGAGGTCCCCCCTGCCCTTCAGGCCCATGCTGACAGACTCGGTAAAGTCATCGCGTCGGCGCAGCAACAAGGTGTCATACGCAAGCTGCCCATCTTTGCCCCTTACCCCTTAGACCAATGTGGATGGCTGGCTAACCGCTATGCGGAAGCGATACCCGCCAGCGCGGAGCAAAAACTGCAACTCCTGAGGGAGTCAGATCCTTTGAAACGATTGGAATCTGTCATACGCTTGATGCAGCTACCTTGATGGGGCCACCTTGCACGCGGCTGGGTCCAAGAGTTCAATTCTCGACAACACTTTGGCACTGGCAGACAGGGGATTTTTTAAGTGCCTGGCGTATATGCTTTGAAGCAGTGGAAATGGAGCTCCCATAAATGGATGTATTTGAGACATTGATCCCCAACAATGACCTGATCTTCGGGCTGATAGCCTGCCTTGCTGCCATTTGGATCGGAATGAAGCTCGCGAAAAAACAAGCCCTCACCTATCAAAGTCAACGCGATAGGAAAGCCGATGCCCCAGACGCAGGCAGCAGCGATTTACCTCCGGTCAACCACATCGACTACGGCGACATGCGCTTTTTGCATCTGGGCACGCCTTGGGTCCAGGGCTCGATGAGAATCAGTAAACCGTTCGACATCCACCTCGAATACGTGCAACGCATGATGGGCTGCCTGTTGTTCACAGACTTAGACCAAGTTCATCACTTGCAAGCGATGCAGCTGGGCCTCGGCGCAGGATCCTTGACCAAGTTTTGTCATGTTCAATTGGGCATGCACACGACCGCGGTGGAGCTGAACCCGCAAGTCATTGCCACTTGCAAACGCTGGTTCAATCTGCCTGAAGAAAATGCCAAACTCAACGTGTTAGAAGCTGACGCAGCCGACATTGCAAAACGCCCTGAATGGCACGGAAAAATTGATGCATTGCACGTGGACTTGTATGACCAAGAGGCCGCCTGCCCTGCGCTAGACAGCGAGGCTTTTTATGCCGATTGCAGACAACTGCTGACTCAGCAAGGTTGCATGGTCGTCAATGTCTATGGCCGGGATTCAAATATAAAAACCAGCATGCAACGTATTGGCAAAACATTTGGCTATGACGCTTTGTGGGCCTTCAAACCCACAACAGCAGGCAACACCATCGTGCTGGCGTTTCGCACGTCTCGCGCATGGGACAAGACAGCTTTGCTGTCACAAGCAACACAGATTCAAACACGCTGGAGCTTGCCAGCGACGACCTGGTTGAAATCATTAGCGCCGGCGTGAGACATACCTGCAGCACCAAAACCATCAAGCTTTACTCAACAATGGGGCTTTAATCCAAACAAAAGCCCTTGCAACACTGCAAGGGCTTTTAAATTCCCGCGAAGACCTTGCAATGCAATTAGGCGATTGCGTTACCAGCAGCTTGTAAAGCTTCCAGAACGCGTGCCGGAGCGAACGGTATTTGTCGAACACGAGCACCTGTGGCATCAAAAATAGCGTTCGCAATGGCCGCAGGAATTGTTGTTGGAGTTTGCTCTCCAGCCCCCCAGCTTGGCAAACCCGGGCGATCAATGAGAACAGCCTCAACTTTAGGCACATCTCCAAATCGCAAGATAGGGTAAGTGCCCCAATCCACGCTCTCAATTCGGCTGCCACTCCAGCGCACATCTTCCATCAAGGTACGGCTGACGGTTTGAATTGCCCCACCCTGAATTTGATTCAATACACCGTCGGGGTTGATCATCTGCCCGCAATCATGCGCCACCACGAGGCGCAACACTTTTACCTGTCCAGTCTTGCGATCGACCTCAACTTCGGCCACGGTGGTGACGTAGGTGATGGCGTTGTTGTAGCGCACATAGGCAATGCCTCGGCCGCGCACCACTCGTGCTTGAGATGTCACTTGGGCTGAAGGTCGTGCTTGCCATTGTGCTGCTTTGAGCGCAGCAGTCACTACTTCTTTACCTCGTGCATCTTGCAAATGACGCAGACGGAATTCACCCGCATCGGCACCGGCAGCATAGGCCAACTCATCCATGAACGATTCGTTTGCAAACGAGTTTTCAATACGTCCAGGGCTGCGCAAATGCGAGGCGCGCAAGAAGGTTTGGGCAACGTGCTTGGTGGTGACTTGAATGTTGGGCACCGCATAGGGCGCACCTGCGTTTTGAAACAAGAATCCTACCCAGTTCCCCGGACGAGGAACGCCTGTTTCGGTGGCCGATAACAAGGGGAAGTCCAAGGGCTTGAAGGCTTGGATGTGATTCAATGCAATGTAGAAATCACCCTTCCACCCTTGAATGTTGCCATTTGCATCCAATGCCGCCTCGAGGTCCATGGCACGAGGAGGACTTTTGGGAGCCAACGCAGTTTCATCGTGCCGCATCCATTGCACACGCACGGGGCGACCAAGTTCGATGGCAATCAAAGCGGCATCGGCCGTGGCATCTTCATGCCCATTGCGCCCGTAGCAACCAGAACCATCGAGATAGATCAATCTGATTTTCTCTTTGGGCAAGCGTGTGATGACCGACAGCTCATGCTGCATGGAGTGTGTGGCCTGCGATGCAGACCACACCACCAACTGCCCGTTTTCGAACTGGGCCACAGCGCATGAAGGTCCAATTGACGCATGCGTTTGCACCGCAAAGTGATAACTGGCCTTGACCGTTTTTTGCGCTGATGCAAACGCCGTATCGATTTGCCCCACCTTTTGCGTTGCCTCTTCTTTGGCCAAGGGCATTTGTCGCCACAGCTTGTCCAATTGGTCTTTGACAGGCAAGTCGGGACCGGGGGTCCATTGCGCACGAACGACACGCGAAGCTTTAACGGCTGACCACTCGTTATCACAGACCACCGCTAAAAAGTCGCCTTGCCGAACCGTCGTCACATAGCCCCGGGTTTTGCGGGCCTCTCGGTCGTCCACAGTCTCAAGCTTGGCTCCGATCTGTGTTGAACGAATGACTCTGGCATGCAACATGCCCGGCAGCTTGAAGTCGTGTACGTAGGGGTGCTCGCCGCTGACCTTGGCCGCAATATCCACTCGGGGCACAGAACGCCCGACCAGTGTGTACTCGGTATGAGCTTTCAAAATGGCCTTGGGATCCACCTTGATTTGAAAGCCCTCCCCGATCAGCTCACCGTATTTAATCTGGCGAGATGGATTGGCTGTTTCCATCACGACACCGTTGGCAACTTGCAAAGCGCTGACAGGCAGATTCCAGCGCTGCGCGGCACGCGACAAAAGAGCTTGACGTGCACTGGCTGCAGCGATGCGCAGCTCTGAGCCCCCTTGCTGAATCGTCAGTGCGGCCCCCGTGATCCACTGGTCCGGCGTCGTGGCGGTGTCGCCCATCACCATGGTCACTTTGTCAAAGGGAATAGACAACTCTTCTGCAGCGATTTGACTGAGTGCCGTCTTGGTGCCAGTGCCTAAATCCACCTTGCCAACATACACAGTCACTTGATTTGAGGGGTCAATGGTCAGCCACGTGTCCAATACATCTTTGGCGACGCTCTTAGCGGGCGAGAGTGCTGCCGTTGCGGCATGGGCAAGCTCTGAGAATTGAAAGCTCACCAACAGCAAGCCAGCGCCTGCACCTTGCAAGAAATTGCGACGATGAATAGTTTTCATAGGGAAGATCTCCTGTGCGGGCCGATCAGGCGTTCACGCTTTTCATGATGGCTTGGACAATTCGCTGATGGGTACCGCAGCGGCAAAGATGACCCGCCAGCGCGTCACTGACTTGTTTTTCGGTGGGCTTGGGAGTCTTGTTAAGAAAGGCTTGAGCCGTCATCAACATGCCGTTGATGCAATAGCCGCACTGCACAGCCTGGGTGTCAATGAAAGCTTGCTGCAAACGGTTCGGTTTCTGAGAAGAGCCCAGGCCCTCTAGCGTGGTGATGGCGCTTGACTGGACCGACTGTGCTGGCGTCACACAAGAGCGCACGGCCTTGCCATCGACCCAGACTGTGCACGCACCACACTGGCCCAAGCCACAACCAAATTTAGGACCTTGTAAACCCAACTCATCGCGAAGGGCGTACAGCAATGGGATATCTGAATCAGCGTCAATTTGGTGCTTTTTTCCATTGACTTTCAGGCGAATGGCGGTCATGGGGACTCCGTCAATAAATAGGGTTCACATTTATACCCTTCACCAATACGAAAATAACCCTCTTTAATTCGCGATTAATTTACCTATCCTCAATTTATAATTAAGTCTAAACATACTCATGGCCACAATGAATCTCAACCGATTGGACTTAATCAGCCTGCGGCTATTTGTCAGCGTGGTGGATTTAGGCAGCTTGACCCATGGTGCCAAAGAGTTTGGCATTTCGTTGGCTGCAGCCAGCAAGCGTATTTCAGAGCTCGAAACCCATATGGGCCAAAACTTGTTGATACGCAGCAAAAAAGGCGTCATACCCAGTCCTGCCGGAGAAGCCATGTACCGCCATTCGGTTGAGTTGGTGGGTCGCTTGGCGCAGTTGTCGCACGCGATGTCTGACTTCCACTTGGGGACCCATGGCCATTTGAGAGTTTGGGCTAACCCTTCCGCCTTTGCCCACTTCTTGCCGCACATGATGTCTTTGATGTCACAGCACCATCCGCAAATACGCATGGAGTTAGAAGATGTCTTGAGCCATGAAGTGGTTAAAACCGTGGTCAGTGGCGGCGCTGAGTTGGGTGTGATTGCCGAGAATACCCCCGCGGAAGGATTAGAGACTGTCTTGTGCGAAGAAGACGAGCTAGTCTTGATTGCGCCTGCACAACACCCTTTGTGCAGCGATCAACCTGTTCGCTTACAAGAAATTTTGTCCTACGACCTGGTTGGAATGAACATGTCGACCTCGCTGATGCGCCAAATCAACGGACAAGCATCATTGAGCGGCCAAACAGCACGCTTGCGTGTTCAGGTGAGGGGCTTTGACAACATGTGCAAGATGGTCGCAGCAGGTGTCGGGGTGGCGATTTTGCCGCATCTCTCGGCACTGCCACTGGCCCCGGCACTGGGCCTGAGGATTCATCGGATCGAAGGTGAATGGATTCGTCGACGCCTTTACCTAGCCATGCGCGAGAGAACCCAGCTCTCCGTGGCTGCTCGGGCTTTTGTCGCTCTGATACCTGAGTTAACTACCCCAGAATCAACGATACGACTTGCGAGTCTGAAGCACTAACTCCATCAATACTGCGCCGTGATCTTGAATGTGCGCTTTGCCGGCTGCGCGGAAGTTGGGCCAAACCACGTGTCCCAAATTTTGGCGGCTTCACCCGAGGCTTCAATCTCAAGCAGCGCTTGGTTGATGGCCGACGTGAGGCGCACCTCGTCTTTCTTCAAGGCGAAGCCCACATTGCGCGACTTGGTGAAGTCTGGCAAAAACAGGTAGTCGCCTGAATGCCCGTCATCTCGTACGATGGCCGCCAGCACAGTTTCATCGGTGGTGAAGGCGTCGACGCTTCCGTCTTTGAGCGCTGCAAATGCCTGGGCATAGTCGCGGACATAGACAAGATTCACACCAGGCACGACCTCTTTGAGGTTACCTCCGGCCGTAGAAGTGCTGGCGGAACTGGCCTTGCGCCCAGAGAGCTGTTGAACAGAGGTGATACCGGATGATTTTTTCACTATCACCGCATGAGGTGTGACAAAGTAAATGTGGCTGAAGTCAATGTCTCGCAAACGCTCAGGCGTGCGTGTCATCGAGGTAGCCACAAAATCGAGCTTACCCTGCTGCAAAAGTGGAATGCGTTCGGCGCTCGAAAGCGGCGTCATCTCTAGGCCTAGACCCAAGCGCTTGGCCACCGCACGCACCAAATCGAGGTCATAGCCCGAGAGGGTTCCATCGCCAGCCTTAAAAGAAAACGGGGGCGTGGTGTCGCTCACCCCCACCCACAATTGACCGCGCGACTTCACCTCGTCCAGCCGATCAGCCAGCGCAGAGAATGCAAGCGCGCTGAACACCGCCGCACAGAAAACCCAACGAAGAGTTGTGAAATTTTTTAACGTTGACATATTCGTTCCGATATTTCAGTAATCAATCTGGACGCGCAAACTCAAAGGCAACGAGTACCGTCTTGGCAATCCACGCGTCATTCCGACTTGATGTTCGCTTCATGAATAGCTTTGCGGTAAGTCACCAGGTCTTTGTTCAATAGAGTGCTCAACTCCTGCGGGGAAGAAGACTTGGGCTCATAACCGAGGTCAATCAGACGCTGGGTCACACTGGACATGGCAATGACTTTGACCAAGGCCGCATTCAGTCTCGCCACAACAGGTGCAGGGGTATTGGCTGGCGCAAAAATGGCCTGCCAGCCTTCGTATTCAAAGTCTGGCAATGCAAGCTCTCGGATCGTAGGCACGTCAGGCAACAAGGACATGCGACGCTGGCTGGTCACAGCCAAGGCCCTGAACTTTCCTGATTTGATGTGCGGCAAAGAAACTGCCAAAGTATCCATAGAGACCGCGATCTCTTGTCCCAAAAGAGCCAGCGTCATGGGAGCATTGCCCTTGTAGGGCACATGCAAGATGTCAATGCCAGCCGCACTGCGAAACATCTCCATGCCTAAATGCAGCGGACCTCCCAAGCCTGAAGAACCGTAGGTGATTTGCCCAGGACGCGCTTTGGCGGATTGAATCAATTCAGGCAATGTTTTGATGGGAGAGTTGGCATTGACCAACACCACCATGGCGTAGGTGGCCACGTTAGAAACAGGCTTGAAGTCTTTGACTGGATCCCAGTCGACTCTTTGCAAGTGTGGCAAGACGGCTTGGCCGTTGTTGGCAAATAACAAGGTGTATCCATCTGCCGCAGAGCGAGCCACCAGCGACGCCCCCAATGCACCACCAGCGCCTGCTTTGTTCTCAACGATCACCGGCTGCTTGAGTTCTGAGGCTAATTTTTCTGCGATGGTGCGTGCCACGGCATCGACACCTCCACCCGGTGCAAATGGGACCACCAATTTGATGGCCCGAGCGGGTATGTCCTGTGCTTGCACGTTGCTCAAGAAAATGACAGAAATCAACAAGCAAGCAGCCAAAGCGAATCGTTTCAAAACAGTACGCCAGGACTGGGTGGACCCATCTTCAACATGGTCCACGGTGACTGCTGCGAAAGCAATCACTTCAATGCGTCCACACCAGCGCCTGCGACAGCCATGTCTTGTTCACCGTTTCCACCGCTCACGCCAATGGCACCGATGAGTTTGCCGTCCACCACAATCGGCACGCCCCCGGGGGTGGCAGCAATGCCTGGAAAGCTCAGAAAGAAGGGGTGTCCGCCCTCCACACCATCAAAGAATGCTTTGGTGGGTCGGCGATAGCGTGCAGCAGTCCAGGCTTTTTGTTGAGACAACTGAGTCGCTGAGTAGGGTGCACCGTCCATGCGCACGAAATACACCAAATCACCCGAAGGCTCCACAACTGCTACGGAGTTGGGTACGTTGATGTCGGCCGCTTTTTTCATGGCCGCTTCAGCTGCAAGCTTGGCTTGTGCGTAGGAAATTGGTGTACCAAACGGTGGCGCAGGTGGGGGCGCGGGTTGCGATTGTGCAAAAGCGCTTGAATAAAGTGCTAGCAAGCAAGTTACAAAAAGTTGTTTTAGATGATTCATGTCGTTGTCTCCTTGAATGTGAATGGTTTTTTGGGGCTCGAATCGATGAAAGGCTTTTATTCAGGGGTGATACCTGCACTCTTTGCCACTGTCTTCCAAGTTTCGAGTTCGGCGGCAATTCGCGCTTGCATGGTGCTTGGGGGTTCAAACTTGGCTGAAAAACCTATGCCCAGAAGTTTGCGCTGGATCTCCGGGTCCTGTAAAGTTTTCGACAGGGCATCCGTTAAAGCGGCAAGCGCGGCAGGTGGGGTCTTTGCGGGCACCATCAAGCCATGCCAGATGGATACTCCAAAACCGGGCACCACCTCGGCCACTGCCGGCGTGTCTTTGAATTTATCGACGCGCATCGGATCCATGGTGGCCAACATTTTCAAACGCCCTGTGGCCACAAAGTCAGCCACCGACTGTGAGGTCGAGACCAAGAGGGGGACTTGCCCCCCCACCACATCGGTCACTGCTGGAGCAGCCCCCCGATAAGGCACATGCGCAAGATTTGATCCTGCGCGGGTCTTGAGCAATTCCATGGCGAAGTGATGAGGCGTTCCATTTCCGGGCGTTGCATACGACAACTTGGAGGCATCCAACTTCATCTGATCGATCAACTCACGTAAATTCGTGACAGACGATGAGGGGTGCGCCAAGATGAACATCGGGGTCGTAGCGATCAAACCGACAGAGGTCAAATCTTTTTGAATATCAAAGGGTAGTTTTTTATAGAGATATGGGTTAACCACCACACTGTTGGACACATGGATGAGGGTGTACCCATCTGCAGGTGACTTGGCCACAAAGTCTGTTCCAACATTTCCCCCAGCGCCAGTTCGGTTCTCCACAATCACCGCTTGCCCCAAATGCTTGGCCATACTCTCAGCCAGTATTCTTGCCACCGCGTCATTGCCGCCACCCGCCGCCAGTGGCACCACCAGTTTGAGGGGCTTGTTGGGAAATTTATCATCGGCCAAGGCGCTTGCAGCGCTCAAAGCCATGACACCCACGGCGATCACACATCGGATGAATGCATTCATTCTTGTCTCCTCATGAATTCTTAACATTGAAGCCCCGGTGGCTGCTCAATCGCTCACCACGGCAGAGATGATTTGTGACATGCGTGGAAACAACTCCACAGCATTCGCATACGCCACGCGTCGCTTATTTGCATCGTTCCACTTGAGATTTTGCACACCATCGACACCTTTGCGCATTTGATCTTTGGGACCAAACGGGTAATCTGTTCCAAACAATATATGCTCGACTGAAGCCACACTGGCCAAAGCATCCAGGGTGGTGTCCGATGTCGACAAAGCACAGTCGAAATACAGTTTTCCTAACTCTGCAGGGAGCCCATTGGGGATGAACTCTCGCAATGCAGGGTTGTTGGTGGTCAAGACATCCACCCGCCCTGCGAGGTAGGGCATGGCCCCGCCGGCATGAGAAAAAATCCAGCGTATGTCGGGGAATCGCATCAAAACACCACCAAACACCAAGGATGCCATGGTGCGCGTTGTGTCAAAGGTGAACTCCAAGGTCGACGCTGACAGTTGATTGATCTTGACCTCTTGAAGAGGCGAAGTCGGATGAACAAAAACGACTGTTTTTCTGCGATTGAGCTCTTCGTACAAAGGGAAAAAATGCACATCACCAAGATAGCGGCCATCGTAGTTACTCAATAAACACACCCCATCACTGTGCAGCGTGTCCATGGCATAGGACAGTTCATACAAACAAGCATCCAAGCTCGACAGAGGGAGCGCGGCGAAACTGCCGAAACGCTTTGGATAGGTATGGGAGAGCTCCGCTGCAAAATCATTGCACCAACGTGTCATATCGCACTCCCCCTGCGGGGTCAGTCCACGAAATCCTGGCGCTGAAACAGAAGTAATCGCCATCTGTATCCCTGCCCTATCCATGCCCTCCAATGCAGCCTCGAGACCCCACGCAGGAACCCGTCCAGTAGACCCCTGAGAGCCAACGGCAAATTCGCCAACAGCTTGGACGTAGTGAGCGGGCAAGATGTGCTGATGCACATCAATAAAGGGACAGTGGGTCATAGGTTGATTTAGGATTTTTAAATTGTTCATGCATTACTCAGCCACAGCACCGGTAGATTTGATCAAGGCACGGTACTTGTCCGCGTCTTCTTTGATGGCGTTCGCATAATCGCGCGGATTGGATTTCAACATCACCAACCCCATGGAGGTGAGTTGGGTCTGCACCTCTGGTTGGGCCAACACATCGGACATGTCTCGGTACAACGAGGTCACGATCGCCTCAGGGGTATTGGGCGGCAACACAAACCCCACATTCACAGCGACTGAAAAGCCCGAGACACCAGATTCGCTGACTGTCGGCACGTCAGGCGTTTGAGCAACCCGTTGCGGGGTGGTCACGCCAAGAATCCGTACTTTGCCTGCGCTCACCAAGGGTTTGAGGGAAGGCATGGCAGACAAAGCCATTTGAACCTCGCCACTGGCCAAAGCCACCGCAGCTTGAGAGGATCCCTTGAACGGAATATGAGTGGCTTTGATACCGGTTTTAGACACCAAGAGTTCCATCCCCAAATGGTGAACAGAACCCACTCCGACACTGCCATAGGCCAGGGGATCTTTGGCAGTCCTGGCATAAGCCAAGAGTTCTTGTACAGATTTGATGGGCAGGTCTGCGTTGACCGCCAAATACAAAGGCGCGGCAACTGCGTCTGTCACAGCGACAAAGCCTTTGGAGGTGTCGTAAGGTAGTTTCTTGTACAAGAACGGATTGATCGATAACTGCCCCGTATCAGCCACAAACACGGTGTAGCCATCAGGGGGTGCATTGGAGACAAAACCAGCAGCGATCGAGCCTCCAGCACCAGGTTTGTTGTCCACCAAAACAGTCTGGCCCATTTTCTTGGACAACGCTTGAGCCACTGCGCGTGAAACGCTATCCACAGCACCGCCCGGGGCCATGGGAACGATAAAGCGAATGGGCTTGTCCGGATAACTTTGCGCCAAAGCAGGCAAAGTGCACACCATCCAAGCCGCAAGACCCAGACACTGCAGGCAAGTCCGTTTGGAGTTTGCCAATACGCGTTGACATCTGTTGTTCATTTCTATCGCCTTTTTCTTTCGTCAAAGTCAAGTTTCAAAAGCCAAGAAAGTTCCCTATCATCCCAATGCGCCTGAGTTCTCTCTAAACACCTGCACCTGCTCACGACACATGCACAAACCACCAGAAGACCCCACACCAGACCATGAAAGTCTGGGATTCTTAGTGCGTAGCGCCTACCGCGCTTTCACCAGATCTCTCAACGCTCACCTTGCCCAACACGATATCCCCTCCTCCAACTGGTCCGCGCTTCGCGCTTTGTGGCGACAAGACAAATGCAGCCAAGTGGAGTTGGCAGATCGCCTGCACGTTGAAAAATCTTCACTGAGTCAAGTCCTTGTTTCTTTGGAGAAAAAGGGACTGATTCAATTGACGCGCAATACACAAGACAAGCGTAAAACAATCGTTGAACTCACTCCTAAAGGGCGACAACTGAAAGATGAAATTTTGCCCATCGCAGATGTTGTCAATACAACTGCCACCCACGGACTCGATGACGCAGAGGTGATTCATCTCAAGCGAACGCTCGCAGCCATCATTCAAAACTTGCAAAGCACCAACGGCCAATGACAAACCTGGGTTTCAAACTTGAAGTTGAAAAATTCTTGCCGCATTGCCCCCTAGCACCAAAGCCTTTTCCTCTGGCGTGAACTCAGCCGAGTCAAGGTAGCTAGGAGAGGCACCGATGAAGGGGTCATCCGCCCCCCAAAGCAGTCGCTCAATGCCCACAATATCTTTGGCCATTTTTAAGCTGGGGCCAAAAAACGAGCAAGTGTCGTAATACAAATTTCGTGCATACGTGCTGGGAAGATTGGAGATGAATTTTCGACAGTCGGGGAATAGTCGATACCCATTGTCCAATCGCTCCAGCAATCCCAAAAGAGCACCTCCCGTATGGGCGATGATGAAAGGAAAATCTGGATACCTTTCAAAAACACCCGCGTAAATCATCCTTGCAACGGCAGTGGTGGTGTCATACACAAACCCCACCCGAAGCGGCAACTCGAACTCATCCATGTGTTCAGAACCCAATGGCAACATCGGGTGCTCAATCACTGGCAGCCGTCTGCGATTGATCTCTTTCCAAACAGGCTCTAAGTCAGGGTGGTTGAGAGGCTTGCCTCCAATGTTTGACCCCATCGCGACACCGATGAGTCCCAGCTCATCGACTGAGCGTGCGATTTCATGGAGCGCTGCCTGTGTGTCGCTAAGAGGCAGTGTTGCCACCCCTTGAAAACGGGTCGGATGATCGTTGCAAACTTTGGCAGTCGCGTCATTGATAAAGCGTGACAACTCAACCTGGCGCTGCGCTGGCCAGTCGTAAACACTGGGACTGCTCAGCGAGAGGATTCGCATGTCAACACCTTGCTTGTCCATGACCGCCATGCGGTCTTGGGGCGTAAAAAAATCCTCTCTGAACCAGGCCACCGTTGAGTTGTCTTTGCGAAGCAAAGTCTGGCCGGCCTCTGTCTTGGAGCTGGTCAGCCCCATAAAAGCAGTTAACTCTTCAAGGTACTCTCGGTCGACGATGTGCGCATGGGCATCAATAACTTTCATGGATTAAGTCCCTTCAAAAAATCAATTCGTATTCATCAATGGCCTGTGACCGTGTCAAGCAATTCAGTGCAATCTGGAGGTAGCGCATCCCCCCGCCATGCCACCACCCCATCGGGTCTAACCAGGACGAGGCGTCTTTCATACACACTGGCAATGCCATGGTCGTGAATGACTTCTCGCTTGAGAGGAACGCCACGCAACTTGGCCAAGTGTTCGATATTCCCGGTGAACGCCTCGTTGTCAAATTGCATCAAGACATACGACTTGCCAAATAGGTCCAGTGTTGAATTCCCCGGAGCAAGCCAAGCATGAGGTGCACGTGCGCCAGGCCTTGAGGTCTGCTGGTAGTCAATGACCGTCAATGCAGGGGCAACAGAGCCATCGTGAACACAAATTGGGGACTCGTCGTAGCGCACACCCAACTGCAAACCTAAAGAATCCCAATCCTCGCGGCCGACTTCAGTCATGTGATGGCCAATTCGCTCACGCGTTGCTTCTCCCGCGGGTGTGTTGTCCAAAATGTCCTCGCATGACTTTGCCGAAACCCACGCACGAAAGTTTTTGGCTGATGCCGCTGCAACAGCCTGCGCCACTGGTTTTCGCTCCTTTTCGTAAGCATCTAAAAGACCTGGCCCCCCCCAGCCCTGAAGCAGGGCGTGAAATTTCCAGCCTAAATTTGCGACGTCGCTCACGCCCGTATTCATGCCGTGACCACCTGTCGGAGACATGGTGTGCGCCGCGTCCCCCGCAAGAAAAACCCTGCCCGAGCTGAACTTGGAGGCAATCAACTCGGTGCGGCGCCACGGTTTGACGGACAACAGTTCGAATGGGATTTGATCCGTACCCAGACACTCGCGCACAAGCGCAGTGGCATCCAACTCATTCAAATCCATCATCTTTTCTGATCCGATGATGGTGATTCGCCAAAGTTCACGTCCATCCACCACGGTCAGATTCGCCCAGGTCCCTTGAGTGCCGACAAAAATATATCGCTCAGCCTCGCCTTTGTCGTGCAATCTCAGCAGTTGAGGACTGCGAATGAAAATATTCACGGAGTAACTCAGGGCAGGATTTCCCTGCATCTCTATGCCCAAACTTGCACGAACTGAGCTGGCTGCGCCATCGCAAGCGACCATGAATTGAGCCCTGATGTGTCGCTTCTCTGCGCTTTTCGTATCTGTGGCGAACGCCTCGATGTGGTCTTTGAAGTTGTGGAAACTGTCTAATTTGTTGTGATGCATCACATGGACAGATGGAAATTGCAACGCTGCCTTTTCCAAAATAGGGTTGAACCAAATTTGAGGGCAGCGTTGTCGCTTCTCTGGGCTTTGGGTGGGCGCCGGCATGTCATTGCAACTCAAGTTTTCATCCCTGCCGAGTAAATAACCGGTCATAGAGGTTGCGTAGACCACATTGAGTTTGTAATCATTGTTAAAACCACAGTTGTATATTTTGTCGACGATGCCCCAGCGTCGACACAACTCCATGGTGCGGGTCAAGATGATTCCTAGTCGTGGGTGATCGACAGATCCATCGCCTTGTTCAAGCACGAGACATTCAATGCCGCGCCAACCCAAATCAATGGCCAAGGCCAGCCCAACTGGACCACCACCCACAATGAGAACTGGCACATCGATTGTTTGGTTTGTCATCATTCACTCCAGCACTGAGCGAGGTTTTATTGCCTAAACAAGGCAGACTCACCCATTTAGTAAGGTACCGTACTCAAGCTTAGCTTTTCTTCACTCGTCCAATCAGAGGG
>CAIVLE010000131.1 GCA_903906635.1 uncultured Burkholderiales bacterium | reverse complement strand
TGTGCTGGTGGGGGGCGCCAGTTTGCTCCAAGCTTTCGACGGCACGGATGTGTGGAGAGGCGATGTGCTGTTCATGTGTGCCTCCGTCTGCTGGGGCATGTACAGCGTCTTGGTGCGCCGAGACTCACTCAACGCGATTCGAGCCACGATAGCGATCACCGCTTTTGCATGCGTCACCTTTGTTCCGTCCTACGCGGGGGCGGTATGGATGGGCTGGATTCCCAGCCATTTGGCCACGGCTCCTGGGAGAGAGCTGTGGTTTCAAGCCTTGTTTCAAGGCGTTGGGTCTGTGGCTATTTCAGGTATCACATTCAACATGATGATTCGTCACTATGGCCCCGTGCGCTCCACCATGATCACCGCCCTCGTGCCAGGCCTGTCGGCCTTGGGCGCGGTGGCGGTACTCAATGAGCCGATGCACTTGAACGTGCTTGTGGGCCTTGCACTGGTGACCTGCGGCATTTTGTTCGGAGTGCGTAAGACTTAAAACTCCAAGGTCTGTCCTTCGGTCATGGGGACAACCTTGATAGGGCTGCCCTTCATGGCGTCTTGAAACTCAGCCAAAGTGCCTTTGGTCAAAGGATTGGAGTTGTAGTGCATGGGCATGACCATCTTGGGTTGAATCCAAGTGCGTGCGGCAAAAGCCGCGTCCTCGGGGTCCATGGTGAAGTTGCCGCCAATGGGCATGAGCACCAAGTCGGGTTTGTAACGCTCGCTGATGAACTTCATGTCGCCAAACAAACCCGTGTCTCCCATGTGCCAAATTTTGAAGCCGTTTTCTAGCTCAATGATGTAGCCCACCGCCTCGCCCGCAGGATGCGATTCGTTTTTGCCGGTCGCAGGATTGTTCCAAACAATCAGGGATGAATGTTCAGCGGCGACCGCTGTGACCTTGATCCCTGGCAAAGGCTTGACGCTGCCGGTTTTGTTGAACCGGTGACCCAAATTGGCAGGCAACATCCCCAAAGTGATGAGAGGAGTCACCATGTCTGCAGGGCCATACAAAACGGTGTTGTTGAGTTTGGCCAATTCCGGCGCATCACCCAAGTGATCAACGTGCGCGTGGGTCACCAACAACAGGTCAATTTTTCCAAGCGCTGAAAAATCATTCTTGATGTTGGCTGGGGTTTTAGGCCCCCCTTTGAGCCAAGGGTCAATCACAATGACTTTTCCACCAGGCGACTTGATGCGAAAACCTGCCTGGCCCAGCCACAGCATTTCGGTTTTTCCGCCAGGGGCAGTTTGTGCGTGAGCAGCAGTGCCCAATAAAGCAACGGCAGTCAGCGCTGCAGCGCAGTTCAACGTGAGCCAACGGGTCAGTGTCATGGGAAATTCCTTACGAGTGCGGTTTAAAACAAACAGATCTTTGAACAAAAGAAAAATTAATGAAAGAGGGTTTTCCGCAAACGCCCCCCCGATCAGTAGCCAGCGTGACAGCCTTATTTGTGGCTCAGGGCGTTGCTGACCAACTTAGAGGTGATGTCCACAATTTGAATCATGCGGTCATAGGCCATGCGGGTGGGGCCAATCACCCCCAAAGTCCCCACCACTTGGCCATCGACCTCGTAGGGAGCACTGACAACCGAGAGTTCCTCCATGGGCACGATCTGGCTTTCGCCTCCAATGTAGATGCGCACACCTTCAGCTTGGGCGGAAATGTCGAGCAATCGCACCAACTGGGCTTTTTGTTCAAACAGGTCAAAGGCTCGCCGCAAATTGCCCATGTCACTTGAAAAATCACTGACCGCCAACAGGTTGCGTTCACCACTGATGACCACATCGTCTTGCGCCTGGGTCAAGGCTTCGGTGCTGACTTGAACGGCCGCTTGCATGAGGCTTGCGATTTCGCCCCGCAGTGACTCAACCTCGATCAACAACTTTTCACGTACTTGCTCAATGGCCATGCCTGAGAAATGCTGATTGAGGTAGTTGGAGGCTTCAATCAGTTGCGACTGCGTGTAGTCGGTTTCTGTGAACAAAACCCGATTTTGTACATCGCCCTCGGGGGAGACGATGATGACCAAAAAGCGCTTCTCCGACAGACGCAAAAATTCAATGTGCCGAAATACCGAACTGCGTCTGGGGGCAATCACAACGCCCACAAAATGCGACAAATCAGACAGCAAATGCGCTGCGTTGGCGATCACTTTTTGGGGTTGATCTGCCGCCAGTTGGGGGGTCAGCAGTTGGCCACGATCGGAGGTGAGCATGGTGTCCACGAACAACCGGTAGCCCCGGGCGGTGGGGATGCGTCCGGCCGAGGTGTGCGGGCTCACGATCAAACCCAAGGACTCCAAGTCGGACATCACATTGCGAATGGTCGCTGGCGAGAGTTCAATTCCGCTTGCGCGAGAAAGCGTGCGCGAACCCACGGGTTGTCCGTCCGCGATGTAGCGCTCTACCAGCGCTTTGAGCAATAACTTGGCGCGATCGTCTAGCATGGTCATGTGTTCGTCGAATTTTAGTGATGTAATTTAGCCATGAAATCGAAGTTTCGCCACATCGCTCTGCTTGGAAAATACCAGTTCCCCACTGCGGGCGGCGCCAAGCCGTCGACTCGGCTGACTTTGGAGAGCATTGCACAGTTTCTCCACGCCCAACAGTGTGACGTCATATTGGAGCACGACACAGCAGCCAATACCGGGTTGAGCGGCTACCCGGTGATGGATGTGCCAGAGATTGGCAAACACTGTGATTTGGCGCTGGTGGTCGGAGGAGACGGCACCATGCTCGGTTACGGCCGTCAACTCGCCCAGTACCAAGTGCCGCTGATTGGCATCAACCAAGGTCGGCTGGGCTTTATCACCGACATTCCGCTCAATGCTTACGCCGAGACACTCAAAGCCATGCTGTGTGGCGAGTACGAACAAGACAAGCGGGCCTTGATGCATGCCAAAGTTTGGCGCGACGGCCACTGTGTGTTTGACGCCCTGGCCCTCAACGACGTCGTGGTCAACCGTGGTGCCACTTCGGGCATGGTGGAGATGCGCGTTGAAGTCGACGGTCACTTTGTGGCCAACCAGCGCGCAGACGGTTTGATCATTGCCACGCCCACCGGATCCACCGCCTACGCTTTGTCTGCGGGGGGGCCGCTGCTGCACCCTTCGCTGCCCGCCTGGGTGATGGTGCCCATTGCGCCACACACCCTGTCAAACCGCCCCATCGTCTTGGCTGACCCTGGGGAGATCGTGATCGACTTGGTGGCTGGGCGCGACGCCAGTGCGAACTTTGACATGCAATCTTTGGCCTCGCTTTTGATTGGTGACCGCATCACCGTGCGCCGCTCAGAGCACAGCGCGTGCTTTTTGCATCCCAAAGGCTGGAGCTACTTTGATACGCTGCGCAAAAAACTCCACTGGAACGAGGGCGTGGCATGAGTTTGCAGCACATGGTCTTGCGCGACTTTGTGATCGTGCGCGAGTTAGACCTCAATTTGTCCCAAGGCTTCACAGCCTTGACAGGTGAAACCGGTGCTGGCAAATCCATTTTGATCGATGCCCTTCAATTGGTTCTGGGCGCGCGGGCCGACGCCAGTGTGGTGCGCGAAGGGGCTACTCGGGCTGAGATTTGTGCAGAGTTTGACCTCAGCCCTGACCTGCACCACTGGCTGCATGATGAGGGTTTTGCAAGCCCACAAGAGCCCCCCGAGAGCTTGTTGCTCAAACGAACCATTGATCTGCAAGGCAAAAGCCGCGCCTGGGTCAACGGCAGCCCTGCCACAGCCACGCAACTGCGCGCTTTGGGCGATCGAGTGCTCGATATTCACGGGCAACATGCCTGGCAAAGCCTCACTCGGCCCGAGGCCGTGCGCGGCTTGCTCGATGCCTACGCTGGAGTGAGCTTGACGCAACTTAGCAGTTTGTGGGGCACATGGCGTCAAGCCACGCAAGCCTTGCAAGTCGCGCGCAGCGCGCAAGATACGCTCCAAGAGGAACGTGACCGTCTGGTGTGGCAACTGGCAGAGGTCGATAAACTCTCGCCCACCCGCGAGGCTTGGGATGAGCTCAACACCCAGCACACACGCTTGTCCAACGCGCAAGCGTTGATGGACGCAGCACATGCGGCGATGGCGGCATTGCAAGACGACGACAACGGTGCCCTGCGCCAACTCGCGCGCGCCCAAGATGCGCTGCAAGACCAAGCGGAGGTGGAGGCTGAATTCACCAACTGGGTCGATGTGTTGGCTTCGAGCTTGGCACAAGCCGCCGATGTCGCGCACTCGCTGCACAGCTACTTGGGGCGTACCGAATTAGACCCTCAAGGCTTACAGGCGCTCGACGAACGCATGGGGCTGTGGATGTCCCTGGCCCGGCGCTTCAAACGCACGCCCCAAGAACTGCCTGCGCTTTATCAAGAATGGCGCACACGACTGTCTCAACTGGATGCCGCCAGCGACCTCGCTGCGCTGGAGGTCGCTCAATCTCAAGCGCAACAGGCCTACCAAGCCCAAGCGCGCCAGGTCTCTCTTGCCCGCGCAAAAGCCGCTCCCCTGTTGTCCAAAGCCATCACGCAAGCCATGCAAGGCTTGGGCATGCAAGGCGGACGCTTTGAGGTGGCCCTTGAAAAAGCCGAACAACCGACTGCCAGTGGGCTAGAAAACGTCCAGTTTTTGGTGGCAGGCCACCCCGGCACCACGCCTCGTCCTGTGGGCAAAGTGGCCTCGGGCGGTGAACTCTCTCGCATCGCCTTGGCCATTGCGGTGACGACCAGCCAATTGGGAAGCGCGCAAACCTTGATTTTTGACGAGGTTGACTCAGGCGTGGGTGGCGCTGTGGCTCAAACGGTGGGGCGATTGATGCAACAACTCGGACGTGATCGCCAAGTGATGGCCGTTACCCATTTGCCCCAAGTAGCCGCTTGCGCGGATCACCACTTGGTGGTCTCCAAACGCAGCGATGCCCAGGGCACTTGCAGCGAAGTCATCCCACTACAGGACGCAGCGCGGGTGCGTGAGATTGCCCGCATGCTGGGCGGTGAAAAAATCTCCGACACCTCGCTGGCTCACGCCCGTGAGATGCTTCAGCGCCCTTAGGCCCAACACACGACCACCCAATGAAGCAAGAAATCATTTTGATCACTGGCATGTCTGGCTCGGGCAAGTCTGTGGCACTGCACGCCTTGGAAGACGCGGGCTATTACTGCGTGGACAACCTGCCGCCTGAGTTGCTGCTGCCTTTTGTCAAGCTCGAGCAACAACATAGCGCCCACAAAGTCGCCATTGCCATGGATGTGCGTAGCGCCAGTTCACTGCCATTGGTCATGCCGCAGCTGGCGCATTTGCGCGCCCTGGACGTGAATGTACGCCCCCTATTTCTGGATGCCAGCACCGAGGTGTTGGTCCATCGTTTTTCGGAAAGCCGCCGCCGTCATCCGCTGTCCAGACAAGAAGCGCCAGACGTTGCCCCAGACCAGCAGCGCGATTTGATCGAAGCCATTGAGCTCGAGCGCCAATTGCTGGCCGATTTGCGGGAGACCTCGCACATCATCGACACCAGTTTGCTGCGCAGCTCTAAGTTGCTGGCCTACATCAAGTCGCTCATCTCGGCACCAGCAACTCAACTGACTTTGATGTTTGAATCGTTCGCGTTCAAGCGAGGCATTCCCCTGCACGCCGACTATGTGTTCGATGTGCGCATGCTGCCCAACCCGCATTACGAGTCTGATTTAAAGCCACTGTCAGGACGCGATGCGCCAGTGGCTCTATGGCTCTCGCAGCACCCGAGTGTTGACAAAATGGCGACCCATATTGCTGAGTTCTTGACCACGTGGTTGCCCGACTTGAACCAAGACCACCGCAGCTACGTCACCGTTGCCATCGGGTGCACGGGCGGACAACATCGCTCCGTCTATTTGGTAGAGCGCTTGAGTGCCTTGTTTGCGCCCGATTGGGTGACGCTTAAGCGCCACCGCGAACTCGACCTCATCGGGGCGTGAGCAACTTGCGCACTGGCGCGGGCAAACCCAACGTAGGCCAAACATCTCCCGCCCACCATTGGCCGTGTCCCATGCGGGGCGTTGCGCTCAAAGTCAATCGCACAGGATGCAGGTACAAGTCTTTATGGGTCAGCACGTGTTTGAAGACGTCCTCTTGCTCCAAAGCCCCATGCAAATGCGCTGGCACCGCTTGATGCAACTGCTCTAGGCTGCCAAACATCGGCAACGCGTACAAGCCAGCCCAGATCCCAGTGGGTGGTCGCTGCTCGAGCAATACCTCCCCCTGTGGAGTGTGTGCCAGCAACACCCACCAAGACTCAGCACTGCGCTTGAGCTTGCGTGTCTTGACCGGGTAGTCTTGAGGAGTCCCTTGGGCAGCAGCCACGCACTGGGCTTGCACAGGACACTGTGCGCAACGCGGTTGCTTGGGCGTGCACAAAGTCGCGCCCAGGTCCATCACCCCTTGGGTGTAGCGCGGCATGGCCTGAGCGACATCGCGCTGGGGCAGCATGTCTTGAGCCAGTGCCCACAGGGCACGTTCGTGGCGCGAGAGTGCCAAGTCTTCTTTGAATCCTAAAAAGCGTGTCAACACCCGTTTCACGTTGCCATCCAAAATGGCAATAGGTTCACCAAAGCACAAAGAAGCCACGGCTGCGGCTGTCGAGCGGCCAATGCCTGGCAGGGTTTGTAAGGCCTGGGCGCTGCGAGGAAACACACCACCGTGCAACGCCACCACCGCTTGGGCGGCTTTGTGCATATTACGTGCACGGCTGTAATAGCCCAAACCACTCCACAAACCCAAGACATCGTCCAGCCCAGCGCCAGCCAAATCGGCCACGGTTGGAAACCGTTGCATGAAGCGCATGAAATACTCGCGCACCGTGCTGACTTGGGTTTGCTGCAACATGATTTCAGACAGCCACACCGCGTAGGGGTCTTGGGTGTTTTGCCAAGGCAGGTCATGGCGCCCGTGCTGTAGTTGCCAAGCCACCACAGCATCCGCGAAACTCATCTGGGGTTGGGGCATCAGATCAGGCTTTCTGGCAAATCGGGCAGTAATAGGTGGAGCGCTGAGCTTGGCGTCGCCAACGAATCAAAGAGCCACAGACCCGGCAGGGCTGCCCATCGCGCCCGTACACCATGGCTTCAAGTTGAAAGTAGCCCTGTTGACCATCGGCATTGGAGAAGTCACGCAATGTGCTGCCTCCTTTTTGGACCGCGCGCGTGAGCACGTCCACGATGGCGGTGCGGAGTTTTTCGGCACGTGGACGGCTCACGCGATCGGCCCGCAGTGTGGGCCGAATGCCAGCGAGAAACAAGGCTTCAGAAGCGTAGATATTGCCCACGCCCACCACCACATCGCCGGCCAACAGCACTTGCTTGATGGCAGAGCGTCGCTGCTTTAAACCGTGATGAAAGGTCTTCAAATCAAAATCGCTACCCAAGGGCTCTAACCCCAAATGCCCCAAGAGCTTGAGGGCTTGCGGGCTGTTCTCGTTGGCCGCGTACACCACAGCACCAAAGCGTCGCGGGTCGTTCAATCGCAACAAGCCTTGGTCGGTGTCTAAATCAAAGTGGTCGTGTGCCGTGGGCGCACTGCGATCGTCCCCAAACCTCAAACTGCCCGACATGCCCAAGTGCCACAGCAACAGGCCTTGGTCCAAATCCACCAGCAAATATTTACCCCGACGACGCACGCCAAGCACTCGCCTTCCGATCAACAACT
>CAIVLE010000130.1 GCA_903906635.1 uncultured Burkholderiales bacterium | reverse complement strand
GCCTGTTGCTCGCCAAGGCAATGGTGCCACTCGCAGGCAACCAGCCCTTGGTGGACGCCATCCAAAAACACGGCGAACAATTGTTTGGCGAACCCATCCCTGCGGTGGGCACACCGCTGTACACCGATGTGCGCTTGTATGTGGAGCGCGGCATACCAGGTGTGATCTACGGCGCGGGTCCACGCACCGTGCTAGAGAGCCATGCCAAGCGCAACGACGAACGGGTGGTGCTGGAGGATGTGCGTCGCGCCACCAAAGTGGTGGCGCGGACGTTGTTGGACTTGCTGAGTTGAGCAATGAAATGGTGGCCAGCAACCGCTCAGGACTCTATTTAATCTTTGCGTCTAGGGTTTTCAGCTAGCCAAATCACATACAAAACTGTATACAGTCTGCGCCACAACGACCTATCAGGAGTTTTTATGACCCAATCCACCCACCCCGTAGATGAATGCTTGCCCACAGGCAAGTTGGCAGCACTCGGGTTGCAACATGTGCTGGTGATGTACGCCGGGGCCGTGGCAGTGCCCCTCATCGTGGGCCGCGCTTTGAAGCTCAGCCCCGAGCAAGTGGCGATGTTGATCTCAGCCGACTTGTTTGTCTGCGGTTTGGTCACCCTCATTCAGTCTTGGGGCGCCACACAGTGGTTTGGCATTCGCCTGCCGGTGATGATGGGCGTGACGTTTGCAGCGGTGGCTCCCATGATCTCCATGGCCAACGCCAACCCGGGGGATACGGGCGCGCAGTTGATTTTTGGCGCCATCATTGGCGCGGGTTTTATATCGATCTTGATCGCGCCCATCGTCAGCCGACTGTTGCGGTTTTTTCCGCCAGTGGTGACAGGCACCATCATTGCTGTGATTGGCATCAGCCTGATGCGCATTGGCATCAACTGGATTTTTGGCAACCCGTTTGGTCCCACAGCGCCTTCAATCGTGAATCCAGAGCATGCCAAATGGTTGGCCGATGCAGCCGCTGCAGCATCCGCTGCGGGTTCTGTCGTGCCGCCTGTGCCTAAGGGCCTGGCATTGGTCGCGCAAGTGCCCAACCCCAAATATGCCGACCTCACAGGCGTTGGCATTGCGGCCCTGGTGCTCGCCTCAATTTTGTTGATTGCCAAGTACGCACGTGGCTTCATTGCCAACATCTCGGTGCTGTTGGGCATCGTCATCGGTGGCGTGGTGGCCACGGCTCTGGGCCTGATGAATTTTGACAAGGTGGGCAAAGCCGCGTGGTTTGATGTGGTGCTGCCCTTTCAGTTCGGCATGCCCGTCTTTGACCCCGTGTTGATCTTGACCATGACGCTGGTGATGGTCGTGGTGATGATCGAGTCGACCGGCATGTTCTTGGCCTTGGGAGAAATGACCGACCGCCAGGTAGACCGCGCCGCACTGACGCGTGGTTTGCGCACCGACGGTTTGGGTACCTTGCTGGGCGGCATCTTCAACACCTTCCCTTACACCAGCTTCTCGCAAAACGTAGGGCTTGTTGCCGTCACGGGCGTCAAGAGCCGCTTTGTGTGCGTGGCCGGAGGCATCATCTTGATCGTCTTGGGTGTGATTCCCAAAATGGCAGCCTTGGTGGAGTCTTTGCCCACGGTGGTCTTAGGGGGTGCAGGCTTGGTGATGTTTGGTATGGTGGCCGCCACAGGCATTCGCATCTTGGGTGGAGTTGACTTCAAGAACAACCGCTTCAACAGCTTGGTGGTGGCGATCTCAGTGGGCATTGGCATGATTCCGTTGATTGCCCCTAACTTCAAACAATGGATGCCACACGACCTGCACCCGCTGATTGAGTCGGGCATCTTGCTTGCGTCCCTCTCAGCCGTGCTGTTGAACCTGTTCTTCAACGGGGCCAGCAAAGACGACTCAGCCGCCATTGAGGCTGCGCGTCAAGCCGACAGCCATTGACCTTGATTCACTCCCGCCTCTGAGCGGCGCATCCACAAAAGCCCGCTTTAAAAAGTGGGCTTTTTAACTTCAGCAGCTAAGCGCTTGCTTTACCTCTTGGCGTTGGGAAAGAACAAGGTTTCTCCCCCCACTTTGTAACTGGCAATGTGGGCTTGTCCCGCTGGCGAGGTGACCCAGTCGACAAATTTTTGCGCCAAGTCGGCTTTGACATGCGGGTACTTGGCAGGGTTGACCACCATCACCCCGTATTGGTTGAACAACTGTGTGTCGCCTTCCACCAAGATTTGCAAATCCTGTCGGTTTTTGAAGCTCAACCAGGTGCCACGGTCGCTCAACACATACGCCCCTAAGGACGAGGCCATGTTGAGGGCTGTGCCCATGCCGCAACCGCACTCTTTGTAGCCCGCTCCTCTGGCCTCGACCCCCGCCAGTTTCCAGTAACGCAGTTCGGCCGCGTGGGTACCGCTTTTGTCGCCACGCGAAACAAAGAGCGCTTGCGCAGACGCCAATTTTTGCAAGGCCACAGCAATGTCTTTGCCCCGTGTTTTGGCCAAGTCGCTGGCGGGGCCCACCAGCACGAAGTCGTTGTACATGACGGGCCAGCGTTTGATGGCAAAGCCCTCAGCCACAAATTTTTCTTCGGCGGCTTGGTCATGCACAAAGAGCACGTCAGCGTCACCCCGCCGTCCCATGTCCAAGGCTTGACCCGTTCCCAATGCGACCACTTTGATCTCGATGCCCGTGGCCTGTTTGAAGGCCGGCAACACATGGGCAAACAAACCCGATTGCTCGGTAGACGTGGTGGAGGCCATCACAAGGGACGGTGCGCTTTGGGCCAAGGCGTGGCTTGCACACAATGCGCCAGCCAGACACACGGCCAACCATCCTGTGAGGTGTGAACGACGGGTCATACCAACTCTCCTTTTAAAAACAAATGGGCTTCGGGGTGGCTGTGCGCCAGCGGTTGGTTGAAAAAATGATCGACCGGCAAGTCGGCCAGCACTCGGCCAGCTTCGAGGTAAATCACGCGCGTGGCCAAGCGTTTGACTTGGCCTAGGTTGTGGCTGCTGAACAGCAACGTAGTGGCGCTGTTGGACACCCATTGGGCTATCAAGCGCTCGACATCGCGCTTGGCATGCGGGTCCAGGCTAGAGGTGGGCTCGTCCAACAACAACAGGTCCGGCTGCAAGGCCCAGGCCCTGGCCAAAGCCAAGCGCTGTTGCTGCCCGCCAGACAAGGCGCGGGCTGAGCGATGCGCCACGTCTTGCAAGCCCACCCGTTGCAAAGCCTGCGCAGCCAGTGTGTGCGCTGCGCTCCAACGGATGCCTTGCAACCATAGGCCCCAGACCACAAAGCGCAACACACTGGTACGCAGCATGTGGGGTCTCTGAAACACCATGGCTTGACGGACAGCAGCTAGCGCGTGCACTTGGCCAATGGAAGTGGGCAGCAACCCGTGGGCAACACGCAACAAGGTGCTCTTGCCTGAACCATTGGCGCCAACCAAGGCCACGCGCTCACCGGGCAGCACCGACAGGTGCACATCACGCAGCGCAACATGCACACCAAACTGCACTGTGACACGGTGCAAAGCCAAGACAGCATGCGTCACAGGGCCACCGCCTGGACTGGACTGCTGTGGGATCCGTCCACCGCTTGGCGCCAACGTCGCAAAGCAGAAATTCCTAAGTTGAGCACCAGCACCACAACCAGCAGCACCAGGCCCAAGGCCAAGGCCAGCGGCAAATCTCCTTTGCTGGTCTCAAGAGCAATGGCCGTGGTCATGACACGGGTGAAGCCTTCGATGTTGCCCCCCACCACCATGACAGCACCGACCTCTGAGACAGCTCGACCGAATGCCGCAATCAACACGGTCAGCAAGGCATAACGCTCGTCCCAAGCCAACAACAAACTGCGCAGCCAGGTTTGAGCCCCCAAGGATTGCAATTGTTCGCCGTGGTTGCGCTCGGCATCTTCCACGCATTGGCGTGTCAAAGCGGTGACCACCGGCAGCACCAACACCGCTTGCGCCAGCACCATGGCTTTGAGGCTGAACAACCAGCCCAAGAAACCCAAAGGCCCGCTGCGTGACAACAACAAGTACACCAACAAGCCCACCACCACCGAGGGCAAAGCCAGCAAGGTGTTGAGCACCGTCAGCAAGGTGTCTCGCCCGGCAAACCGCGCCACGCCCAACCAAGCGCCCAAGAACACCCCTGCTGTGCAGGCCGCGCTGCAAGCCAGCAGGCTCACCCACAGCGAGCGAGCCACGATGGACCACAGCACGGGGTCCCAATGAAAGAGGAGTTGCAGCGCCGATTCAACGCTGCCAGAGAAAGAATTCATACCGCTTTAAAAAGTTGCGCTATCGTAGTGAGGCTCTTAAAACCCCGCCATATGAAGTCTCGTGCATAGCATCCAACTCCACTACACCCTCAAGCCCCGTGATGCGAACCCGCTGGCACACGACAACGCGTTGCTGCGTCACCCGTTGATGACGCTACTGCAAGCTGTGGACCAGCGTGGGTCCATTTCGGCTGCGGCGCGTGACTTGGGTTTGTCTTACCGACATGTGTGGGGCGAGCTCAAGAGATGGGAAGAGGTGATGGGTCAAGAGCTGATTGTTTGGGAGAAAGGGCAGTCGGCCAAACTCTCGGCATTTGGCGCCAAGTTGATGTGGGCCGAGCGCCAAACTCAGGCCCGGCTAGCCCCGCAAATTCAAGCGCTGCGCGCCGATTTAGAGCGCACGTTTGCGGTCGCGTTCGACTCCGAGGCCCATGTACTCACCCTGTACGCCAGCCATGACGATGCGCTGCCTCGCTTGCGTGAACACGCCGCCAGCGTGGGGCTGCACTTGGACATTCGCTTTTGCGGCAGTGTGGACGCGATCCGCGCCCTCAATGAGGGTCGCTGCACGCTGGCTGGGTTTCACACGCAAACGCAACTGGGCATGGGCACGCACACCCAGCAGGCTTACCAGCATCTGCTGCAACCCGGCTTACACAAGATCATTGGGTTTGCCAGCCGCACCCAAGGCTTGGTGGTCCCCCCCGGTAACCCTTTACAGCTGCACAGCTTGGCCGATGTGGTGCGAACCCAAGCCCGCTTTGTGCAACGCAGTCTGGGCACCGGCACGCGGGTGTTGTTGGACGATTTGTTGCAGCAAGCTCACCTCAGCAGCGCGCAACTCAACGCCCAGCCCGACGATGAACCTTCGCACACGGCGTTGGCCGAAGCCATTGCCGCGGGCCGAGGCGATGTGGGCTTGGGACTGGAGAGCACCGCGCGTGCACGGGGTTTGGGGTTTGTGGCGCTGACTCAAGAGCAATTTCATTTGGTGTGTTTGAAGTCGGCTTTGGACACACCTGCCACGCAGGCGCTGCGAGAGGTGCTTCAAACCACCGAGTGGTTGTCGCAGCTCAACGCCTTGGCTGGGTACCAAAGCGCGCACAGTGGGCAGGTGCAGTCGCTGAGCGCCTTGCTGCCTTGGTGGACCTTCAAACGCGCCAAAAAGACCAGCCCAAAGCAGACCGGATAATTGGGGCATGGTTTCTTCCTTGCTCCCCCCCTCTATCTCCTCCGTTCCTCGCTTGAGTTCACTGTCACACGGCGGGGGCTGTGGCTGCAAGATTGCGCCCGCTGTGCTGCGAGACATCTTGCAAAGCATGCAACACAGCACCGGCTTTGTAATGCCCGCACAACTCTTGGTGGGCATTGAAACCGCCGACGATGCGGCGGTCTACCAACTCAACGACGAACAAGCGCTCATTGCCACGACCGATTTCTTCATGCCCATCGTGGACGACCCATATGACTTTGGGCGGATTGCTGCGACCAATGCGATCAGCGATGTGTATGCCATGGGCGGCACCCCCATCATGGCGCTGGGATTGGTGGGTATGCCCATCAATGTATTGCCGGTTGACACCATCGGGCGCATCTTGCAAGGAGGCCAAGATGTGTGTCATGCCGCAGGCATTCCGATTGCAGGCGGACACACCATTGACTCGGTGGAGCCCATTTACGGCTTGGTGGTGATGGGCTTGGTCCATCCCTCCCAAGTCAAACGCAACAACGGCGCCCAAGTGGGCGACGTGTTGGTGCTGGGCAAGCCGCTGGGAGTGGGCATTTTGTCTGCCGCGCTCAAAAAGGAAGCGCTCAGCGAGGTGGGCTACCAAGACATGATCCGCCTGACCACACAACTCAACCGTCCGGGCATTGCTTTGGCCAAACACCCAGGGGTGCACGCCCTGACCGATGTGACGGGTTTTGGCTTGGCGGGTCATGCACTGGAGTTCTCGCGCGGCGCTCACGCTCAAATCTGCATCGATTGGGAACGCGTGCCGCTGGTGCACGGTGCGCGGGCGTTGGCCCAACAAGGCTTCATCACCGGCGCATCGGGGCGCAACTGGGCGAGCTACGGCCCTGAGGTGCGGGTCCCCACTGGCTTTGACGCGGTGGACCAAGCCTTATTAACAGACCCCCAAACCTCGGGGGGCTTGCTCGTGAGCTGCGCCGCCGATGCGGTGCACGAAGTGTTGGCTTTGTTTGCCAAGGATGGGTTTGAACACGCCTGTGTCATCGGCTCGGTGCAGTCAGGCACAGGTTTGCAAATCAACGGGTAAACCCGGTTCATCCTTGAAGTAATTTCACACAGACTGGTTGAATGTTCATCCTGAAGTACTCAGTTGATCGGCTGAAGTTGGTAGGATCGCAGGTTGCTCAAAAAATGGAGACACACCGTGTCAAAACTTCTTAAATTCGCCTTGGGCGTTGACAAAGCAAGTCAACAATTTGGCCACTTGGCCGCCTTTGCCGTGTTGGCTGCGGCCTTGATCTCAGCAGGAAACGCTTTCATCCGCTATGGCTTGGACATCAGCTCCAATGGCTGGCTTGAAATTCAATGGTATTTGTTTGCGGCCACGGTGATGTTGGGCGCGCCTTTGGTGCTCAAGCTCAACGAACACGTTCGGGTGGATATTTTTTACGGCCAACTCAAAGGCAACACCCCGGTGTACATCGATCTGTTGGGTTTGGTGGTGTTTTTGCTCCCCGTGATGGTGACGTTGACCTACTTGAGCTTTCCCTTATTTTTGAAAATGCTGTTGACCAACGAAATGTCTAGCAACGCAGGGGGGTTGATCCGTTGGCCAGCCATGCTGTTGTTGCCTCTGGGCTTTGCTTGGATGTTCCTGCAAGGTTTGAGTGAAATCATCAAGCGCGTGGCTTACTTGCAAGGCAAGTTTGAAATGGACACGCACTACGAAAAGCCAGTGCAATAAAGGACACACGATCATGCAAATGGAAAACTTCGCACCCATCATGTTCGTGGGCCTTGTGCTCACGATGCTCATCGGCTTTCCGGTCGCCTTCTCGCTGTCCTTTTTGGGCCTGGCTTGTGGCTTTTTTGCCATCAGCATGGACTGGTTCCCCGCCAGCTTCATGGCCAATTTGCCGCTGAATATTTTTGGCATTCTCAGCAACGACTTGCTGTTGGCCATTCCGTTCTTCACCTTCATGGGCGCGATCCTCGAAAAATGCGGCCTGGCCGAAGACATGCTGGACTCGATGGGTCAGCTGTTTGGCCCTGTCAAAGGGGGCTTGGGTTACTCGGTGATCATCGTGGGCTTCATTTTGGGCGCCATCACCGGCACCGTGGCCGGCCAAGTGATTGCCATGGCCTTGATCTCATTGCCCGTGATGATTCGCTATGGCTACAACATGCGCTACGCCACAGGCGTGCTGGCGGCCTCGGGCACCATCACGCAATTGGTTCCCCCCTCTTTGGTGCTGGTGGTGATGGCAGATCAGCTGGGGCGCTCGGTAGGCGACATGTACAAAGGCGCCTGGGGCCCGTCCCTGATGCAAGTGGGCATTTTTGCGCTGTACACCTTTGGCCTGGGTCTTTTCAAGCCTGAATTTGTGCCCGGTGTACCCAAAGAAGCCCGCACCCTCAATGGCTGGGCCCTGTGGGCCAAGTGCTTGCGCGGCATCATCCCCTCGGCTTTCTTGATCTTTGCCGTGTTGGGCTCCATGGGCGGCTTGCCCGGTATCAACACCGCGATTGCTACCCCCACGGAAGCTGGGGCCATGGGCTGTGTGGGCGCCTTGATTTTGGCGGCCATGCACAAGCGCTTGGACAAAGACCTGATTTGGGAAGCCATGCACAGCACCATGCGCTTGACGGCCATGGTGGTATTCATCCTGATTGGCTCGCGCGTGTTCTCGATGGTGTTCCAAGGCGTCGATGGCGCCAAGTGGGTCGAGCACCTGTTGTCGGGCTTGCCGGGCGGTCAGGTGGGATTCTTGGTGGTGGTGAACGTGTTCATCTTCTTCCTCGCATTCTTTCTCGATTTCTTTGAAATCGCCTTCATCATCTTGCCCATGCTTGGGCCGGTGGCGGACAAGATGGGCATCGACATGGTGTGGTTTGGCGTGTTGTTGTGCGTGAACATGCAAACCAGCTTCATGCACCCCCCGTTTGGTTTTGCGCTGTTTTACCTGCGCGGTATTGCCGATACGTTGTTCAAAGAAGGCCGCATTGAAAAGCCGGTGCGCTCCAACGACATCTACATGGGTGCCATTCCATGGGTGATCATGCAATTGATCTTGGTGGTGATCGTGATCTTTGTGCCCGAGACGGTCACCATGTTCTTGGACAAAGAAGAAAAGGTAGACCTCGACAAAGTGGTGATCGAGATGCCTTCTGAACAAGAAACGCCAGAGGCTGAACTCAAACTCGATGGCAGCCAACCCACGGCAGCCGAAAATGCTGCCGATGAGCAGAAAAAAATAGACGACTTATTTAAAAAATAATTCGTCATCCACTCTCTAGCCCCTCCGGTTCAACTGTGAGGGGCTTTTTCTTGGTGTCCCATGAACCCTGATTCCCCAACACACGCTGCGGTGAACCCTTTGCCCCAACCAGGCATCGAGCCGTTTGGCTTTCAGCCCCAACCCGAGGTGCTGGAGGGAGCGGCGTTTTCACGCAGCTTTCAAGCGATCACGGGCTTGATCGTCCTCGGCTCAGCCTATGGGTTGTTGAGCCTGTGGCAGCAGGGTAAATTTGGTGGCGATACCGGCCTTGCAGGTTTGAAAGCAGCAGGTTGGTTCATCATGGCTTGGGCCTTGCTGGCGTGGACGGCCTGGCATGTGCTGCAAAGCCGTGTGCGCATCGATGCACAGGGCATACATCAAACCTGGATTTGGGACAAGCACATGATTTTTGATGACCTGGCATTTGCCAAACTCATTCGAATTCGCGGCTTGGAGTGGCTCATGGCACCACGTTTGTACGTGCGAACCTTGGCCGGCAAGTTCGCTGTTTTCTATGTGACGGACAGCACCGTCTTGGCCGAGTGTGAGCGCCTATCGGTCGAACTCAAAGCGTTTCGTCAGATGTAAGAACCACCCGTGAAGCAAAAAAACCGCGCCTAAAGCGCGGTTTTTTGTTGCACACACAACGCGTGGGTTACAGCTTTTGCGCTTGCATAAAAGCATCAAAACGTGCTTCTGTGAAGCGGAACCACAGGTTTTGCTCGCCACGGAATTTGGAGTAGTCGGCGTAAACCTTCTTCCAGTTTTCGTTCTTGGCAGACAACTCATCGTAGAACGCCATGGCTTCTTTGAAGCTAGCCGCCATCACATCTTTGGGGAACTCACGCAGCTTGGTGCCTGAGCCCACCAATTGCTTCAAAGCAGCGGGGTTACGTGCATCGTATTTGGCTTGCATGTCCGAGTGGGCTTGGGCCGCTGCAGCTTCGACGATGGCTTTGTACTCTGGGCTCAAGGCGTTGAAGGCTTTGTCATTGATGTAAAAGTCAAGCTCAGGACCACCCTCCCAGAAACCTGGGTAGTAGTAGAAAGGAGCGACTTTGCTAAAGCCCAGCTTCAGATCGTCATAAGGGCCAATCCACTCGGCAGAATCGATAGTGCCTTTTTCGAGGGCCGGATAAATATCGCCGCCAGGGATGTTTTGGGGCACCACGCCCAAGCGCTCGAGCACTTTGCCGCCAAAGCCACCGATGCGGAACTTCAAACCTTTGAGGTCAGCGACAGACTTGATTTCTTTGCGGAACCAGCCACCCATCTGAGCACCGGTGTTGCCACCCGGGAAGCTGATGATGTTGTACTTGGCGTAAAACTCGCGCATCAGCTTCAAGCCGTTGCCTTCGTACATCCAGGCGGTCATTTGACGGCTGTTCAAGCCAAAAGGAATGGCACAACCCAAGGCAAAGGTTTCGTCCTTGCCAAAGAAATAGTAAGGCGCTGTGTGCGCCATTTCAATGGAGCCTTGTTGCACACCGTCAACCACGCCAAAGGCAGGCATGATTTCGCCAGCTGCGTGCACCGAGATTTCAAACTTGCCGCCTGACATGTTTTTCACGGCACGCGCGAACGTGTCGGCAGCACCGTGGATGGTGTCGAGCGACTTGGGAAAGCTCGAAGCCAAACGCCAGCGGATGGCGGCTTGTGCATGCACAGCAGGGGCTGCACCTGCAGCCAAGATACCCGCGATGCCTGCGTTTTTGATAACGGAACGACGGTCCATGAAAGACTCCCAAGAGTTGTTGATACAGGTCCTATGAATAGATCACACAAAGAGTGCTCTCTCAAAGGGTGGTGGGATTGTATGCAGTCGCTCTAGCGACTTGGCGCGGGTTTCTACCAGCGAGCCGGCAATTTCAAAAAACTTCACGCCGCGTGAAAAGGCCTCAAATGCCTGAGAGGTTTTTGCCAAAGCGCTGGGTGATCGAAGCCTCAATGCCTGAAGCATCCAAGCCCAGTTCGCCCAGCAACTTCACCGGGTCGCCGTGCTCTGTGAAAACGTCAGGTACGCCCAGTGTCAACACGGGTTTGAGCAAGCGCAGGTGCTGCAACGCCTCCAACACAGCAGAGCCCGCCCCCCCCATGAGCGCACCTTCTTCAACAGTGACCAGTGCATCGTGACTCGCTGCCACGCTCGCCAGCAACTCCATATCCAAGGGCTTGGCCCAGCGCATGTTGACCACGGTGGCGTCCAAAGCTTGTCCGACTGGGAGCACTTGATAAAGCAGTGTTCCAAAGACCAAGATGGCCACACGATGCCCTTGGCGACGAATTTCTCCTTTGCCAAAAGGCAAGCCGTCCAAGCTTTTTTGCACCGGCACACCGGCCCCTGCACCACGCGGATAACGCACGGCCACGCAGTGGTCTTGCTGGTACGCGGTGGTGAGCAACTGGCGGCATTCGTTTTCATCAGCCGGGCAGGCAATGCTCACATGGGGAACGCAACGCAAAAATGCGATGTCGTACAAGCCCGCATGGGTGGGGCCATCCGCACCCACAATGCCCGCACGATCCAGCGCCAGCACCATGGGTAACTTTTGCAAAGCCACATCATGGATCAACTGGTCATAGGCGCGCTGCAAAAAGGTGGAGTAAATAGCCACCACCGGCTTGACGCCCTCGCAGGCCATGCCTGCAGCGAAGGTCAGTGCATGTTGCTCGGCAATGCCCACATCGTGATAGCGATCAGCAAAGCGCTGGTGAAACGCCACCATGCCAGAGCCTTCACGCATAGCCGGTGTGATGCCTACCAGCCGCGGATCTTTTTCGGCCATGTCACACAACCACTGACCAAACACCTGGGTGAAGGTGGTTTTGGGGGGTGTAGCGGGCGGGGTCAAACCCACCGCGGGATCGAATTTACCGGGACCATGGTAAGCCACAGGATCGGCTTCAGCCAAGTCATAGCCTTGGCCTTTTTTGGTAACCACATGCAGGAACTGTGGACCTTCCAAGTGCTTGATGTTTTCAAGCGTAGGGATCAACGAGTCCAGGTCATGACCATCGATCGGTCCGATGTAGTTGAAACCAAATTTTTCAAACAAGGTGGCAGGCACCACCATGCCTTTGGCATGTTCTTCAAAGCGCTTGGCCAACTCAAACAACGGGGGAGCGCCTTTGAGGACTTGCTTGCCCACTTCTTTGGCCGCAGTGTAAAAGCGCCCACTCATGAGTTGGGCCAAGTAGCGATTCAAGGCCCCCACCGGGGGGCTGATCGACATGTCGTTGTCGTTCAAGATGACCAACAAACGCGCGTTGCTCACCCCGGCGTTGTTGAGCGCTTCAAAGGCCATGCCGGCTGTCATGGCACCGTCGCCAATGACGGCAATGGCATGGCGCTGCTCGCCTTTTTGCTGCGAGGCCACGGCCATGCCCAAGGCAGCAGAGATGCTGGTGGACGAATGCGCCGTACCAAACGCGTCGTACACACTTTCATCTCGCTTGGGGAATCCACTCAGGCCGTGACGCTGGCGCAAAGACGCCATTTGGTCGCGCCGCTCGGTCAAAATTTTGTGTGGATAGGTTTGATGGCCCACATCCCACACCACGCGGTCATCGGGAGTGTTGAAGACGTAATGCAAGGCCACCGTCAACTCGACCGTGCCCAAGTTGGAGCTCAAGTGACCCCCGGTTTGAGCCACGCTGTGGAGCAAAAAAGTACGCAGCTCATCAGCCAATGGTCTCAACTGTTGTCGCGACAGAGCCCGCAAATTTGCTGGCGTTTGGATGGAAGACAACAAAGAAGGCATAAGGTCAGGTGTTTCGGTTCACCACCCGCTGCGCGATTGCAGTCAGCGCTTGGGTGTGGGTCAAGGAGCTCTTGTTGAGTGAAGCCAAGGCTTGGTCCAGCAACGTTTGGGCATACTCTCGCGCAGGCGCCAAGCCCAACAAAGAGACATAGGTGGGTTTGTCATTGGCAGCGTCTTTGCCCGCTGTCTTACCCAAAACGTTGGAGTCTGCCGTGACATCCAAAATGTCATCCACCACTTGGAAAGCCAAGCCGATCGCTTGGCCATAACCTTGCAAGGCAGCTAAGGTTTCAGCGCTGGGTGAACCACAGGCCGCACCCATCATCACGCTGGCCTCCAGCAGTGCGCCAGTTTTCAAACGGTGCATGTGCCGCAACTGGTCTTCGTTCAAACGCATCCCCACACTGGCCAAGTCAATGGCTTGACCGCCAGCCATGCCGGCATGACCGGCTGCGCTAGCAAGCAAACGACACAAACGCGCTTGTACATGGTCATCGATAACAGACGCATCAGGCGTGAGCAGTTCAAAGGCCAAGGCCTGCAAGGCATCTCCAGCCAACAACGCTTGGGCTTGACCAAATTGCACATGCACAGTGGGCTTGCCCCGGCGCAGCACGTCGTTGTCCATGCACGGCATGTCGTCATGCACCAATGAGTAAGCATGAATCAATTCCACCGCACATGCGGCTCGCAAAGCGGCCTCATCCAGCGCAGCATCACCCGACTCGCCGGCCACCGCTTGACGTGCAGCCCAGACCAACAAGGGACGCAACCTTTTGCCGCCATCCAAGACGGCATAACGCATGGCCTGTCCCAGTCCAGCGGGAGCTTGTGGGTGGATCCAATCGGACAAAGCTTGTTCTACTCGCCCCAACCACTGGTCGCTCCAAGAGTCCAAATCAAACGCATTGGGTGTCATCTGCACACTCCTCAAGCCGATGTCCAAGGTTTCAAAACACCATCATCGAGCACTTTGATTTGCTGCTCAACGGCATCCAACTGAGCTCGACAGTAAGTCAAAAGTTCGGCGCCGCGTTGGTAGCCTGATAACAATTGATTCAAAGGCAGCTGGCCCGACTCCATCTGCTGGACCAAGCCCTCAAGCTCTTGCAAAGCAGCCTCGTAGCTGGTGGGCGCAGCGTGTGTGTGGGGAGATGGGTTTGCCTTAGGCATGAGATGTGTGGGTTTTCAAATATGAAAAAGGTCTGACAGACTTGTATTTTAGGCAGCTCTCAAAGAGTGCGAGAGCCCAAAAGGTACAATGGGCATCGTTTAATCGACTCTAGGGTCGATTTATTTTTGTCATACCCCCTCCCTGTGGGGAGTCTTTAGGTCAGGTCACCCATGTCTGATTTAAGTCTTCAACTGCAGCAGGCATCTAGCCAACTACCAGTTACCAGTTATTTCGAAGAAGCGCTGTTTCAGCGTGAACTGGAGACCATCTTTCAGCTCGGCCCCCGTTATGTGGGTCACCAACTTGCTGTGCCCGAATTGGGCGACTACTACGCCCTACCCCATGAGGGCGAAGGACGCGCTTTGGTGCGTTCGGCACAAGGCGTGGAACTTATCTCCAATGTGTGCCGCCACCGCCAGGCCGTGATGCTCAAAGGTCGCGGGTCACTCAACGCCCAAGGCCCGGGCACAGCCGGGGGTAACTTGGTTTGCCCGCTTCACCGCTGGACCTATTCCCCTTCGGGCCAATTGCTGGGAGCGCCTCATTTCTCGCAAGACCCTTGTTTGAACCTGCACAACTACAAACTGCGTGAGTGGAATGGTTTGCTGTTTGAAGACAACGGGGTAGATGTCCAAGCCGACTTGGCCCACATGGGGCCACGCGCCGCCTTGGACTTCACAGGCTTTGCTCTGGACCGCGTGGAGTTGCACGAGTGCAACTACAACTGGAAAACCTTCATCGAGGTCTATCTGGAGGACTACCACGTCGGGCCCTTCCATCCTGGACTTGGGCAATTTGTCACCTGCGATGATCTGAGCTGGGAATTCAAAGACAACTACTCGGTACAAACCGTGGGCGTGTCCGGCGGGTTTGGTACCCCGGGCTCCCCCACCTACCAAAAATGGCATGAGGTGCTGCTGAAATACCGCAACGGTCAATTGCCTGAACAAGGTGCCATTTGGCTGACCTACTACCCTCACATCATGGTGGAGTGGTATCCCCATGTGCTGACCGTCTCCACGCTGCACCCCATCAGCCCGAGCAAAACGCTCAACATGGTGGAGTTTTACTACCCGGAAGAGATCGTCGCTTTTGAACGTGAGTTTGTGGAGGCGCAACAAGCTGCCTACATGGAAACGTGCATCGAAGACGATGAAATTGCAGAGCGCATGGATGCTGGACGCAAAGCCTTGATGCAACGCGGTGACAACGAAGTCGGTCCCTACCAAAGTCCGATGGAAGATGGCATGCAACACTTCCATGAGTGGTACCGCGGCAAGCTGAACTTCGCCAGCACGTCATAGCCCATGCAAGCCCTGTGGATGCTGCTGGGCGCAGCCTTCTTCGCCACCATGGGCGTGTGCGTGAAGTTTGCATCCGCCCACTTCAGCCCGGCGGAGCTGGTGTTTTACCGAGGCTTGGTTGGCATTGTATTTTTGGCGGTGATTGCCAAACAGCAAGGCATCTCTTTGCGCACGCGCTACCCCGGCATGCATATGTGGCGATCAGCGGTCGGGGTGCTGTCGCTGGGGTCTTGGTTTTACGCCATTGCCCATCTGCCCCTGGCCACTGCCATGACCCTGAACTACATGAGTGGCGTCTGGGTGGCCGCTTTTTTGGTGGGCGGGGCCTTGCTCAACTGGAACCCACAGGATGGACAAAGTGCCGCCTCCCAGGGCCCGCTGGCCATCACGGTGCTGACAGGCTTTGCAGGCGTGGTGATGATGCTGCGCCCAACCATCGAGCAAAACCAAATTTTTGCAGGCCTGATTGGGCTGCTGTCGGGCTTTGTCGCGGCCTTTGCCTTTATGCAAGTCATGGCGCTGGGGCGGGTGGGTGAACCAGAAACGCGGACCGTTTTTTACTTTGCCATTGGGACAGCTCTGGCGGGCGGCGCGGTGATGGTATTTGACGGTGTTTCACCCTGGGACTGGCAGCAGGCCATCTGGTTGTTACCGGTAGGGGTGTTTGCATCTTTGGGTCAGCTGTGTCTCACCCGTGCCTACAGTCAGGGTGCCACGTTGGTGGTGGCCAATTTGCAATACTCGGGCATCGTCTTTGCTGCTCTGTACAGCTTGCTGCTGTTTGGCGACGACATTGCTTGGATGGGCTGGGCGGGTATGGCCTTGATTGTGCTCAGCGGCATGGCTTCTACCTTGCTGCGAGCACGGGCTGCCCCCAACGCACCAGCCGAAGAACACTGAATTCACCCAGGAGCTCACTGCCATGTACACCACCCTCATCAGCGTGCCACAACTGCAGGCCTTGCAGGCGCTCGCGACCCCTGCGCTGGTCATCGATTGCACCTGCGATTTGATGCAACCCACCGTGGGAGCTCAGCAATTTCAAGCTCAGCACATTGCCGGTGCTGTGTATGCCGACCTCAACGACAACCTCAGCGCACAAGACGCACACCAAGCCGTCAATGGGGGGCGTCACCCCCTGCCCCAGCGTGAGGTGTTTGTGGGATGGCTCGAGCGCATTGGCTTGACCCATGACATGCAAGTGGTGGTGTACGACCGCAACGGCATGAATTACTGTGGCCGTTTGTGGTGGATGCTCAAATGGTGTGGCCATGAGGCCGTGGCCGTGCTCGACGGTGGTTGGCAAGCTTGGCTGGCTGCGGGCGGTGCCACCGCATCTGGGCAGGCACCCGCGCGCGCGCCATCTCGTTTTGAGCTGAGCGCTCCTTTGGTGAGCTTGGTCGACACCGCCACCGTGGCGGCCCAACTGGGTCAGCCCCAGCAAACCTTGATCGATGCCCGAGGTGCGCCGCGATACCGCGGTGAAGTTGAGCCCATCGACCCCGTAGCAGGCCACATTCCAGGGGCCCTGAACCGACCGTTCAACAGCAACCTCACCGAGGAAGGCTTCTTCAAAAGTCCTGAGGTGTTACGAGAGGAATTTATCGATCTGCTGGCTGGTCGCACCCCTCAAAGTGTGGTGCACCACTGCGGCAGTGGCGTGAGCGCGGTGCCCAATGTGTTGGCCATGGAAGTCGCTGGTTTGGGTCGCAGCGGCCTGTATGCCGGCAGTTGGAGTGAGTGGTGCACCACCCCAGGCTTGCCCGTGACCAAGGGCTAAGGCGCTCAAGCTTAGCGCCTGCAACAAGCTGGCATGTCATAGTCGCAGCGATCAGTGCTGCGCCAACTCGCCCAACAAGGCCACCAAGCCCATGCCTAAAAATAGCCACGCCACTTGCGCGGCGGTTTGCGCGGGGCTCAGGCGCTTTTGCAATTGAGGAATCAAGTCGGCCAGCGCCACATAGATGAAGCTGCTCGCAGCAACCACCAAAAAGTACGGCAAGTACTCGTGCATGGCGCCCACCAGCAAATAGCCCACCAGACCGCCAATGGCTGTCACGCCCCCAGCCAATGAGAGCTTGAACAAGGCCGCTCGCGGTGTAGCCAAGGTTTGACGCAGCACCACCAAGTCCCCCACATGGTGGGGCACCTCATGGGCCATCACAGCCACCGCAGAGGCCAAGCCCAAACGCCAATCGGCCACAAAAGCCGCGGCGATCAAAATACCATCGCCAAATGCATGCACGCTGTCACCCAACAGCACCGCCCAACCACCGCCGTGGGCGTGGTGGTGATGTCCAGGGTCATGTGTCGCTGAGTGGGCGTGTGTGGTGTGAGCATGTGCGGTGTGTGCATGCGAATGGCCAGGGTGTGCGTTGTGGTGGTCATGGCTATGCTGTACATCGTGAGACTCAGCTTGGTGGTGTTCATGCCCGTGGTGCCACAACTCGGCTTTGTCGAGTAAAAAGAAAAACACCAAGCCCACCAGCAGCACAGCAAACAAGGCCTGTGCCGACACACCCGCCGACACCGACTGCTCGAATGCCTCTGGCAACAAACGCATGAACGCTGTGGCCAGCAAAGCGCCCGCTGCCAAGCTCAACAAGTGCTGAGTAAAGCGAGAGAGCAAGGCGTAAGCCAGCAATGCAGCCAGCCATACACTGCCCATGCCAGCAACCAAGGTGCCCAGCAAAATAGAAAGCAAAGTCATGGCTGAATCATAGGGTGTAGCTCAATGCGCCTCGTCCCAATTACGACCCACGCCCACTTCTGCAAGCAAGGGCACTTTGAGCTGAGCCACCTCGGCCATCCATCGAGGCACTTCGGTTTTGAGCCAGTCCACTTGTGACTCAGGCACCTCAAACACCAGTTCGTCGTGTACCTGCATGATCACTTTGATCGAGGAATTTTGGGCGTCTAGCTCGTGTTGTACCTTGACCATGCTGAGCTTGATCAGATCGGCCGCCGTGCCTTGCATGGGCGCGTTGATGGCCGCACGCTCTGCACCCGCGCGGCGAGGGCCATTGGGACTGTTGATCTCAGGCAGGTACAAGCGACGCCCAAATACCGTCTCCACATAGCCCTGTGCTTTGGCTTGTGCACGGGTGTCGTCCATGTAACGTTTGACACCGGCAAAGCGCTCAAAGTATCGGGTGATGTAGTTTTTAGCCGCAGTGTTGTCGATGCCCAGTGCTTTGGCCAAACCAAAGGCGCTCATGCCGTAGATCAGGCCAAAGTTGATGACTTTGGCATAGCGACGCTGTTCGGTGCTGACTTGGTCGAGCGCTACGCCAAACACCTCGGCAGCGGTGGCGCGGTGCACATCCAAGCCATCATGGAAGGCTTTGACCAAGGCCTCGTCGTCGCTCAAATGCGCCATGATGCGCAGCTCGATCTGGCTGTAATCGGCGCTGGCAATGACACTGCCAGGCGGGGCCACAAAGGCTTCGCGTACTTTGCGACCTTCAGCGGTGCGGATAGGAATGTTCTGCAAATTGGGTTCGTTGCTGGACAAACGACCCGTGACAGCCACTGCTTGTGCGTAATGGGTGTGCACACGCCCGGTGCTTGCCAGCGCCATCTGCGACAGCTTGTCGGTGTAGGTGCCTTTGAGCTTGCTCAAGGAGCGGTGCTCCAAAATTTTGGCAGGCAGTGGGTAGTCTTCAGCGAGTTTCTCCAACACCTCCTCATCGGTGCTGCGCGCCCCAGTGGCGGTTTTTTTGATGACCGGCAAGCCCAGTTTGTCAAAGAAGATTTCGCCCAACTGCTTGGGACTGGCCAAATTAAAGGGCTGGCCCGCGATCTCATAGGCCTGGGACTCCAGTTGCACGATGCGCTGGCCCAGGGTGTGGCTTTGCGCAGCCAGGGTGGGGCCATCAATCAAGACACCGTTGCGCTCGATGCGGTAGAGCGCTTCGCTGCTGGCGATTTCCAGTTCGTAGACAAAACGCAGTTTGTCATCGGCTTGCAAACGAGGCCACAAGGCCTGATGCACCTCCAGTGTCATGTCCGAGTCCTCACACGAATACTCGGTGGCACGCGCCACATCGACTTGGGCAAACGCAATTTGGTGTGCGCCTTTGCCACACAGGTCTTCGTAGCTCAAGCCTTTGCGGCCCACATGGCGTTCGGCCAAGCTGGCCAAGCCGTGCGGCTTGTGCACTTCTAGCACGTAACTTTGTAGCATGGTGTCGTGCACATAGCCCTGGACCTCGATGCCGTGGTTGGCCATGACATGGCGGTCGTACTTGATGTGCTGACCCAGCTTTTTGGCTGCAGGGTTTTCAAACCAGGGTTTGAGTTTGGCCAGTACCTCTTTGAGAGGCAACTGCTTAGGCGCATCGCCGTAGCTGTGCGCCAGAGGGATGTAACAGGCTGCCCCCGGCTGCACAGAAAAGCTCAAGCCCACCACCTCCGCGCGCATGGCGTCCAGCGAGGTGGTCTCGGTATCAAAGGCCACCAAGTCCGCAGCTTGAATTTGTGTGAACCATGCGTCAAACGCGTCCCAAGTGAGCACGCAGTCATAGGCCTTGGTGGTGACTTGCGAGGGCGTGGGTGCTGGCTCATCAAACAAACCCAGGTTGGCACTCAGGGGCTCGTCGTTTGCGCCCGCGGCGTGTGGGGCTGACGCACTGGGCAACGGGCTGCCCAGTGCCTCCCCCATCGCACGCGCCAAGCCTTTGAAACCATAGGTTTCGTAAAAGGCTTTGAGCGCGAGTTGGTCGGGTTGTGCCAAATGCAAGGCGTCCAGCGCAGGCAAACCCGGAACATACTCAGACAAATCACAGTCAGTTTTCATCGTCACCAACTGGCGCCCCGTGACCAACCACTCACGGGCTTGGCGCAAATTCTCCCCCGCCACGCCCTTGATAGCGTCAGCGTTTTGCAGCAAAGCGTCGAGCGAGCCGTACTCCACCAGCCACTTGGCGGCAGTCTTGGGGCCGACCTTGGGCACACCGGGTACGTTGTCCACGGTGTCGCCTACCAAGGTTTGAAAGTCGATCATCAAACTCGGCGGCACGCCAAACTCGGCGGTCACGCCCGCCACGTCGCGCTTTTTGCCGTTCATGGTGTCCATGATGGTGATGTGTTCGTTCACCAACTGACTCAGGTCTTTGTCACCACTGGAGACCACCACAGTCAACCCCTGCTTGGCCGCCGTCACCGCCAAGGTGGCGATCACGTCGTCGGCTTCGACACCTGGCACATCCAACACGGTCCAGCCCAACATGCGCACCATCTGGTGAATGGGCTCAATTTGGCTTCGTAAGTCATCGGGCATGGGTGAACGATGCGCTTTGTAACTCGGATACAGGACGTCACGAAAAGTCGGTCCCTTGGCATCAAACACGCATGCAGCCCATTGAGTGGGCACCTCTTTGCGCAGCGCCTGCATCATGTTGATCATGCCGCGAATGGCGCCGGTGGCCGCACTGGTGGGGTCTCCCGGCACAGCACGCAGATCGGGCATCGCATGAAAGGCACGGTAGAGGTAGCTGGAACCGTCGACCAGCAGCAAGGTCTTGTTTTCTGACATGCCACGATTGTGCCGTGCCCTTGAGACCGGTGCGCGCTATCCCCAAGAAGGCTGCCTGGGGGGTGACTACTACAATTGCGACAATTTTTACCCACCACCGCGTCATGGCTGTTTTCACCGAAGTCTCTGAGTCCACTGCACAAGATCTGCTGACACAACTCAAGCTGGGTGATTTGGTCGAACTCAAAGGCATCCAAGGCGGGATTGAAAACACCAACTACTTCCTCACCAGCAGTGAGGGCGCCTATGTGCTGACCTTATTTGAGCGACTTACCCACGCTCAGTTGCCGTTTTATCTGTATTTGATGAAACATTTGGCTCACAAAGGTATTCCGGTACCTGACCCCGTGTCGGATCGCCATGGTGACTTGTTGTTGACCGTGCAAGACAAGCCAGCTGCGGTGGTCAATCGCTTGCAAGGACACAGCGAAATGAGCCCCACGCCAGCCCACTGCGCAGCGGTGGGGCAAATGCTGGCCCGCATGCATTTGGCTGGCAGTGACTTTGCCCGGGAGCAACCCAATTTGCGTGGCTTGGACTGGTGGACACAAACGATTCCTGTGGTGCTGCCATTTCTGGACACTGCCCCCTGCGCGTTGATTCAATCCGAGTTGGCCTACCAACACCACGTCGCTGCATCCTCAGCCTACACCGCCCTGCCCCGAGGCCCCGTGCATGCGGACTTGTTCCGAGACAACGTGATGTTTGCAGGTACAACCGAGTCCCCCGAGTTGACGGGATTTTTTGATTTTTATTTTGCCGGAGTGGACACCTGGTTGTTTGATTTGAGCGTGTGCATCAACGATTGGTGTATTGACCACGAGGCGTCGAGCCCTTGTCGCCATAACCCCCGCAAAATGCAAGCCTTGATCGACGCCTACCAATCGGTGCGCCCCTTGACAGCGCCTGAGCGTGAGTTGTTCAACGCCACCTTGCGAGCTGGTGCATTGCGGTTTTGGGTCTCCCGCTTGTGGGATTTTCATCTGCCACGCGAAGCCAGCATGCTGCAAGCCCATGATCCCAGCCACTTCGAGCGCCTCTTGCGCGAACGTGTGACCCAACCCGTATACCTGTGACCATGAAACTGCACGTTGTCCCCGCTCGCACCGGCGCCCTTTGGGTTCGCCAAGGCATCCGCACCTTTTGGAGACAACCGATCGCATTGAGCGGCTTGTTTTTCATGTTCATGGCCCTGATGTCGGTGTCTTCTTTGGTACCGGTGGTCGGCAGCTTTGCTGCTTTGATGCTCTTGCCAGCGGCCTCATTGGGTCTGATGGCTGCCACCCGAGAGGTGGATTTGGGCAAATTCCCCATGCCCTTGATTTTGATAAGTGGCTTTCGCGCCGGTCAAGAACGCAAGCGCGACATGTTGCTGTTGGGCCTGCTGTATGCGCTGGGCTTTGTGGGCGTGATGGGCTTGTCCATGTTGGTCGATGGCGGTGAATTTGCCAAACTTTATTTGGTCGGTGGCGCACTCGACAAGGACACCCTGTTGACCCCTGAGTTTCAAAATGCCATGTGGTTGTCGATGCTGCTGTACCTGCCTTTGTCGGCCGTGTTTTGGCATGCACCAGCCCTGGTTCATTGGCACGGCGTGCCTGCCCTCAAGAGTTTGTTTTTCAGCACCGTGGCCTGCTTGAGCAACTGGCGGGCGTTTTTGGTGTTTGGACTCTTGTGGTCGTTTATTTTTCTGCTCACCGCCTTGGTGATCACTTTGATCTCCAGCCTGATGGGCGACAGCGAATTTGCATCCCTGTCGCTTTTGCCCGCCATGCTGATGTTGGCTGCCATGTTTTTTTGCTCGACGTACTACAGTTTTCGAGACAGCTTTGTGTCTGATGTGATTTACGCTTGACCCGTCAACTCACACTTGTATGAATCACACTTGTGTGAGTTTGGCCACGCTAAGCGCCAGCCACTTGATGCCGTGGCGACCAAACTTCACTTGAGCGCGGGCATCGTCATCCAAACCTTCCAAGCTAATCACCGTGCCTTCACCAAACTTGGTGTGAAACACCTGCACGCCGCTGCAGACCCAGGCATTGGGCCCGCTGGTGTGTGCGCCGCGTTGCGCCACAGGAGCTGCTGCGGTGGCGGCACCACCACCCCACGGGTTGTTTTGCCAGGCGGGGTTTTGCCACGCATCACGCCGTGAGGTTTGAGCGTCAGCAAACGCGGAGCGTGCCGGCGTGATCCACTTGAGAGTGTGCTCGGGCAACTCCTCAAAGAATCGGCTCTTGAGGTTGTAGCGGGTTTGACCGTGCAGCATGCGGGTTTGCGAATGGCTAAGGTACAGGCGCTTGCGTGCGCGCGTGATGGCCACGTACATCAAACGGCGCTCTTCTTCCAGTCCGTCGTAGTCGTTCATCGAGTTCTCATGAGGGAACAGGCCCTCTTCCATCCCCGTGATGAACACGCAGTCAAACTCCAAACCTTTGGAGGCATGCACCGTCATCAGTTGCACCGCATCTTGACCTGCCTGGGCTTGGTTGTCGCCCGACTCCAAGGCGGCATGAGTCAAAAAGGCCGCCAAGGGCGACATGGTTTCACCGGTATCGGGGTTGATCATTTGGCCGTCCACTGGCAAAGCGACCGCCTCACGGCCAAAGCCTTCTTGGGTCACAAAGCTCTCGGCCGCGTTGATCAGTTCAGCCAAGTTCTCCAGCCGGTCGGCGCCTTCACGCTCGGCCTTGTAGTGCTCGGTCAGTCCCGAGTGGTCCAGCAACAACTCAATGATTTGGCGCAGGGTTTGGCCTTGGGTCTGCTCACGCAGCACATCCAACTTGGCCACAAAGGCACTGAGGTTGGCGCCGGCTTTGCCAGACACCGCCCCGACCGCGTCGTGCATGGCACATCCCATCGCGCGTGCAGCGTCTTGCAATTGCTCGATGCTGCGTGCCCCAATGCCGCGCGGCGGAAAATTAACCACGCGCATGAAGCTGGTGTCGTCACGCGGGTTCTCTAACAAGCGCAAATAGGCCAATGCGTGTTTGATTTCGGCACGTTCAAAAAACCGTAAACCGCCATACACCCGATAGGGCATGGCCGCATTGAACAGCGCGGTTTCAATCACGCGGCTTTGTGCGTTGCTGCGGTAAAGAACCGCGATTTCGTGCCGATGCGCCACGCCTTGGCTGGCATCGCCGTTTTGGCCATCGCGCAGCAATTGCTTCATCTCGTCGACCATCCACTGCGCTTCGGCAAAGTCGCTCGGTGACTCATAGATGCGAACCGGCTCTCCGGCACCTTGAGTGGTGTGCAGGTTTTTACCAAGCCGTGTTTTGTTGTGGCTGATCAGGTGGTTGGCACTGTCCAAGATGTTGCTGAAGCTGCGGTAGTTTTGCTCCAGCTTGATCTGGTGCTGCACTTGGTATTCGCGCACAAAATCGGCCATATTGCCCACGCGCGCGCCTCGGAAAGCGTAAATGCTTTGGTCGTCGTCGCCCACGGCAAAGATGGCACCCCCGCCTTGCCCCACGGGTCCTGCAAGCTGCTTGATCCAGGCGTACTGAAGTTTGTTGGTGTCTTGAAACTCGTCAATCAAGATGTGTTGGAAGCGTCGACGGTAGTGTTCACGCACGGCCTCGTTGTCTCGCAGCAGCTCATAGGAGCGCAGCATCAGCTCACCAAAATCGACCACGCCTTCGCGCTGGCACTGCGCCTCGTAGAGCTCGTACAGCTCCACTTTTTTTCGGGTTTCTTCGTCACGCACTTCCACGTCTTTGGCGCGTAAACCATCTTCTTTGCACCCCGCGATGAACCACATGGTTTGCTTTGGGGGAAACCGCTCCTCATCCACGTTGAATTGTTTGCTCAAACGTTTGATGGCGCTGAGCTGGTCTTGTGTGTCCAAGATTTGAAAGGTCTGGGGCAAATTTGCCAGCTTCCAGTGCGCCCGCAAAAAGCGGTTGCACAAGCCGTGGAAGGTACCCACCCACATGCCACGCACATTCACGGGCAGCATGGAGGTCAAACGGGTGAGCATTTCTTTGGCGGCTTTGTTGGTGAAGGTCACCGCCAACACACCCCCTGGGGACATTTGCCCGGTTTGCAGCAACCAGGCGATGCGGGTGGTGAGCACTCGCGTTTTGCCCGAGCCTGCTCCGGCCAGAATCAGCGCATGCTGCGGGGGCAAACTAACCGCCGAAGATTGCTCTGAGTTGAGGCCTTGCAGCAAAGGGGATGTTTTGGTGGTGGCCGAGGCCGCTTGGGTATCAAACCCTGAAAAAAAATGCATGGCGTTGATTTTAGAGAGGTCCATGCCAAGCGCTGCTAAAATCAGCCACCGGGCCCAAGATTCTTGCGCTCGGTTTTTTTTGGACTGCCCAGGTGCGTCAAAAAAGCCGACCAAGCCAAGCGCTCAATCTTCGAACGTTTTTTTCTGGAGCTTGGGATATGGAAATTTTTGATTACGACAACATTTTGTTGTTGCCACGCAAGTGCCGCGTGGAAAGTCGCTCTGAGTGCGACGCTGGCGTAGAACTCGGCAAGCGCAAATTTCGATTGCCCGTGGTGCCCGCCAACATGAAAACCGTGGTGGATGAGAACATCTGCCTGTGGTTGGCGCAAAACAATTATTTTTATGTGATGCACCGCTTTGACCTGGACAACGTGCAATTTGTTCGCGACATGCACACCAAGGGCGTGTACGCATCGATCTCTTTGGGTGTAAAAGCCCCGGACCGAACCACGGTGGATCAACTCGCTGCTGCAGGCCTGGTGCCCGAGTACATCACCATCGACATTGCCCATGGGCATGCCGACAGCGTGCGCGACATGATTGGCTACATCAAGTCCAAGTTACCCACCAGCTTTGTGATCGCCGGCAATGTGGCCACCCCCGAAGCTGTGATTGACTTGGAGAACTGGGGTGCCGACGCCACCAAAGTAGGAGTGGGCCCTGGCAAAGTGTGCATCACCAAGCTCAAAACCGGCTTTGGAACGGGAGGCTGGCAGTTGTCTGCGCTCAAGTGGTGTGCCCGCGTGGCCACCAAGCCCATCATTGCCGATGGCGGTATTCGCAGCCACGGCGACATTGCCAAGAGCATCCGCTTTGGCGCTTCGATGGTGATGATTGGCTCACTGTTTGCCGGCCATGAAGAATCGCCGGGCAAGACGGTCGAGATGGACGGGGAACTCTTCAAAGAGTACTACGGCTCAGCCTCCGACTTCAACAAAGGCGAGTACAAGCACGTGGAGGGCAAGCGCATTTTGGAGCCGATCAAAGGCAAGCTGGCCAACACGCTGGTTGAGATGGAGCAAGATGTGCAAAGCTCGATCAGCTACGCCGGTGGCACCAAGCTGATGGATGTGCGCAAAGTGAACTACGTCATCCTTGGTGGGGACAATGCGGGCGAACACTTGCTGATGTGATCAGCCCATGGCCCCCAAAGCAGCCTGCTGTGCCAACGCACTGCGGGCTGCTTTTTTTTTAGGCCATCAAAGCCAGCGTGAGCTGGTGCAAGCGATGGCCCGGTTGCGCAAAAGCCTCGACGATGCTGAAGTGCTGTAGGTCTGGGATAGCCTCACAGATAGGCACACGTTTTTTACCCCAAGCCTGCTGAATCAACAGGTTGTGACGCAAGAACTCAGCACTCTCCAAAGCACCTGCCACGGTGTAAAAACGACCGGCCTTGGGGGCTGGCATCCAAGCCGGGCTGCTTCGCACAGCGTCTTTGGGCGTGAGGTGCAGATCAGACAAAAACGGGGTCAAGCGCACCGACTCCAACTCAAACAGGCCGGAGATCGACATGGCGCGCGGCACCAAATCTGCGGGCAGCTCTTTGTCGTAGGCCTGCCAGCGACAGGCCATCATCATGGCTGCCAAGTGCCCACCGGCAGAATGACCCACCACGGTGATGCGGCGAGGATCTCCACCAAAGCGCGCGATATTGCGCCACACCCAAGCCAAAGCCTTGACCATTTGCAGCGTAATGTCTGGAATGCTCACAGCTGGGCACAGCGCGTAATTGGGCACCACCACACAGGCACCTTGCGCCGTATAGGCAGGGGCCACAAACGAGTGGTCGACCTTGTCAAGAGAGCGCCAATAACCGCCATGGATGAACACCAACACGGGGGCGCCCTTTTTACCCTGAGACCCAGAGGCAGGGAAAATATCCAAATTCTCGTTGGGCCCCTGGCCGTAGGCCACGTCTTGAAAACAGCGCAACGTGCTGCGCGCAGCCTGCGAGGCCTCACGCCAATGGGCAAAGTGCGCGGCATGCTCAGGCACCAATGCACGGTTGTTGTACATGCTGTCTAACCAAACGCCATCGCGCGGGGTGGAACTCATAGTTTTTTCTCCAATCGAATTTGCACATTGGTCCAACTGCGGTCTCGTGTGCTGCTGCTCTCAACGCCACTGTAACTGCGATCGGTGATGTAGTTGCGCGGATCCAAATTGCTCAGAGTCAAGCGCCATGAGGTGCTGGCGTCGACCCGCCACAAGCCATACACGTCGGTGACCCGTTTTTGCGACACCGTGATGAACTCTGGATCGCTCAAGTGAGTGGCGTAACCCGGGTTGTAGTTGATGTTGCCTCCGATGGTCAAGGGCAGATTACGCAAGCGGTAGTCCCCCCCGAGGTTGGCCGTCATGTCCGGTTGTTGATCAAGTCGGTTGTTGGGCCCGAGCACACTGAGCACGCGTGAACGGTAAAAGCTCACGTTGCTGCGCACATCCACGGGCGCAGTCCCTTCAATCCACTGGTCCAGGCGAAATTTGGCTTCAAGCTCAAGGCCTTCGGTCGAGGCTTGGCTGAAGTTTTGTGGAGTTGACACCCAGCGGTTGCCGTAGCTGGGGTCTTGTACGGTCACGTTACGGATCAGGTTTTGAATCTCACGATGAAACACACTGGCGCTGAGCACGCCGCCTTGGGGCAAATAACGCTCCAGCGCCACATCCAAGCCCGTGGCCAACTCTGGCTTGAGGTTGGGGTTACCGATGCGGTCAGGGTTGGTCGGGCCATTACCGCCACCCAGCGCATCGTCACGCGAGCGCACGTAGCGCGCGAGCAGCGTTTGCATGTTGGGGGTTTTGAAACTGCGCGTGAGGCTCATGCGGACTTGGTCGCGGCTCTCGGGGTTGGGCTTCCACAGCGCATGCAACAAGGGCGTGAATACGCTGTTTCGGTTGACCACGTCACCGCTGCTGGTGGTGCCCTGGGTGGTGAGTTGTTCATAGCGCGCACCCGCATGCGCAGACCAGTGGGGGTTGAGTTGCCATTCGTCTTGGGAATACACGGCAAAGCGCATTGATTGCGCTTGCAAATCGGCGTCTCCTTCGGCGTAAGTGGCCGTGGCGTTTTGAGTGCGACGAACGGCCTCTATTTCGGAACCACTGACCCACTGGTGGCCCCCCCCCAAGATCTGGGTGTATTTGCCGTTCAAGCTGGCCGAGCGGTCTTTGGTGCGGGTGGCTTCTGCCAAGGCCGAGGTGTAAACCAAACCAGTGCCGGTGGGCGTTTGGGTGTAATCGGAGCGGCTGTCCCACCCACCGAGGTTGAACTTCCACTCCATGTTGCTGTCGGGGCTGAGTTTGCGCCGCCACTGCCCATTCATGCGCGCCAAAGCAAAGTGGTTGTCGTTCAAGGTGCTGGCACTGTCGTAGATGCGCCCCACATTGTTAGTTTGGTCCAAGGCAAAGTTGCCAGGGGTGGTGCCGTGCGAGACCACCAAGAATGGCATGAGGGTCAAGCTCTCGCCGGGATCGCCCTTCCACTGAAGTCGTCCGGTGGTGTTGAGCCCTTCACGGATGTAATGGCTGTCGCTGATGCGGTTGCGCTGCAACGGTCCTGCCTCGCGCAGTGTGGACACCTCGCTGTGGTCGGGTGCGGCATAACGGTTGACCGACAAGGTGTAGTTGCTGCTCCACCGCTCGGTTTCTTGGTAGTGGGTGATCGACCCATTGGGAGAGGCGTAACCGCCTTGCCATGAGGAGCCTAGCTTGAGCTCATCTGGCACTCCACGACGCCCCTCACGGGTGATGATGTTGATGGTGCCAGCAATCGCTTGGGCACCGGTCTCTGCGGTGGGTGCCCGCAAAATCTCTATGCGCTCGACCATCTCTGGGGTCAAGGACTCCACGGAGAATCCGGGTGGCACGCGCTGCCCGTCCAACAAAATTTGGGTGTAGCCGGCACTCAGTCCTCGCATGCGAATGCCTGAACCCCGCCCAGGTGCCCCACCCAAGGTGATGCCGGGCATGCGTTTGAGCACTTCGCCCAAATTGGCGTCACCTTGGCGTTCGATTTCTTCACGGCCAATGATGATTTTGCTGGCCGTTGATTCGCGACGCTGTTGGGTGTCATTGTCTCGACCACTGGAGATCTCAACTCGGCCCATGTCTGCGACTGGCGCGCCGGGGGTTGACTGCGCCTGCGCCAAGCCAATCATTGTCAAAAAGGGAGCAACCCCAAGCAAGTTTCGCGCGAAGTGATGTGTTGTCATTGCAAAAAGTTTACCGGTTACGCAAAGGCCTTGCCGTGTAAAGTCTGGGTTTTATTCTTTGTTTGTTTGCCCCATGAGCCACGCTGCTGCGCCCCACGCCTACGAGATCAAGAGCGCCTCGCTGCCTTTGGTTGCTTTTGTACTCAAAACCTATGACATTTCTGTGTTGCGTGCCGATTTAACACGCCGCTTGGGTGACACGCCCGACTTCTTTGACAATGATCCGGTGGTCATTGACCTCAGCAGCTTGGACCAACCCAACGCCAGCTTGGACTTTGCAGCCATTTGCGCGCTGCTGCGCAGCTACCGCATGGTGCCCGTGGCTGTGCGCGGTGGGCAAACTCACAACACCGCCAGTGCCCAACGCGCAGGCTTATTTGAAGCCCGAGACCTCAGTGCGCAAAGTACCGCGCCTGCCCGAGTCGAGACGGTGATCCAAGAAGTGATTCGTGAAGTGGAGGTGGTGCGCGAAATCCCTTCTGAGCAGCTCGGTGCCATGGTCATTGACAAACCCTTGCGCTCAGGTCAACACGTGTACGCCAAAGGGCGGGACTTGGTGGTGCTGGCCATGGTCAACCCAGGCGCTGAAATCATGGCCGATGGACACATCCATGTGTATGCACCCCTGCGTGGCAAAGCCATTGCAGGCGCACGCGGCAACGAAGGCGCCCGTATCTTCACCTTGTCACTGGAAGCCGAATTGGTGGCGGTCGCAGGCATCTACCGCACCAGTGACACACCGCTGCCCCCAGAGGTTGCGGGCAAGCCAGCGCAAATCTCTTTGCTGGGTGACAAGTTGGTGATGCAGCGGCTGTAAAATCTTGGATTGATTTTCAGAACAAACAAAGGCTTTATTCATGGCAAAAATCGTTGTGGTGACATCGGGCAAGGGTGGCGTGGGCAAAACCACCACAAGTGCCAGCTTTTCGTCTGGACTGGCCTTGCGCGGCTTCAAAACGGTGGTGATTGACTTTGACGTTGGCCTGCGCAACTTGGACCTGATCATGGGCTGCGAGCGTCGGGTGGTCTATGACTTCATCAACGTCATCAACGGCGAAGCCACCCTCAACCAAGCCCTGATCAAAGACAAACAGTGCGACAACTTGTTTGTGTTGGCCGCATCACAGACCCGCGACAAGGATGCTTTGACCAAAGAAGGCGTGGAGCGCGTCTTGACTGAGCTCAAAGGCATGGGTTTTGACTACATCGTCTGCGACTCCCCCGCGGGCATTGAAGTCGGCGCCATGATGGCCATGCACTTCGCCGATGAGGCCTTGGTGGTCACCAACCCAGAAGTCTCTTCCGTGCGTGACTCAGACCGCATCTTGGGCATGCTCAGCAGCAAAACCCTGCGTGCCATCGAGGGCGACACCCCCATCAAAGAACATTTGTTGATCACACGCTACAACCCCGGCCGCGTGCAAGAGGGTCAGATGCTCTCGCTTGAAGACATCCAAGACATTCTTCGCATTCCTTTGATTGGTGTGATCCCTGAATCTGAGACTGTCCTCACGGCATCCAACCAAGGTCTGCCTGCTGTGCATCTGGTCAACACGGATGTCTCCGAAGCCTACAAAGATGTGATCGCACGCTTCTTAGGGGAAGATCTTCCCATGCGCTTTACCGAGCACGTCAAGCCCAGCTTCCTGAAACGCATGTTTGGTGGGAAGTAAGCCATGTCCCTTTTGTCTTTCTTACTCGGTGAAAAGAAAAAAACCGCCAACGTTGCCAAAGAACGCCTGCAGTTCATCTTGACGCACGAGCGCACCGATCGAAACACGCAACCCGACTATCTGCCGGCCCTGCAACGCGACTTGGTGGCCGTTTTGTCCAAATACGTCAAGATCAATCCCAATGACATCAAAGTCAATGTGGAACGCCACGACAACTTGGAAGTGCTTGAAGTCAAGATCGAGTTGCCTGACGCTTAAGGCATCCAAACTTCGGCTGCAAAAACAAAGCGTCCCGAGGGACGCTTTGTTTTTTGGGGTCGCTATGACGAATGCGGATTAACCGCCTTTGCTAGAGCGCTTGCCTGGATTTTTCTTGCTGCGAGTGGCAACACCGCGCTCCAGACTGATGCGTTGTCCACGACCGCCAGTGCGTGGCGTGGTGCCCGGCAAAGGGGTAGGTGCAGGGGTGCGCTTGCGGTCGGCTTCGGTGACGATTTTGTTGCCCATTTAATTTTCCAGAGAAAGGTTTAAAACCCTATATTAGGCCACAGGTTGGAGCCGATTTACGACGGTGCACACGCATAATCTCTTGAAACAAAGGTCTCTATGAATCCCAAAATCAGCGAACTGCTAAATCGCATCCGCGCGATCGAACATCAGATCGAGGAAGAAACCAAGCTGCGACGTGCCGAGTTGCAGGCGGATTTTGATGACAAGCGCGTGCGCTTTGAGCAAGAAATCTTGGCGCAACACCGCCGACTCAAAACGGGGTTGCTGAAATACATGATCACCGCCAATTGGCTGAGTGTGTTGACGGCACCTGTGATCTATTCAGTCTTGTTGCCCATGTTGTTGCTCGATGCGTTTGTGACGGTGTACCAGCGCATTTGCTTTCCGATTTATGGCATCGCGCGGGTCAAGCGCAGCGACTATTTTGTCTATGACCGCACCCACCTGGCTTATTTGAATGTGATCGAAAAAGTCAACTGTGGCTATTGCTCATATGGCAACGGCTTGATGGGCTATGCACGTGAAATCGTGGCACGCACCGAGATGTATTGGTGCCCCATCAAGCATGCCCGCAAAGTACTTCAGGCACACCCGTATTACGCCGGCTTTGTGGACTATGGAGATCCGCACGGATACCAGCGTGATTTGGAGCGACTGCGCACGCAGTTGACACAGCTCGATCGCCACAGGGACGCACAGCCTTGAGCCACGCCCTGCCAGAAACAGCATGGATGCAAGCGCTCACGGCATTGGCCTACCGGTTGGCTGCTTATGCCGTGATCAACTTGATCGACGATGCGGCCATGCTCTCGCTGATCTTTGTCTGAAAAAAAGCAGGCCAGTTGTCCACACAACTGGCCTGCTTCACTCTTGATGGAGCCTAGGTCTTAGCGGTCAAAACGCGGTTTGGGGCTGCGCTTCTTGGCGTCAAAGCCTGAGCCACCAAAGGGCTTGCCGGCTGGGCGTGCAGGTTTGTCAAAGGGCGTACGGCCGGCTTCAAAGCCCACTTGGCGTGGCCCCCGAGCTGCGCGCTCGTCAAAGCTGCGTGGGCCGGCTGGGTGGGCAAAGCCCTGTCCACCACCAAAACCCCCACGACCTTGGCTTTGACCTTCACCAAAACCGCCGCGCGGCGCGCCGCCTTGACGGGCCTCAAAGGAGTTGCCAGCTTTGCGGTTGTCGAAACGGTCATTGCCGCCGAAACCACCACCACCGCCACCGAAGTTGCCACCACGGCGGCCATCAAACTTGCCGCCACCTTTGCGAGGCGCAAAGTCACGCCCGCGCTCGACGCGTTGGGTTGGCTCCATGCCAGGTATCACCTCGGCCGTGAAAGGCTGACGCGTGTAGGCCTCGATGTCGAAAATTTTGCGCTTGTCACGAAACTCCGCCAAGGTCACGGCCAGACCATCACGTCCCGCACGGCCTGTGCGGCCAATGCGGTGGGTGTAGTCCTCGGACTTCATAGGCAGGCCAAAGTTGAACACGTGAGTGATGGTAGGCACGTCAATGCCACGCGCAGCCACGTCGGTGGCCACCAAAATTTGAACTTGACCTTGGCGCAAGGCCATCAAGCGACGGTTGCGCAAACCTTGGCTCAAAGCCCCGTGCAATGCCACAGCAGAAAAGCCATCTTGTTGCAAGTCGTTGGCCAAGCCGTCGCACTCGATTTGGGTGCTGGCAAAAACAATGGCTTGGTC
>CAIVLE010000129.1 GCA_903906635.1 uncultured Burkholderiales bacterium | reverse complement strand
GGTCAGCGGCATTTGCAGCTGAGGGGCCAAGTCGGCACGGCCATGGCGGGCCAAGGCATCGGCCACGGCATTGACCACGGCGGGTGTGGCACCGATGGTGCCCAATTCGCCCACGCCTTTGACGCCCAAGACGTTGTTTTTGCACGGGATGCTTTGGTCCATCTCGGTCACAAACAAATTGGGCATGATGTCGGCGTGTGGCACGGCGTAGTCCATCAAGCTGCCCGAGAGCAACTGGCCCGTTTCGTCGTCATACACCACATGCTCGAGCAGCGCTTGGCCAATACCTTGCACCGCGCCGCCGTCGAGTTGACCGCGCACGATCATGGGGTTGATGACACGGCCTACGTCATTGACCGAGGCATAGGCCACCACTTGCACTTCGCCGGTTTGCGGGTCGAGTTCGACCTCGCACACATGGCAGCCATTGGGCCAGGTTGGGCCTTTGGCGGCCGTGGTGGAGTTGAGTTCAATGCGCTGGTTGGGTTGGGCACTGGCCAACTCAGACAGGCTGACTCGCAGGTCGGTACCCGCCACGTGAAAGCTGCCTTGTTCGTAGCGCAAGTCTTGGGGTGCAGCTTCCAGCGCTTGGGCAGCCAGCTCTTGGGCTTTGTCCAAGGCTTGCTTGGCCCCCACGCTCACGGCAGAACCACCGGTGAACAGGGAGCGTGAACCCGCGCTGCCAAAACCGTTGCCGCGATCGGTGTCTCCCATGACCACGCGCACTTGCGACAGGGGAACGCCAAACACGTCCACCACCAACTGCGCCAGCGAGGTGGCAATGCCCTGCCCCATGGCGTTGACGGCGGTGAACACCTCAATCACGCCATCGCCCAGCACTTGCACATGCACGTTTTCTTCCAGCGCGTTACCGCCCGTCCACTCCAAGAAAGTGGCCACACCCAAACCGCGCCACAGGCCTTGCTTGGCCGATTCAGCGGCACGCTGCTCAAAGCTGTCCCAATGCGCCAGGGCCAGGCCCTGGTCCATGATGGACTCGAAGTGGCCCACGTCATAGGTTTGACCCATGGGGTTTTTGTAGGGCATCTGCGAGGGCTGCACAAAGTTGCGACGACGCAGCGTGATGCGATCGATACCGGTTTGGCGCGCGGCCTCATCCATCAAACGCTCGATGTTGTAGATCGCCTCGGGACGACCTGCACCCCGGTAAGCGCCAGTGCTGGCGGTGTTGGTCAACACGCCCGTGAAGTGAAAGTCGATGACGGGGATGTCGTACACGCTGGTTTGCACCCAAGGACCAATCAACAGCTGAATGGCCACACCGGTCATGACAGCGTAGGCGCCCACGTTGGCGTTGTTGTGGATGCGTAGGGCCAAGATCTTGCCGCTGGCGTCAAGCGCCAAGCTCGCGTGCGACTCGATGTCGCGCCCGTGCGAGCTGCTCAAGAAGTCTTCGCTGCGATCAGCAATCCATTTCACGGGCAACTGCAAGCGGTGCGCACAGTACGCAACCACCAAGTCTTCAGGGTAAGGGCCGGTCTTCATGCCAAAGCCGCCCCCCACGTCCCCCACCACCACACGCACTTGTTCGGGCTTGAGGCCCAACAAGGCCGCCACCGCACCGCGCACGGCGGTGGGCATTTGCGAGCTCATGCGCACCACCAAACGGCCAGCCTCGATGGAGGCCACCACGCTGCGGGGCTCGATGGTCAACGCAGCCAAGCGCTGGTTGGTGATGTCGAGTTCAACCACATGGGCCGCTGCAGCGAAGGCTTTGGCGGCGGCCTCGCGGTCGCCGTAACGGGTTTCGGCCACGCGGTTGTCGGGTGCATCTGAAATCAAAGGCGCATCGGGCTTCAAGGCGTCGCTCAGCGTCACCGCGCAAGGCAGCTCGTCAAAGTCAATCTGCACGGCTTCGGCCGCATCGCGGGCTTGTTGTTCGGTGTCAGCCACCACGGCCACGATGGGCTCCCCCACAAAGCGCACGCGGTCGACTGCCAAGATGTGGCGAACAGGCGTGGCGGCAGGCGAGCCGTCAGCTCGCGTGAAGTTGGCCACACCCGGCATAGGGGGGCGACCTTCGTCAACCAGTTGCTGGCCGGTGACGACCAAGCGCACACCGGGCATGGCCTGCGCGGCGGAGGTGTCAATCGAGACAATCCGAGCATGGGGATAAGAGGAGCGTACGAAGCACAAACGCGTTTGGCCTTGCGGCGTCACATCGTTGGCGTACATGCCCGCGCCTTTGAGCAAATGCTCGTCTTCCAGTCGTTGAACAGCTTGTCCGCTGCCAAACCGTGTCGTTGTTGAGACCAAGTTCAAACTCCCGTGGGTTGGTTAACTCACTTGAGTGTATCGCCCGAGAAATCACCCTGTGTCACACAGGTTTGTGCAAGCGTGCTTTGCGGGCACGCAGATGCCCATAATTTGCACAAAACCCACCACAACACCAACCACGACACCGACCACGTGAGGAGCTTTGCTTTGACATCCCCCAAAAAACATCCCACCCCGACCCACACCCGCCCCCGCATTGGGATCATCGGACTTGGCATCATGGGGGGCGTGATGGCCCAAGAGTTACTTCGCCAAGGTTTCAAGGTGTGTGGTTTTGACATCGCGCCGGCTGCCAAAGCGCGTCTGAAAAGCCACGGTGGTCTGGCCTTGGCCAGTGTGCAAGCGGTGAGTGAGAAATCCGACATCGTGATCGTGTCGCTGGCCACCTCCGCCGCGTTGAGACAAGTCACGCAAGCGCTGGCAGACGCCGCAGCCAAGAGCCAGCACACGCCCTTGGTGATTGAAACCAGTACCCTGCCCCTGGCCGACAAGATGCATTGCGCCAAAGCGCTCAAGGCCGTGGGTGAGAGCGCGCTGGACTGCCCCATCAGCGGCACCGCTGTGCGCATGAAAGACCGCGCCTGGACCATTTACGCCAGCGGCCCCAAGGCGGCTTTCCAAAAAGCCTTGCCGATCTTGAATGCGTTCACCGACAGCGTGCCGCACGTGGGCGCCTACGGCAATGGCACCAAGATGAAGTACGCCGCCAACCACTTGGTGGCGATTTACAACGTGGCCTATGCCGAGTCGGTGACACTGGCACGCAAGATGGGTTTAGATCCTCAACAGATGCTGGACTTGTTTGGCCCCAGCCCCGTGCTGGGCACGGGGGTGATGCGCTTGCGCATGGACATGATGGTCAAGCAGGCGTACACCCCGCCCACCATGAAGGTGGAGGTGTGGCAAAAAGACATGCAGGTGATTGGCGACATGGCCAAGTCGCTGCACTGCCCCACCCCGGTGTTCAACGCCTGCGCGTCGGTATACACCGCAGCCATGGCGCAAGGCCTGGCCTTGCATGACACGGCATCGACCGCCGAGGTGTTGGGACGCATGGCGGGTCTGTAGATTCAGGGGGCATCAGGGCGGCTTTTGCACGCTTGAACCCAGATTGTTAAAGGGTGTGTGGCAGCGATCTTGGCCTGCGCAGCTCTTTGGATGACACCCGCCTAAATTCCCACATCTTTGCCCAAGCCCAGCCAGGCAGGCTTGACTGGGCTGCACCTCCAGCGCCCATCAAACCAGGGGGCGACTGAGGCGAGGCGTTGGAGAGCCCGAAATCTGCCAAGTCATTTGGCCAAGCGCGAACAAAGCTCAGCGTGGGGCTGCTTTGGCAGATACCTTGGTGGATGACTTGGTGGATGACTTGGTCGCTTTTTGCCCCCCCCTTGGGGTGGGCGTGCGTTGGGCAGAAGCCGTTGGGGCTCTGGCTTTGGTCTTAGGTTGGGGCGCAGTGGCCTTGGCCGCTTGTTTCAACGCTTTCTCAGCCGCTTCGATGAGCGGTAACTCTTCACGCACCGCCTTGTAAGCGTCCAGGGCCGCAGGCCCGCCGCAGTACAAAAACGAATGCAGCAGCAACTCGCGCAACTCGGTGCGGGTGATTCCGTTGCGGATGGCGCCGCGCAAATGGATGCGCAACTCGGCCGGACGGTTCAAGGCGATGCACATCGAGAGCGTGGCCAAGCTGCGGTCACGCAGCGACAAACCAGGGCGCGTCCACACGCTGCCCCAGGCAAATTCGGTGGCCACTTCTTGAAAGGGCATGTTCAAGTCGTTGGCGTTGTCAAACGCTTTTTGCACATAGTCGGGCCCCAACACTTGGGCCCGCATGGCCAAGCCGGCTTTGTAAGCAGCGCTGGGCGTCTTTTTCGTGGGACGTGCTTGGGGTTTGGCAGTGCTCATGGTTGGCTCGCTTTGCAAAAAGTTCAATCGGCTTTGATGTTGGCAGCGCGCACCACGGCGCCCCACTTGTCTATTTCGGTCTTGATGTATGCGGCAAACTGCTCCGGCGTGTCGCCCACGGGCAATGCACCTTGCTGGTTGAGTTTTTCGGCCACGTCTTTTTGTTTCAAGATGTCCACGATCTCTTGGTTCAAGCGTGTCACGATCGCTTTGGGCGTTTTGGCCGGGGCCACGATGCCTACCCACGAGTACGCTTCATAGCCGGGCACGCCGGTCTCAGCGATGGTGGGAATCTCGGGCAGTGAGGGCAAGCGCTTGGCACTGCCCACGGCCAATGCGTTGAGTTGCCCCGACCTGACCTGGGGCAAGACCGAGGGAATGCTGCTGTAGAGCATCTGCACCTGACCGGTCAGCAAATCAGCCAAGGCAGGCCCCTGGCCTTTGTAGGGCACGTGCACGGTCTGCACATGGGCCATGGTGTTGAACAACTCACCCGCCAAATGACCCGAGTTGCCGCTGCCTGGCGAGGCAAAGAACAACTGCTGTGGTTTGGCCTTGGCCAGATTCACCAAGTCGAGGGTGGTCTTGACCGGTACCGATGGGTGCACCACCAGCAGCAACGGATAGTTCACGAGGTTGGTGATGGGCGAGAAGTCTTTGATCGGGTCATAGGGCAGCTTGTCGTACAAACTGGGGTTGACCGCCATCGGACCGGCAGCGGCCACCGCCAAGGTGTAGCCGTCGGCGGGCGACTGCATCAGCGCTTGCAGACCCACAATGCCGTTGGCGCCGGCTTTGTTGTCCACCACCACCTGTTGCCCAAAACGCTCGCTGAGTTTTTGGGCGATCAAGCGGCCAATCACGTCGTTGCCGCCACCGGGTGGAAACGGCACGATCAAGCGGATGGGTTTGTTGGGGTAGTTTTGCGCCTGCACCGAGGTGCTGACACAGCCCAGTAGCGCCAAAGCCAAACACAGCAAACGAGACAAGCTGAGGGTCATGGTGAGCCTTAATTCGCTTTGATGTGGTTGTCTTTTGCCACCTGCGTCCACAACACAATTTCAGAGGCGATGAATTTGGAGAAGTCTTCGGGTGTGTTGGTGTACGGAATCACCGACATGGCGCTGATGCGCTTTTTCACATCGGGCATCTCAATCACACGCGCGACCTCTTCTTGCAACCGTTTGACGATGCTCGCTGGTGTGCCAGCGGGCGCGAGCAAGCCGTTCCACAGCGAGGCTTTGAGATCAATGCCCAATTCCGACAAAGTGGGCACATTGGGAAAATCTTTCAAACGCTCGGGCGAAGTCACGGCCAGGGGTTTGACACGGCCACTTTGCAATCCCACATTGGCTGGCCCCACATCAGCCAGGGTCATGGTGACATCACCCGACATCACAGCGGTGACCGAGTCGTTGGCCCCTTTGTAAGGGATGTACATGAAACGCCCGCCCGTTTTGTTGTTGAACAACTCGGTGATCAACTGAAACGAGGCCGAACTGGCACCGTAGTTCGACTTGTCGGGGTTTTGCTTGGAAAACGCAACCAACTCTTGCACGGACTTGACGGGGTTGTTGGCGTTGACCAGCAAGACCATCGGCGAGATGCCAACCAAGGTGACAGGCGCAAAGTCTTGCGGGCCATAAGGCAGCTTGGCGTACAGCGCGTGGTTAAAGACCATGGGGCCGCTTGCGCCCATCAGCAAGGTGTAACCATCGGGTTTGGCTTTGGCCACGAAGGTTGAGCCCACGATGGCTCCCACACCGGGGCGGTTTTCCACCACCACGGGCTGGCCCAGCGAAGCGGCCAGTTTTTCGGCCACGATGCGCGCCAACACATCGGTGCCCCCGCCCGCCGAGTAGCCCACCACCATGGTGATGGTGCGATTGGGGTAGTCAGCGGTTTGAGCCCTCGCGCTGCTCAAGCACAGGCCCGCCAGCAGCGAGAGGGTGAACGCAAAGGTGCGATGAAGACGCATGAGATGTTTCCTATTTAAGACGCGGTTTGGCAGTAAAACTCGGTCATTGCAAGCCGATTTGCACATTCAAGACCGCCGATTGCCCACGGTCCAAAGCTTGCAAACAACGCGCAATGGCGGCGGATACTTCCCCCGGATCGCTGACGCATTCGCCATAGGCGCCAAAGGCTTGACCGATTTGTTCGAAATGGCGTTGTTGACCTTGCAAGCGAGACTGAAACTCATCAGCTTGCTTGGCCACGCCTTGGGGGTAGACGCGCAAGACCGCCTCTTTGACGGCTTGCCAGCCGCCGTTGTCGAGCACCACGGTGAGGATGGGCAAGCCATAGCTTTGGGCTGTGGCATACACCGAGCTCGGGGTCGAGAAATGAAAACCCCCATCGCCCACGATTTGAATCACCCGGCTTTGGGGTCGGGCCAGTTTGATCCCTAGCGCCATGCCCCCGCTGTAGCCCAAACCACCGCCAGCGCCTGCAATCATGCTCAAAGGCTCAGTGCGAGAAATTTGGTTGAGCACGGCAAAGGTGTTGCGAATGGCTTCATTCACCACCACGTCATGCGGCGCGATGGCCGCACCAATGGCGGCACACAAATAGGCGGGCGAGATGGCCCCGAGTTGACCGGGGCTGAGTGCGGCTTGCTGCAAGGCGGCTTGACGCGTTTGCTGGGCAGCACGCATCTGCGCCATGCGGGCGGCCACGCGTTGGTGAAAAGCGGCATCGGCCTTCTCGCGCACGATCGCGGCGACTTGTCCCAACACCGTGGCACAGTCGGCTTGCACACGCAGGTCGGTGGCAAAGCCCCACATGGGAAAATCTTTTTTGACCGTGTCCACATCCACATGGCTCCAGCGGGTGTGGGTTTGGGGGGTGGCATATTTGGGCAACCATGGCACATCCACATCGAGTAACCAACCCACATCGGCCTGGGCCATGCCCTGCGCGGGATCAAAGCCTGCGAAGCAGGGCGACTCACGAGAAATGC
>CAIVLE010000128.1 GCA_903906635.1 uncultured Burkholderiales bacterium | reverse complement strand
TTCCGGTGAAGATCAAACACGCGTCTGCGGGCTGGTGCAGAACCGTGGCGATCTTGAATGATTGAGGCACGTCAGCTGTGCGCGACGAGACCACCATGACACACCTCCCCCATTCAGGCACTGCGGGCACTACAAGCCCTAAACGCCCTTCACGTCGTGACCTGTTGCAACTGTCAGCGCTGGGCGCGCTCACGGCCAGCGGCGGGGTCTGTGCCCTGGCCTTGGCCCAATCCAACTATCCCAACAAACCGATTCAAGTGGTGGTGCCTTTTCCTTCTGGCGGCATTGTTGACAACGTGTTTCGCGCGATGTCGCCGAGCTTGCAAGCGAGTTTGGGGCAACCCTTGGTGGTCGACATCAAGCCCGGTGCAGGCGGCTCCATCGGCGCGGGCTTTGCGGCGCGTTCCAAGCCCGATGGCTACACGCTGCTGATGGTGTTTGACACCTTTGCGGTCAACCCCTTGCTCTACAAACTCACGTTCGATGCTGACAAAGACTTGACCCCGGTGGCGCTCATTGGCACCTCGTCGATGGTCGTGGTGGTGCCTGCGGCGTCGCCCGTCAACACCTTGGGCGAGTTGGTGAGCCTGGCCAAGAGCAAACCGGGCCAGCTCAATTACGCATCCACCGGCACCGGCAGCTCCAACCAATTGGCCGCCGAGTTGTTCAAGATGACGGCGGGCGTCGAGATGAACCACATCCCCTACAAAGGCGGTGCACCAGCCATCACCGATGTGATTGGCGCACAAGTGGATGTGATGTTTGTCAGCGCCAGTTCGGTGCTGGCCCACATCAAGAGCGGCAAGATGAAGGCATTGGCTGTGACCACCAAAACCCGCATCCCTCACCTGCCCGACACCCCTTGCGTGAGTGAGACCTACCCCACATTTGAAGTGCGCTCATGGCTGGGACTCTTGGTGCCCGCCAAAACACCCAGCGCCATCGTGCAGCAACTCCACCATGAGGTGCGTGCGGCACAACAAACGCCCGAACTGAAAAGCTTTTTCCAGGCGCAAGCCATCGACATCGCCACCGGCACACCGCAGCAGTTTGGCGAGTTCATCAAAGCCGAGACCGAGCGCTGGGGCGAGGTGATACGGCGCGCCAAAATCAAAGTCGATTGAACCCATGACACAACACACACACGTATCACGCTTTGTCGCAGCCATGCGATGGGGGTTCATCGGACTTTGGGGGGCGGGCTTGGGAGTGCTCATGGGGTCAGCCCAAGCGGTAGAGCTCAAAGTGATCAGCGGCAATGGCTCGCGCCCTGCGGTGATTGCCTTGTGCCAGCAGTTTGAAGCCGCTACCGGCCATAAGGTGACGGTAGAGTTTGCGGTCAATCCACGGGCTCAGAAAAAAATTCAAGACGGCGAGGCCTTTGACGTCACAGTGCTCAACCCGCCCACCCTAGATCGGGTGATCCAAAGTGGACACGTCCAAGCCGACTCGCGACGGGTGATCGGGCGCATTGGGCTGGGTGTGGGGATTCGACAAGGAGCGCCCCAGCCCGACATCCGCACGGTGGAGGCTTTCAAGCAAACCTTGCTGGCCGCACGATCGGTGGCTTACCCGGGCGAAGGCGCCAGTGGGATTTATTTTGAAAGCTTGATTCACCGCCTGGGGCTTGAAGCCCAGATGAAGGAGCGCATGCGCCCGATGTCGGGCGAGTACAACGTCGAAGGTGTGGCGCGCGGTGAGGTGGACATGGTGGTGGTGGTCGCCTCGCGCATGTATGGTGTGCCCGGCGTGGAGGTGGTGGGGTTGATTCCCGACGCGTTGCAAACCTGGATTGGCTTTGCCACAGCGGTCGCCACGCGCAGCGCACACCCACAGGAGGCGCGAGACTTGGTGCGTTTCATGACCAGCCCGCCGGCGGACCTGACGCTGCGCCCCATCGGCATCGAACCCTTTGTCGACGCACCTTGAGACCCGATTCACCTGAAAGCTTTGTTCATGCTTGTCACTGTGATTGACCCTCAGCTGCTCAACTCACCACGTCTTGCGCTTGCCCGCACTTGCCTGTGCGTGCTGGGGCTGTGGGTGGCCTGGGCACCCATGGCCTGGAGCCAAACACCCAGCGCCAACTTTCCCAACCGAAGCGTCACCTTTGTGGTGCCTTTTTCCACCGGCACATCGGCCGACGCCATGGCGCGTTTGATGGGCACCAAACTCAGCGAGCGTTGGGGCGTGCCCGTGGTGACCGACAACCGCGTGGGCGCCTCAGGCTCGATTGGCGCAGATGCGGTGGCCAAGTCTGCGGCCAATGGCCACACCTTGTTGTTCACCGCCACCTCGCATGGCACGGTGCCCGCTCTCAAGGCCAAATTGCCCTTTGATCCGATCAAAAGTTTTGAGCCCGTGGCCTTGATGGCCACCAGTGCCTTGGCGCTGGTGGTACCGCCTCAGTTGGGAGTGAAAAACTTCAACGAGTGGCTCAGTTTGGTCAAAGCCAAACCTGGTCAGTACAACTACGCCTCGCCAGGCAACGGTGTGGTGCAACACCTGGCCATGGCCTTGCTGCTGCAAGAAACCGGTGCCAGCATGAGCCATGTCCCCTACAAAGGCGCAGCGGGTGCGATGACGGATTTGATGGGCGGCCATGTACAAGCGAGCATCGTGGCCCTGCAAACCACCAGCAGCCTGATTCAGAGTGGGCAATTGCAAATGCTGGCGGTGATGAGCGAGGAGCGCTCCCCTGTGTTTGCCAAAGTACCCACCCTCAAAGAGCTGGGCTACCCCAATTTGGTGGTCGAGACCTGGTACGGCATCTTCGCGCCAGCAGGCACACCGCCTGAGGTGGTGGCCAAGCTCAATGCCGACTTCAACACCTTGCTGCTGCTGCCTGAGGTGCGTGAAGCCATGACCAAACACGGACTCAGCCCGGCTGGCGGCAAGCCCGAGCGCTTGGGGCAGCTGCTGTCGCGCGAAGTGACACGCTGGAGACAAGTGGTCACCACCGCCCACATCCAAGCCGACTGAGGCCCGCCACACCCACAGAAAGACACCATGAGTTTGTTACAAGATTTGGTCATCGCCTCGCGCACCTGCGCTGAGCACGGCGTGATTGACGCCTACGGTCATGTGAGCGTGCGCTCTGAGACTTCGCCCGAGCGCTACTGGATGGCCCGCGCCGTGGCGCCCGAGCTGATCACCGAGGCTGACCTCCTTGAGTTTGACCTCGACAGCCGCCGCATCCAAGACGGGGGCCCTGCGGCCTACAACGAGCGCTTCATCCACGGCGAGATTTACAAAGCACGGCCCGACGTGCACGCCATCGTGCACAACCACTCGCACGCGGTGGTGCCCTTCAGTTGTACCGGCTGTCGGTTGCGACCCATTTTCCATTTGGCGGCCTTCATTGGCGATGGGATACCGACCTGGGACATCCGAGACGCACAACGCGGCAGTGACATGCTCGTGCGCAACAGCGCATTGGGCCAGTCCTTGGCCCACAAATTGGGGGCTCACCCCGCAGCCCTCATGCGTGGCCACGGCTCGGTGGTGGTGGGTGCGAGTTTGGCTGTCGCCGTGGGTCGCACCATTTATCTGGACCACAACGCCAAGATGCAACTGCAGGCCATGCAAATGCAAGCCTTGCAATCGCCCGGGCAGTTGGACGAAGTGGTCTACCTCGACGACGCAGAGGTGCAGGCCTTGTCATGGCAAGCCTATGCACGCTCATGGGACCTGTGGCGCACCCAATGGTTGCCTCGCCTCGCGGCTGAGGCGGCCACTCCCCAAACCATTCAGTCCTGAGAGAACCGCCATGACTCGTCGACACATGCTGGGCCTGGGCATCATCACCGCGCTGCTGGCGGGGCTGCAAGCCAGCGCCCAAACCTCCAGCGCTAACACCCCCCCTTGGCCCAGCCGCAACATCCGCCTGGTGGTGCCCTACGCCGCCGGAGGGCCTGCGGATTTGGTGGCTCGCGAACTCGCCCTCACCTTGACCGCAGACCTCAAACAATCGGTGACGGTGGAGAACATGGGGGGCTCCATGGGGGTGCCAGCGCTGGGTGCCGTGGCACGGGCCGAACCCGATGGCCACACCTTGCTGATGGCCGCAGTGGGCAATGTGGTGTTGCAGCCTATGCTGAGCAAACACGGCGGTGCAGATCTGGTGGCCAAGCTGCGCCCGGTGTCGATCATCTCCACCGCGCCGCATGTGCTGGTGGTGAGTGCCAAGTTGCCCATCAAGTCGGTGGCCGAGTTGGTGGCTTATGCAAAGGCTCACCCAGGCGAGATCAGCTTTGCGTCTGCCGGCACGGGCGGCACCTCGCACTTGGGGATGGAGATGTTCAAGTTGTTCTCCAAAACGGATGTGATCCATGTGCCCTACAAAGGCAGCTCCGGTTCGGTGAACGATTTGATCTCGGGCCAAGTGAGTGCACTCTTTAGCAGCCTGCCCTCGCTGCAAGGCCTGATCGACAAGGGCTATGTGAGGCTGCTGGCTGCCACTGCGCCCAGCCAGTCCCCCGCCACCAAAAATTTGCCGCAGATGTCAGCCACCCTGCCCGAGTTTGAATATGCCACCTGGTACGCCATGTACGCACCACTGGCCACCCCACCTGCCTTGGTGGAGCGCATCAACCAGGCCCTGACACGGGCCTTGAAAAACCCGGCGCTCACTAACAAGGTGGAAGCCGCCGGCACCGAGCTGCGCGCGGGCTCAGCAGAGGAAGTGATGCAGTGGACGCAGCGCGACGCAGCCAAGTGGCGTCGCGTGATTCAAGACGCCAAGATCACACTGGAGTAGCGCTGCCGCTGGGGTCGCTGAGGGCATCAATTTCTGCGGCGCTGTAGCCCAACTCGGCCAACAAGGCCGCGTTGTGCTCACCCAAGCGAGGCGGTGACATTCGAATGCCTGGGCGCTGACCGTCCAGCGTGAACGGCAGCAACACCGCGGGCGCGCTGCGCCCATCGGCCAAGGTGATGGGCGACAAGCCCCCACTGGCTTGCAGGTGGGGATCATCGAGCAACTCGTGAGGGCGCGTGATCGGGGCAAAGGGCAAGCCGTGATGCTCAAAGACGCCGGCCAAGTCGTGTGCGGACCATGCAGCCAAACGTTCACGCAACACGGGCATCATCCAGTCGCGGTTGCGCACGCGGTCGTTGTTGCTGTGCAAGCGCGCATCGGCTTTGAGGTCCGCAAACTCAAACGCGTCGCAAAAAATCGCCCAGGCGGTGTCGCTGACCACCGCCAAAAAGATCTGTGCATCGTCTTTGACCTTGAACACGTCGTAAATGCCCCAGGCTGAAATCCGGGCCGGCATAGGAGCCGCCGCTTTGCCGGTGACAGCAAACTGCATCATGTGCTGGGCCATCAAGAACACATTGTTTTCAAACAAGGCACTTTGCACCTCTTGGCCCAGGCCCGTGTTTTCGCGCTGCGCCAGCGACGCCATCACGCCCAAAGCGCCAAACACGCCGCCCATGATGTCGTTCACGCTGGTGCCCGCGCGCAAGGGGTCGCCAGGGCGGCCCGTCATGTAGGCCAAGCCTCCCATCATCTGCACCACCTCGTCCAAGGCGGTTCGGTGTTCATAAGGCCCGGGCAGAAAGCCCTTGTGGCTGACGTAAATCAAGCGTGGGTTCAAAGCTTTCAGACTGGCATAGTCCAGGCCGAGCTTTTGCATGGTACCGCTCTTGAAGTTCTCGCTCACCACGTCTGCAGTGGCAATCAAGCGCAGCACCGCCTCTTTGCCTTGTACCGTCTCTAGGTCAAGCGCCAGGCTTTTTTTGTTGCGGTTGAACATGGGAAAAAAGCCCGCGCCTGAGCCAATCAACTGCCGCGTGGCGTCACCATGGCGGCCGTGCCCAATCGGCTCGACCTTGATCACCTCGGCACCCAAGTCAGCCAGCACCATGCCGCAGGTGGGGCCCATCACCATGTGGGTGAACTCCACCACGCGCAGGCCCGCATACGGCGCGGGCTGCGAGGGTGTAGATGGTGCAGATGGTGTCGAAGGTGTGGTGGTGGTATCAGTCATGGGCAAGACATATTCAGGCTATTCAAGGCATCAGCGCAGGCGTCTCTAATCTAAGGCAAGACCGTCTTGTGCATCGCGGGTCATATGGGGAGCGCCTGCGCAATCACGTGGACTCGAACCTTGTCCGGCAAAGCATTGGGTGTGAGCACACCCACAGGCATGCCCAACAGTTGTAGCAGCTCATGCTCAATTGCGCCGATGTCAAACCATGTTGTTTCTGAGGTTGGATCAATCAACCTATCCAAGTCGCTGCCTTCATGGTCATCGCCGTGAAGCACCGAACCAAAAACACGTGCATTGCGTGCACGATGGCGCTCCACCACATCGCCAATCGCAGCAAGGTTTGTTTGCAGGGCAACCAAGGGGGTCAAGCGTCTTCTCCAACATTGAGAGCCGTTGGAATCCTAACGTGTTTGAGCTTGCAACACACCATCTCAGAGCCAGCCCTTGGGCAGGCCCGCTTCGGGCGTCATGCCATACAGCGGTTCATCGGGTAAGCCGTCACGCAGGGGCACGCGCGCGGCGATCAAACGGGTCAAGTCCACGCCGGTGTGCACGCCCATGGCCTCGAACATGAACACCAGGTCTTCGGTCACCACATTGCCCGAGGCACCCGGGGCATAGGGACAGCCGCCCAAGCCACCCAGCGAACTGTCAAAGGTGCGCACGCCCGCGTCGAACGCAGCCAAACAATTGGCCAGACCCAGGCCACGCGTGTTGTGCATGTGGGCAGCGCCGGTTTTGTCGCCAATGGCGGCACGCACTTTGGCAAAGAGGCGCCGCACCTGCGAGGGGTTGGCCATGCCGGTGGTGTCGGACAGGCCCGACTCATCGACCCCTGCTTGCACCACGGCCTGCGCCAGCCAGACCACGTCGTCTTCGGGCACAGCCCCTTGCAAGGTGCAACCAAAGGCGGTGGAAATGCCCGCCTCAATGTTCACATGGGGTGCAAGTTCGTTTTTGAGCTGCACGATGGAGCGTACTTCAGCCACCATGTCTTCGCGTGTTTTGCGCACATTGGCCAGGGAGTGCGCGGCACTGGCCGAGACCGGAATGGTGAGCTTGTGCACGCCCGCACGCAGCGCAGCCTCAGCACCACGCAGATTGGGCACCAAGGCCATGACGGTCAAACCCTTATGAGTCAAGGCGTGGCGCACCACCTCGGCGGTGTCAGCCATTTGAGGCAACAGCTTCGGCGGCACAAACGAGCCGACCTCGATCTCGCGCAAGCCTGCCGCCACCAAGGCGTCGAGCCAACGCAGCTTGTGTGAGGTGGACATGACGCGACTGACCGACTGCAAGCCATCGCGCGGGCCGACCTCGCTGATCAGCACTTCAGGCGTGGACGACATCAAAAACAACTGGAGTGAACATGGTGCCAATTTAACCATCGTCTGAACGGGTAAAGTGGGCGCCAGCTCAATGAGGAGACACCTATGTTCAAACGCTTTTTCCAACACGCGATGAATGGCGCAGCACTGCTGCTGACGTTCGCCATAACTCCCAGCGGAGTTTGGGCCCAAACCCCCAGCACCGAGGTGCAGTGGCTGGGCCAATCGGCCTTCAAGATCACCACGCCCGGTGGCAAGACCGTCATCACCGACCCCTGGCTCAAGGCCAACCCGCTGACACCACCCGAGTACAAAAACCTGGAGAACTTGGGCAAGGTGGATGTGCTGCTGGTCAGCCACGCCCATTGGGATCACTTTGCCGATGCCCCGGCTCTGGCATTGATGCATAACCTCAAGATGTACGCCCCAGGTGACATGAACCAAAGCGCCACGCTGCTGGGAATCTTGCCAGCCGAGTTGCTGCCGCGCTTCAACAAAAGCGGCACGGTCGAGCCCGCACCTGGCATCCAAGTCACGGCCGTACACGCCGAGCATTCATCGGTGCTGGTGTGGAAGAACCCCAGCACCGGCAAAGACGAAGCCCATGTGGGCGGCGAACCGCTGGGCTTCATCATCACCTTGGAGAACGGTTTCAAGATTTACCACATGGGAGACACCGGCTTGTTTGGCGACATGAAGCTGATTGCCGACTTGTACAAGCCCGACTTGGTGTTGGTGCCGATTGGGGGGAACTTCACCATGGGTCCAAGTGAAGCGGCCTATGCGCTAAAAGCCTGGTTCAAACCCCAAGCGGTGATCCCCATGCACTACGGGGCCAACCCCCTGGCCAAAGGCACCGCTACCCAATTTGTTGAGGCCATGAAAGGCAGTGGCATTCCAGTGTTGGCACTCAAGCCGGGCGAGCGGGCCAAGTTTTAGAACTCAGGGCTTAGCACCCAACACCACCGTCACCATGCGCTCGGGTTGCAAGGTGCGTGCAAAGGCGGCTTGGATCTCAGACGCGGTGAGTCGCTGCACGTGATCGCTCCAGGTGTCCAAATAGTCCAAGGGCAAGTCGTACCAGGCGATGTTGCTCACGTTGTCGAGCAGCTTGCGGTTGCTGTCTAGGCGCAGCGCAAAGCCACCGATCAGGTTGTCTTTGGCGGCTTGCACCTCGGCCTCGGTGGGGCCGTGCTGTACAAATTCAGCCAGCACCTCGCGCGCCACCTGCACGGCTTGGCTGGCCTGGTTGGCGCGGGTTTGCAAAGCGATGCGAAATGCGCCTGCGTGAATGCCAGGCGAAAAATAACTCGACACGCTGTAGCTCAAGCCGCGTTTCTCACGAACCTGCTCGGTCAGGCGAGACACAAAGCCCCCGCCGCCCAAGACATAGTTGCCCACGGTCAGCGCCAAGAAGTCTGGGCTTTGGCGTGCAATGCCGGGTTGTCCAATGAAGACATGGGCTTGGGCAGACTCGAACGCGATATCGATGTTTTGGGCGCGAGCCAAGGGCTGCACCTGCACCACGCCTGGCAAGGCCGCACAGGCTTTGCCCTGGGGCAAGCCTGCCAGCAGTTGCGCCACGCGGGCTTGGACTTGGGCTCGGTTGAGCGCCCCCACCACACTGACCCGCGCGTAGCAGGCTTGCAAGTAATTCGCGTGAAAGGCCCGCATGGGCGCGGGCTCGATGGCCTGCAAATGGGCCGGAGTGGTGTCTAAGCCATAAGGGTGCGCACCATACACAGCCGTTGCAAAGGCGAGAGCCGCCACATAGGCTGGCTGGGTTTTGGCCTCGGCCAAAGAGGCCAGCCACCGTTGGCGCTCGCTGTGCCACACCGCTGTGGGAAAACTCGGATGGGCCAACTGCCTGGCGGCCAGCTGTACCGCACCGTCGAGCAATTCGGTGCGGGTGAGACTTCGCAGGTTGACACTGAAGCGGTCGTTGCTGGCCCCCAGGCTCAGCGAGGCCCCCAGGTCAGCCCAGGCCTCGCCTAGCGCGTTTTCATCCAGGGCCGGTGCGCCCCCGTGCGCCGCAATGCCTTTGCTCATCATCAAAGCGGTGGCCGAGGCCAAACCCACTTGGTGGGGCGGGTCGCGGCGTGAGCCAGCATCGAAGTCAATTTGCACGTCAACCATCGGCA
>CAIVLE010000127.1 GCA_903906635.1 uncultured Burkholderiales bacterium | reverse complement strand
GTCGTGCTGCCGAAATGGGACGCAACATTGCTGAGTTGGGCAAGATCGCAGCGGCCACGGCCAACGTAGCTTCGGCAGGCATTGAGGCTGATCTGCCCACCCAAGCACAACCCAAAGACTGGCTGAGTCAACTGACCCACCACCCCATGGCACCTGTCGGTGCAGGAAGTTTGATCGGTTTGTTGGTCTTGATTGGCCTTTGGATGCGACGTGCCAGCCGCCTGCAAGGTGACAACATCCAAGGCCTGCCGCCTTTGAATGTGAAGTTCGATTTGGATCTCCCCCACGTTGACGATCTCAAGCCGCAGTTTGTACCCAGCATGGCCCCGGTCACCGTACCGCCCACCACTGATTCAGAGCCATCCACACCCGAGACACCTGTCGGCCCCCAAGCTCAACCGGCGCGTCCGACTCAACCGGCGCGTCCGACCCTGGACATTCCAGACATCTCACTGGACCTTGAAGAGCCTGCCAAACCCAACCCCTACCAAGTGCGCATGGACTTGGCTGAAGAGCTTTGGAAGTTGGGCCAGCTGCACACCAGCCGCGCGCTGATGGAAGAAGTGGTCAGCGAAGCCAAAGGCGATGTGCAAGCCCGCGCCAAGCAATGGCTGGCTGAACGAGGCTAAAACCGATGCGTATCGCCATGGGCTTGAGCTACAACGGCCAAGCCTACGAAGGCTGGCAAAGCCAGCTCTCAGGCAAAACAGTGCAAGACCGTCTTGAAACGGCATTGCAAAAATTCACCACCACACGGATTCAAACGCTGTGTGCAGGCCGCACCGATTCAGGCGTGCATGGCTTGATGCAAGTGATTCACTTTGACACCGATTTAGTCCGCGATCCTTACTCGTGGGTGCGCGGTACCAACAGTTTCTTACCGCTCGACATTGCGGTTCAATGGGCACAAGAAGTACCCCGAGAGTTTCACTGCAGGGGCAGCGCCATCTCACGTCGCTATGCCTATGTGCTGTTGGAGTCACCGGTGCGGCCCAGTGTGGAGCTGGGGCGCGTGGGTTGGGTGTACCGCCCACTCAAGCTCGAGGCCATGGAACAAGCGGCTCGATATGTGTTGGGCGAGCACGACTTCACCTCTTTTCGGGCCTCTAGCTGCCAAGCACTGAGTCCGGTCAAAACGCTGCGTAACCTGCGCATCACTCGGCGCAGCACCCAGCCCCACTCCGCCTATTGGCGCTTTGAATTTGAAGCCAATGCTTTCTTGCACCACATGATCCGCAACCTCATGGGGTGTTTGGTTCCGATTGGCGAAGGCACCCACCCGCCCGAATGGATGGCCGAGGTGCTGGCAGCGCGCAGTCGGGACGCGGCCAGCCGCACCTTCAGCCCGGATGGCTTGTATTTTTTGGGACCGCAGTACGACGCGCATTGGGGCTTGCCCAATGGCGCGCCTGCGTATGATGGCCTGCCATGAACCGAACCCGCATCAAAATTTGTGGTTTGACCCGAGAGCAAGACGTTGACGCTGCGGTAGAAGCGGGCGTCGACGCTGTGGGGTTTGTGCTGTACCCACCCAGTGCGCGTGCCGTCAGTGCCGAGCGCGCGGCGCAATTGGCGCAGCGTTTGCCTGCATTTGTGACGCCCGTGCTGCTGTTTGTGAATGAAAGCTCCGAGGCGATTGTGCAAGCCTGCTTGCGGGTTCCGGGGGCTTGGCTGCAATTTCATGGCGATGAGACCCCCGAGCAGTGCCGCCAAATCGCCCAACGCATGGGACGACGCTGGATTCGGGCCGCGCGCATTCCGCTAGAACCTGTTGCAGGCCAAGAGGCGTTTGACCTCTTAAAATACGTCCACGATTACAAAGACGCCCAAGCGGTGCTGCTCGACGCCCACGTCGACGGTTATGGCGGTGGCGGCAAGGCATTCAATTGGTCACAGCTTCCTCAAAACGTCAACGCTCACCTCGTCTTGTCTGGTGGACTCAACGCTGCCAACGTGACAGACGGCCTGCACGCCTTGCGTGACCGCGGCTTGTCGCTGGCGGTGGACGTGAGCTCTGGCGTGGAGTCGGCCAAAGGCATCAAAGACCCCGCCATGATTCGCGCCTTCACCGACGCAGTGCGTGCCTGTGACTCACAGCACGCGCGCTGAACCCAGAGCGCTGAGCTTTTTTTCTTTTCAAAGTGCTGGGGCTATAACCCCACTCCTTTTTGCAGGCACCTTTATGTCGAACTACCAACAACCCGATGCACGCGGCCACTTTGGCAATTACGGCGGCAGCTTTGTCAGCGAAACCCTGACCCATGCCATTGAAGAGCTGAAAGTGGCGTATGCCAAATACCAAAACGACCCGACCTTCATCGCCGAATTCAAGAGCGAGTTGGCCCACTTTGTGGGACGCCCCTCCCCGATCTACCATGCAGCACGCATGAGCCGTGAAATGGGTGGCGCGCAGATTTACCTCAAGCGCGAAGACCTCAACCACACTGGCGCGCACAAGATCAACAACACCATTGGCCAAGCGATGCTGGCCAAGCGCATGGGCAAGCCCCGCGTGATCGCCGAAACCGGTGCTGGCCAACACGGCGTGGCCACGGCCACCATATGCGCCCGCTACGGTTTGGAGTGCGTGGTGTACATGGGCGCGGAGGACGTGAAGCGCCAAAGCCCCAATGTGTACCGCATGAAGCTCTTGGGTGCCACCGTGGTGCCCGTGGAGAGCGGCAGCCGCACGCTCAAAGACGCCTTGAACGAAGCCATGCGCGACTGGGTGGCCAACGTCGACAACACCTTCTACATCATTGGCACCGTGGCAGGTCCTCACCCCTACCCGATGATGGTGCGCGACTTTCAAAGCGTGATTGGCGAAGAGTGCATCATGCAAATGCCCGCCATGAACCACGGCGCACAACCCGATGTGGTGATGGCCTGCGTGGGCGGGGGCAGCAACGCCATGGGTATTTTCTACCCCTACATCCCGTTTGAGAAAACACGCTTGATTGGGGTGGAAGCCGCGGGCGAAGGCATGGATACGGATCGCCACTCTTGCTCGCTTCAGTTGGGTGCGCCGGGCGTGCTGCACGGCAACCGCACCTACATCTTGCAAGACGAGAACGGTCAAATTACCGAAACCCACAGCGTGAGCGCGGGTCTGGACTACCCCGGCGTGGGCCCCGAGCACGCATTTCTCAAAGACATCGGTCGCGCCGAGTATGTGGGCATCACCGACACCCAGGCCCTGGAGGCGTTTCATTACTTGTGCCGTACCGAGGGCATCATTCCTGCGCTGGAATCGAGCCATGCCGTGGCCTACGCGATGCAACTGGCCAAAACCATGTCGCCCGATCAATCCATCTTGGTCAACCTCTCGGGCCGGGGTGACAAAGACATTGGCACCGTGGCCGACTTGAGTGGCGCAGACTTCTTTTGCCGGCCCAGCTGCCAAGGACAGTCCGTCAAAGGCGGCTCGACACAACACATCATCAAGGTCACGAAATGAGTCGCATCGACGTCACCCTCTCCGCTCTCAAGGCCCAAGGTCGCAAAGCCCTGATTCCCTATGTGATGGCTGGCTTCCCCAAAGCAGACATCACCCCTGCGCTGATGCACGCCATGGTCGATGCAGGTGCCGACATCATTGAGTTGGGGGTTCCCTTCAGCGACCCCATGGCCGATGGCCCGGTGATTCAAAAAGCCGGTGAAGCCGCACTGCGCTTGCACATTGGCACCACACAAGTCTTGGACATGGTGCGTGAGTTTCGTCAAACCAACACCACCACACCGGTGGTTTTGATGGGGTACGCCAACCCAGTGGAGTGCTATGACCTGAAACACGGTAAGAACGCGTTTGTCCAAGACGCGTCAGCCGCAGGCGTTGACGGTGTGCTGATCGTGGACTACCCGCCCGAAGAGTGCGAAGACTTTGCGGCCACGCTGCGTGCGCACAACATGGATCTGATTTTCTTGCTCGCCCCCACCAGCACCGAACAACGCATGGCTCAAGTAGCCCGTGTGGCCAGTGGCTATGTGTATTACGTGTCGCTCAAAGGGGTGACCGGCGCAGGCAACCTCGACACCGATGCCGTAGAAGCCATGTTGCCGCGCATTCGCCAGCATGTACATATTCCTGTGGGCGTGGGCTTTGGCATCCGAGACGCCACCACCGCGCGCGCCGTCAGCCGTGTGGCCGACGCGGTGGTGATTGGCAGCCGCATCATCCAATTGCTGGAAGGGGCAGCTGAAGGCCAAGCGGTGCACGCAGCGCATGACTTCTTGGTGAGCATTCGTCAAGCCTTGGACGCATGAGCCCTGCCGTGCAGGCCCGCCATGCGTCGCCCTGGCGACTAAAATCACCCCATTCAGATCTGACGAAAGGCTCACCATGAGTTGGCTCGAAAAATTACTGCCCCCCAAAATTCAACACACCGACCCCGCAGATCGCCGCAGCGTGCCTGAAGGCTTATGGGTCAAGTGCCCCAGCTGCGAAACCGTGCTCTACAACACCGACCTGGCGCAAAACCAAAATGTGTGCCCCAGCTGCAGCCACCACTTGCGCATTGGCGCGCGCCAACGCTTGGATGTGTTCTTGGACGGCGAAGGTCGCTACGAAATTGGCCAAGAAGTGGTGCCTGTCGATGCGTTGAAATTCAAAGACAGCCGAAAATACCCCGAGCGCTTGAAAGAAGCCATGAGCAACACCGGCGAGACCGATGCGCTGGTGGTGATGGGCGGCGCGGTGCACAGCATCAACGTGGTGGCCGCTTGCTTTGAATTTGACTTCATGGGCGGCTCGATGGGCTCGGTGGTGGGCGAGCGCTTCGTGCGCGGCGTGCACACGGCCATCGAACAAAAAGTGCCGTTCATCTGCTTCACCGCCACGGGAGGCGCACGCATGCAAGAAGGCTTGCTGTCTTTGATGCAAATGGCCAAAACCAACGCATCGCTAACCCGTTTGGCCAAGAAGGGCTTGCCCTTCATCAGCGTTTTAACCGACCCCACCATGGGCGGTGTATCGGCCGGCTTTGCCTTTGTGGGTGACGTGGTGATTGCCGAGCCCAAAGCCTTGATTGGCTTTGCAGGCCCACGCGTGATCGAAAGCACCGTGCGCGTGACCTTGCCTGAGGGCTTTCAACGTGCCGAGTTTTTACAAACCAAAGGCGCGATTGATTTCATTTGCGACCGCCGAGAACTGCGCAAGACCATTGCCAACACCTTGGCCATGCTGCAACGCCAGCCTGCGGATGCAGTGAACTAAGCACTTGGCACTTGGCACTTGACACTTGGCTGAGTTGACTCAGCCCCATTCTTCTACCCCTTTGTCTTTTCTCGATGTCCAACACCCCCACCCCCACCGCTGCTGAAGCCGCTCCCGTTGACGAAAACCAACTCATTGCCGAGCGCCGAGAAAAGCTCAAGGTAATTCGTGAGCGACAGGCCCAAGGCCTGGGCGTGGCGTTTCCCAACGACTTCAAACCCGCGCACCACGCCGCCACCTTGCATGAGTTGCATGGCGATAAAACTGCCGAGGTGTTGTCACAAGAAGGCCAGTTGGCCAAGGTGGCTGGTCGCATGATGCTCAAACGCGTGATGGGCAAGGCCAGTTTTGCCACGCTGCAAGACAGCACGGGACGCATTCAAATTTATGTCACCCGTGACGATGTGGGCGAAGACATCTACGCCGACTTCAAACACTGGGACTTGGGCGACATCGTGGCCTGTGAAGGCCGGTTGTTCAAAACCCGCACCGGCGAGTTGTCGATCCACGCCAGCAGCATTCGCATGCTCACCAAGAGCTTGCGCCCAATGCCCGACAAGTTTCACGGCGTGCACGACCAAGAGATCAAGTACCGCCAGCGCTACATCGATTTGATGACCGACGAGTCGGCGCGCAAACGTTTTGTGGCGCGCAGCAAAGCGGTCAGTGGCATTCGCGAGTTCATGGTTCAACACAACTTCCTAGAAGTCGAAACGCCCATGCTGCACCCCATTCCGGGGGGAGCTAACGCCAAACCGTTCACCACACACCACAACGCGCTGGACCAAGAGATGTTTTTGCGCATCGCGCCTGAGCTCTACCTCAAGCGCTTGATCGTGGGTGGTTTTGAGCGCGTATTTGAGATCAACCGTAACTTCCGCAATGAAGGCATTTCGGTACGCCACAACCCGGAATTCACCATGATGGAGTTCTATGCGGCGTATTGGAATTACCAAGACCTGATGAGTTTTACCGAAGAGTTGGTGCGCGACGCAGCCCTCAAAGCCGCAGGCACTTTGCTGCTGACCTACAGTGGCAAGCCGGTGGATTTGAGCCAACCCTTCGAGCGCTTGACCATTCCTGAAGCGATTTTGAAATACACCGATGCGGGCGACAACGTGGGCCATGCAGACTGGTTGATCGATGCCCTCAAAAAATTGGGATTCAAAGAAGACAAAGACAAGCTCAGCACACGCAGCTTGGCGAGCTTGCAGGTGATGTACTTTGAAGAAACGGTCGAAGAAAAACTCTGGCAACCCACTTTCATTTGTGAGCACCCCGTTGAAATTTCACCCCTGGCTCGCGCCAGTGATGTGCGCCCCGAAGTGACCGAGCGCTTTGAGCTCTACATCACGGGGCGTGAATTCGGCAATGGCTTTAGCGAATTGAACGACGCAGAAGACCAGGCCGCACGCTTTCAAGCCCAAGTGGTGGCCAAAGACAGCGGCGACGACGAAGCGATGTTCTTTGACCACGACTTTGTACGTGCGCTCGAGTACGGCATGCCCCCCACGGGTGGATGCGGCATTGGCATTGACCGCCTGATGATGTTGCTCACCGACAGCCCCAGCATTCGAGATGTGATTTTGTTTCCGGCCTTGCGACGCGAGAGCTAAGCCCTGCGTGGGGGGATAAACAAGCGAGGCCTCGCTTGTTTGTCGCAGATTTACTGCGGCTGAAAACCGCTGTCTTTGATCAACTTGGCCCACACCTGGGTGTAAGCACGCTCGCGCTGCGCCAGCTGCTGTGAGTTCATGAACCCCACGCTCAAACCCATCTTGGTGAGGTGATCGTGGACATCGGGCATGGCTAAAACTTTGGCCATCGCTTGAGACACGTGGTCAATGGTGGCCTTGGGGGTACCGGCTGGAGCAAACAGGCCGTAGTAGGGCAAATCCTCCAAACCTCCCAAGCCCAGCTCGGTGAAAGTGGGCACATCGGGCAAGGCCCCTTGGCGCTTGGCACCCAGCACCGCCACGATGCGGACTTTGCCCGCTTTGTGGTTTTCAATGAAGTCGGGCACCGAACCGACACCCGCCGCAATTTGGTTGCCCAACATGTCGGCCATCATGGGCGCGCTGCCACGGTAGGGGGCAGACACCAAGTCGAGTTTGTATTTTTCGCCTATCACTTTGACCAAGAACTCAGGGGTGGAAGCAGGTGCAGGGATGCCCACGGCGCCTTTGCCGCCCGCTTGCGATTTGACCCAGGCCACATACTCGTTGAACGACTTGGCCGGTGTGCCGCCCGAGACCGCAAATGCGTTGACGAAGGTGGCAAAGCCAGCCACGGGCACAAAGTCTTGGGCCGAGTCAAAGCCCGCGTTTTTTACCACCAAGGGCAAGATGGAGATGGTGTGGTCATGCGACAAAAACAGCACCGTGCCATCGGCAGGCGACGCTTTGAGCGCTTGGGCGGCCAGTTGTCCGCCTGCGCCAGGCTTGTTCTCGACCACCACCGACACACCCAATTCGTCTTTGAGTTTTTCCGCCAAAGTTCGCGCCACTGCATCGGTGCCGCCACCCGGGGGAAAACCGACCAATAGCTTGATGGGCTTGTTGGCCTGTGCAGCAACCCAGCCGCACGAGACAGCCAGTGCCAACGCAACCATAGGACGTAAAAATTGCAGAAAAACCGATCGACGAGACGCAAACATGTGACAACTCCTTAGAAGCTTTGACAGTCAGTGAGGTGTGAAGATGATCAAACGTGAGGTTAAACGATGGGGGGCTCTTGGGGCGTCGGGCCATCCGGGCTTTGCGGGTGATCAAGATCTTGGCCGAAGTCACCCTCAGGCGAGTTTTTACGCGCTTCGCGGTCCTTGAGCTTTTCCTCTTTTTTCTTTTTCTTGGCCAGCTCGCGTTGACGTTTTTCGTAGTTGTAGTTGGGGGTGGCCAGGGTTATTTTTTCTCCAGACGCGGTTTGCAGTCGAAACAAAAAAAGGCCAGCGCACCAGCAAAGCGGCGTTGACTGCCCAAACGACGCGGCTTGTGCACACCGCACTTCATGCAAGACATGGTTTCACCCACCTTGCCCATGCCGATAAAGGGTGAGCCGTTTTCTCGGCTGGTGAAGCGCAAACCGCTGTCATCGACTTGGTTTTTTCCATTTTTGGTCGCCATCTGCTTCCTAGGGGTTGGGGAGAAACTGGCTGCGGTTCAAGGCAACAAGTCCAATGCCCGCACATAGGCGGGGTGGGTCATCAGCGCGTCCCAGGCTAGCGGCGAATGGGTGGGTAGGAGTGATTGTCGGCGTTGTTCACTGGCGTCACTGGCTTGCCAGCGGTTTTTCAGCAAACCTTCGGTCAGCTCATCGAGCGTGTCGTCCAAAGCCCTGCCTTGGTCTGGTGTTTGCGCCAGACTTTGGTTGCACAACAGCACCAAGTCACAGCCCGCATTGAGCGCGGCCATGGCGGCTTGGGCGAAGCTGACCTCACGGCCTTGAATGCGTCGTGCCCCCGCCATCGACAAGTCGTCGCTGAAGATGGCCCCGTTGAAATGCAACTGCCCTCGCAAGATGTCTTGCAACCAGCGCGGCGAGAAGCCCGCAGGCAAAGCATCCACCTTGGGATAAATCACATGGGCCGGCATCACGCTGCTGAGCGTCGTGGTGAGCCAACTGTAGGGCAAGGCGCAGTCGCTCAGCACGGCTTTGAGGCTGCGCGTGTCAACTGGAATATCCACATGCGAGTCGGCTTGGACAAAGCCATGTCCAGGAAAGTGTTTGCCGCAGTTGGCCATGCCCGCCATCAACAGACCGTGCATCAGACTTTTGGCCAAGGCGCTGACCACGCGTGGGTCACGGTGCAATGCGCGGTCACCAATGACGCTGCTCTCGCCGTGGTCAAGGTCAAGAACAGGGGTGAAGCTGAAGTCAACGCCACAAGCGCGCAGTTCACTGGCCAGCACAAAGCCACAGGCGGAGGCAGCGTCCATGGCGGCCAAAGCACCACTGCCCTGATGGAATGCACCGCTGCGGGGATTGGCATCTTTCATCCAACGCTCGCCCAACGCGCGCATGGGCGGCAAGTGGGTGAAGCCGTCGGTACGAAAGCGCTGCACGCGCCCGCCTTCGTGATCCACACATATCAACAGGTCTTGGCGCACCGCCTTGATGTCAGCGCACAAGGCGGTGAGCTGTGAGCGGCTGTGCCAATTGCGGCCAAACAAGATGATGCCGCCTGTCAGCGGATGCGCCAGACGTTGGCGATCCACCGCCGTGAGCGCAGTACCTGCGATGTCAAGGATAAGGGGGGCGTGGAGGGACATGGGCAAGTTATTCTTTTTCAACAATGACAAAGCTGGTGGCGTAGTCGGACTCGTCGCTCACACTGACCTGGGCTTTCAGGCCGCGCGCATCGCACCAGTCTTTGAGCGCACCATGGAGCACGATCACGGGCTGGCCGCTGGGCAGCTTGGCGATTTCGCACAAACGCCAGGTCATGGGCATGCGCATGCCCAAACCAATGGCTTTGCTGAAAGCCTCTTTGGCTGAGAAACGGGTGGCCACGTAGCGCACACCGCGATCTGGCCAACGCTGGCTGCGGCTGCGCCAAGTGGCCAACTCGTGCTCGCTCAATACTTTTTGGGCGAAGCGTTCACCGTGCTTTTCCAAGGACACACGGATACGCCGAATGTCGCAAATGTCGGTGCCAATGCCGTAGATCATGTGGGCATGCACGCAAGGTAGGCGCGCACGGTGTCGGTGTACCCCATCTCCAAGGCATCGGC
>CAIVLE010000126.1 GCA_903906635.1 uncultured Burkholderiales bacterium | reverse complement strand
CTTGGGCCTGCCCGCCTTGAACCCCACGCACGACCGCGTGATGATTTGTGGCAGCCCTCAGATGCTCAAAGACCTGAAGCGCATGCTCGAAGAGCGCGGCTTCAAAGAAGGTAACACCACCAAGCCGGGTGACTTTGTGATCGAGCGCGCCTTCGCCGAGCAGTGAGCCAGATGGGGCTCAGCCGTGAATCGGCAAGCCCACCAGCTGCGACAGCTCGTCGCGTGACAAACCATCCACCACATCGATCAGGCGCAAGCCTTGAGGCGTCACTTCTAAGGTGGCCAGGTCACTGTAGATGCGCTTGACACAAGACAGGCCAGTGACCGGGTAGCTGCACTCGCGGACCACTTTGCTCGCACCTTGCTTGGTCAACAAATCCATCATGACCCAGGTTTGTTTGGCGCCAATAGCCAAGTCCATGGCTCCGCCCACAGCCGGAATGGCGCCTGGCTCACCGGTGTGCCAGTTAGCCAGGTCACCGCGCTCGCTGACCTGAAATGCCCCGAGTACACAAATGTCCAAATGGCCACCGCGCATCATCGAGAAGCTGTCGGCGTGGTGAAAAAACGCACCGCCAGCCATCAAGGTCACGGGCTGTTTGCCCGCGTTAATCAAGTCGTAATCTTCCTGGCCCAACGCAGGCGCTGGACCCATGCCCAAGATGCCGTTCTCGCTGTGCAAAATCACCTCCAAGCCTTGGGGCAAGTGATTGGCCACTTGGGTGGGCATGCCAATGCCCAAATTCACATAAGCACCCTCCGGGATGTCTTGGGCCACACGGGCTGCCATTTGGTCTTTGGTTTTTCGGGTGTAGGCCATCTCATGCCTCCTTCTTGAAACCACCGCCTTGGGTGGCAACGCGGGGCACTTGCACCACGTGGCTGACAAAAATACCCGGCGTCACAATGGCTTCTGGGTCCAAGGCACCGAGCTCGACCACCTCGTGGACCGAGGCGATGGTGCACTTGGCAGCGGTGGCCATCACAGGGCCAAAGTTACGCGCCGCCTTGCGGTAAGTCAGGTTGCCCCAACGGTCGCCACGCTCGGCCTTGATCAGAGCGATATCGGCATGGATGGGGTGCTCCAGCACATACATGCGCCCATTGATTTCTCGGGTTTCTTTGGGTGAGCCGTCGCTGTTCTTGGCCAACTCGGTGCCAAAACCCGTGGGAGAAAAGAAAGCTCCAATCCCAGCACCTGCCGCGCGGATACGTTCGGCCAAATTGCCTTGGGGCACCAACTCCAGCTCCAGCTTGCCCGAGCGGTACATGGCGTCAAACACATAACTGTCGGCTTGCCGGGGGAAGCTACAGATGACTTTGCGCACGCAACCTGTTTGAAGCAAAGCTGCCAAACCGCTTTCGCCATTGCCCGCGTTGTTATTGACCACCGTCAGCCCTTGGACTCGGTGCTCTCGCGCCACGGCAATCAGGCCGTCAATCAATTCGTCTGGAATCCCTGCAGTGCCAAACCCGCCAATCAACAAGGTTTGGTTATCACGCAAGCCTTGCAAAGCATGGACCACCGAGGGAGCAATTTTGTTGATCATGCCAAACGCCTCAGGTCTTAAACACGTTCCACGATCATCGCAATACCTTGGCCAACGCCAATGCACATGGTGCACAGGGCATATCGCCCACCGGTGCGGTGCAACTGGTTGATGGCGGTTGTGACCAAGCGTGCGCCGCTCGCTCCCAAGGGGTGGCCTAGGGCGATCGCCCCGCCGTTGGGGTTCACGCGCGGGTCATCGTCTTGTAAACCCAACTGACGCAACACCGCCAAGCCCTGCGCAGCAAACGCTTCGTTGAGCTCGATCACGTCCAAATCGGCCAGCGTCAAACCGGTCAGTGCCAGCACTTTTTGCGTGGCAGGTGCCGGGCCAATGCCCATGATGCGCGGTGGCACACCCGCTGTCGCCATGCCCACCACACGGGCTTTGGGGGTCAGCCCTTGCTGGGCCGCTGTTTTTTCATCGGCCAACAACACCGCGCATGCACCGTCGTTGACACCACTCGCGTTACCAGCCGTCACCGTGCCATCTGGGCGAACCACAGGCTTGAGCTTGGCCAACGACTCTAGGCTGGTCGCACGTGGATGTTCGTCTTGGCTCACCACCACGGCGTCTCCCTTTTTCTGGGGGATGGTGACTGGACAAATCTCAGCATCAAAGTAACCCGCTTGTTGCGCAGCCACTGCCTTCATCTGGCTAGCTAGCGCCATGCGGTCTTGGGCTTCACGCTCGATTTTGAAATCGGTGGCCACGTTCTCGGCTGTCTCAGGCATGGAGTCGACGCCGTACTTTTCTTTCATTAACTTGTTGATAAAACGCCAGCCAATCGTGGTGTCATACACCGCGTTGTTGCGGCTGAAGGCACTCTCAGCCTTGGGCATCACAAACGGCGAGCGGCTCATGCTCTCTACGCCACCCGCAATCATCAGTGTGGCCTCCCCCGCCTTGATCGCACGTGCAGCAGTACCAATGGCGTCCATGCCTGAACCACATAAGCGGTTGATGGTGGCACCCGGCAACTCCAGGGGCAGCCCCGCCAATAGACTGGCCATGTGCCCCACGTTGCGGTTGTCTTCACCGGCTTGGTTGACGCAGCCATAAATCAAATCCGTGACAGCCAACCAATCCACCTTCGGATTGCGTGCCATCAAGGCCTTGAGCGGAACCGCACCGAGGTCGTCGGTGCGAACAGAAGACAAGGCGCCGCCGTAGCGACCAAAGGGTGTGCGGATGGCATCGCAAATAAAGGCTTGGTTCATGGTCTTCCTCAAATGAAACTTTGTGTAACCGTTTAATGTATCAAGACCGGAACCTCAGGCCCCACAGCTCGGCACCTGAGTGACAATGCAGGCCATGTTTGAACCTAGTCAAGCCGATGTTCGGCGTTTCTTTTGCTCGGTCTATGCCAAATGGCTCAAGGCCCAACCCATGGACGCGCTGGAAACCTTGGCCAGTCAATGGGTGGCCGAACACCCCGAATACCATGCCGACTTCGCCGATGAAGCTGCGGCCTTGGAGCGCATGTACGAGGTGAAAGACGGCAAGATCAACCCGTTCCTGCATGTGTCCATGCATTTGTCTGTGAGCGAACAATGCTCCATTGACCAGCCCCGAGGCATTCGCCAGGCTGTTGAATTGTTGAGCGCGCGGCGCAACTCATTGCACGTTGCCCATCACGACGCCATGGAAGCCTTGGGACAGATGATTTGGGAGAGCCAGCGCAGCGGACGTCCGCCCGATGGACAGGCCTACATCGATGCCGTGCAGCGGCGCGCCACACAAGATTGAAGCCGCAAAAAACGCCACCCTTGACGCCATAGGGGGTTGCCGGCTCCAAACAAATAGGCCCGCAAGCGCGGGCCTAATGACTGCGCTTGAGTTTGGATCAGCGGAATTTAGACTGTGGCACCGTCTTCAGGTCACCTTGCTGCGATGACACATAAGCTGCCAGCTCTTTGAGTTCAGCGTTGCTGAACTGCTTGGCCACGCCACCCATGACACCATTGCCACGTCCCCAGGTCGCAGTACCTTCGACTTTGTAGGACTTCAGCGCCACGTACAAGTAATCGGCATTTTGGCCCGCCAGCTTGGGATAGCTCGGGTCAATCGGTTTAGCGAAGTTCTCGCCGTGGCAAGACGTGCAAGCACCTTTTTTGACCAACTCAGCCACATTGCCTTTGGCCTCCGTGGCTTTTTCTGGCAATGCTGCGCCTTCAACCACGCCATGGTTGGCGTAATAAGCGGCGACATCGGCAATGTCTTGGTCCGTCAAACTGGTCGCAATACTGCGCATGGTGGGGTGCTTGCGCTCGCCGTTTTTGTAACCATTTAAGGCTGAAGTGATGTACTTGACACCTTGGCCCGAGATTTTGGGGACTTTGTACACTTCAGGGAAGCTGGCTTGGTAGCCCACAATGCCGTGACAGCCGATGCACATGGCAATCTTTTTTTCGCCGGCTTTGGCGTCACCTTTGAGCTCTTGAGCCTGGGCTGTAAAGGTCGCAGCGGCGACAACGAAAGCAAACACGATTGAGAGAGACTTGTTCATAGTGCAGATGTCTTTGAGACTGATTGATAAAAGTCAACCATTCATTATATAGAGCCCACACACATGAAATTTACCGGCACCGACAACTACGTTGCAACCCAAGACTTGATGCTGGCCGTCAATGCGGCCATGACACTTCAACGCCCATTGTTGGTCAAAGGCGAGCCCGGCACCGGCAAAACCATGCTAGCTGAGGAGGTAGCTCAGGCGCTGGGCATGCCTTTGTTGCAGTGGCACATCAAGTCCACCACCAAAGCGCAACAAGGCTTGTATGAATACGACGCAGTCAGTCGACTGCGTGACAGCCAAATGGCCGACTTAGACGGCGGCTCGCGCGTCAAAGACATCCAAAACTACATCATCAAAGGTGTGTTGTGGCAGGCCTTCACCGCCGAACAGCCCGTGGCGCTGTTGATCGATGAAATTGACAAAGCCGACATCGAATTTCCCAACGATTTGTTGCGCGAGATCGACCGCATGGAGTTTTATTGCTACGAAACGCGTGAGCTGATCAAAGCGAAAAATCGTCCACTGGTTTTCATCACCTCGAACAACGAAAAAGAGCTACCCGACGCGTTCTTGCGCCGTTGCTTCTTTCATTACATCAAGTTCCCTGACGCTCAGACCATGCGCCAGATCGTGTCCGTGCACTTCCCGCAACTCAAACAAGAGTTGCTCAGTGCGGCCATGAAAACTTTCTTTGACATTCGCAACTTGCCCGGCCTGAAGAAAAAACCTTCCACCAGCGAGCTGCTTGACTGGCTCAAACTCTTGGTAGCCGAGGACATCTCCGCCGAGGCGCTACAAACCCAAGACGACAAAGTGGCGATTCCGCCTCTGGTGGGCGCACTATTGAAAAATGAACAAGATGTGACGCTCTTTGAAAAACTGGTGTTCATGCAAAACCGCAACCGCTGATGAGGAGCCTGCCATGTTGGCATCATTGCTAGAAGGACTCAGCGATGCGATCGGCTTTGTCACCGGCGCCTTGCTCGGCTTTGGCTTAGGCATCACCCTCGGCTTGGATTTGTTCGCCCCAGGCTACGGCACGGGCAGCATCGTCGCCATTGTGTTGGTTGGATTGGGTGGGGGCATGGGCTTGCAAGCCGCGCGCGTTCTCCGTGCACGAAGCCAATCTCAAGACTGAACGCCATGTTGATCGACTTCTTCTACACCCTGCGCGCAGCCAAACTGCCTGTCTCCGTGAAGGAGTTCCTCACGCTGCTGGAGGCAATGCAAAAGCAAGTCATTGGCCCCGGCAGCGAGGCCTGCAGTTTGGATGACTTTTATTTTTTGAGCCGTCTCACCCTGGTCAAAGACGAAAAGCATTACGACAAATTTGACCGAGCGTTCAGCGCCTACTTCAAAGGCGTAGACATGCTCACAGACTTCACCAAAGACGTGCCATTGGAGTGGCTTGAAAAAATTCTGCAAAAAGAACTCACCCCAGAGCAAAAAGCCGCCATTGAAAAAATGGGCTGGGACGAGTTGATGGCGACGCTCAAAAAACGCCTAGAAGAACAAAAAGAACGCCACGAAGGTGGAAGCAAATGGATTGGCACTGGGGGTACATCGCCCTTTGGAAACAGCGGCTACAACCCCCAGGGCATCCGCATTGGCGGCAAAGGTGGCAACAAAAGCGCTGTCAAGGTATGGGACCAACGGGCTTACCAAGACTACGACGACACGCAAGAGTTGGGCACACGCAACATCAAAGTGGCACTGCGTCGCTTGCGCCGTTTCGCCCGCGAAGGCTCTGTCGAAGAACTCGATTTACCTGACACCATTCGTGCCACCGCAGCCAACGCAGGCTATCTGGACATCAAAATGGTGCCAGAACGACACAACAACGTGAAAGTGCTGTTGCTGATGGACGTGGGCGGCACCATGGACGAACACATCGCTCGGGTGGAGGAAATGTTCTCTGCCGCCAAAGCCGAGTTCAAGCACCTGGAGTTTTATTACTTCCACAACTGCGTCTACGACTTCATGTGGCGCAACAACAAACGCCGCTTTGCCGAAAAATTTGCCACCTGGGACATCGTGCGCAAGTACAACAAAGACTACAAACTTATCTTCATTGGCGACGCCACCATGAGCCCGTATGAAATTGTGCAACCCGGGGGCAGCGTGGAGTACAACAACGAGGAAGCGGGCGCGGAGTGGATCCAACGCTTGACGCACGCCTTTCCTAAATACGCATGGATCAACCCCGAGCCTCAAGGCGTGTGGCAGTACCGCCAAAGCATCAGCATCATCCAGCAATTGGTGAGCAACCGTATGTACCCCATGACCCTCAAAGGCCTGGAAGACGCCATGCGCATGCTCAGCAAATAGAACTTATCTATTTTTGAAGTCAAAACAGAGGGCAACCCATGAATGAAGCAAACATTGAAGTGCCAGCGCAAAAGCCCACTGACAGACAACCACAACTGTTGATCCCCCAACTCCAACCTTTTTACAACTGGGCCGAGCCTATGACTTGGCTGCTGGTTCGCTTAACCGTGGGTCTGATGCTGTTGCCTCACGGCATTCCCAAGCTGCTTGAGGGCGTGCAAGCCACCGCCGCCAAAGCCCTCACAAGACGTGGCATCGAAGCTGCCGAACCATTGGCTGTGGTCCTCATTTTGCTGGAAACCGTGGGGGGCTTGTGTGTGGCCTTGGGCTTGTTCACGCGCTTTTTTGCGGCTGCCATCACCGTTGAAATGGCAGTCATTGCCTACCACCATCTGCCCAAATTTGGCTGGACTGGCCCTGGCTATGAATATCCATTGATGTGGGGCCTGATCATGCTGGCTGTGGCCTTGCGTGGTGGTGGCCCTTTCTCGATCGATCGCAAGCTCGCCAAAGAACTTTGACTAGGCTGAGGTTTCACGCAGCCAGCCTCTAAAATAGCCGCTGGCTGCCGCCGTAGTTCAATGGATAGAACGAGTGCCTCCTAAGCGCTAGATACAGGTTCGATTCCTGTCGGAGGCACCATTTGGATCCAAGCAACTACAACCTTAGTTGCATTGAAAATAACTGAGGGATGGGTAGCATGATCGCCACCATGAACTTACCCACTCAGCACTCCCTGCTCATCATTGATGACCACCCGGTCTATCGCGAAGCACTGTGCGAAATGTTATCAAGGGAATTGGGTAGCTTCGGCATCGAAGTCGTGACGGCAAGCAATGCCAACGAAGGCATTGATGTGGTCAACCAATCCAACACGTCTTGGGTTATTTTGTTGGATGTTCTGATGCCCGGTCTGAGTGGACTCGCAGGCATCAAAGTGTTCAAAAACATGCCCAACGTAGTGCATGTGGTCTCTATTTCGGGTTTAGATGCGCACATCTGGGAGCCCAAAGCGACGGCCGCAGGGGCCACTTTATTTCTGTCCAAAAACAGCACGTCGGGGTCGATCTTGGCCAAGATCAAACCGCTGTTCAATTCTGAAGGTACGGCCGAGTCCGCCTTTTCTTCGAAAGAAGTTCAAGAATTTAGACTCTCCCAACGTCAATTGGAAGTGCTGCAGCTGATCTCTCTCGGGCACCCGAACAAAATCATTGCCGATTACCTTGACATCAAAGAACAAACCGTAAAAATTCACATCAACCAGATCTTCAAAGAGCTTCGGGTTTTCAATCGCACCCAGGCCGTTCTCAAAGCTCAAAAACACCATCTTTTGAGCGCAGAAAAAATCAATCTCAGGTAAGACCGAAACAACGCTACATCTATGTCGTCCGACAACCAAGCCGCCCATTCTGAAAATTACAACGAGCTGGTGGCCAAAGAGAAGTTGGGCTACATGTTGGATTACGCCAAGACCAGCACCATTGCGACCATCGTCGCACCGCTGCTATGTATTCCTCTTTACTTGGACAACACGCCTGAAATTTTCTTCAAATCGTGGCTTGGTTTAATGGCCATTGTCGTGCTGGTGCGACTCCAATTGATCAGGGTAATCAAAGCATCCTCTGATATCAAGCACAACTTCACGCTCCTCAACTTTGCAGTTGGCAGTGTGACTTTCATCTGGGGGCTTGGTTGGTTTATTTTTGTCATCCCCAAAGACCCCGTCAGCTATTTGCTCTATCAAATCATCTGCCTGACCATTCTTTTTGTTGGCATGGTGGGCTATTGCGTGAATTGGAAGACTTTCTGCGCCTTCATCGTTCCACTGAAGGGTTTGGAAATCATCTTCCTCACGATGAATTACCAAGAAATCATTTGGCCTATTTCAGTTGGCTCCATGGTCGCTTTTTATCTGGCCCTGAAAATGGGTTTTGTATTTTCTAAATCGTGGGAGAGGTCGTTCTCCCTGCGGCTTAAAAACGACACCCTTTACGAACAGCTTGTTGTTGAGAAAAACGCATCCATCGCAGCAAACATTGCCAAGTCTGAATTCATTGCGACGGCCAGTCATGACTTG
>CAIVLE010000125.1 GCA_903906635.1 uncultured Burkholderiales bacterium | reverse complement strand
GCGCTGGTTTTGTGCAGCAGCGCGTCTTTGATGTGGGTCTCCAAGCGGCGGTTTTTGCTCAGCAAGTCGTTGAGGTCGCGGTACAAAAAGCGGTACTGCCAGACCAACTCAAAGAGCGTGTGCATGAAAAACCAGGCATCCTCCACATCGTGCACCCCGGGGGCTGCACCGAGGAGGTCTTGCAGTGCCTGCTCGTAGCGCATGAACAGCGCATTCACCAGCTCCTCTTTGGCCGGGTAGTGGTAGTACAAATTGCCGGGGCTGATGTTGAGCTCAGACGAAATCAAAGTCGTCGACACATTGGGCTCGCCAAAGCGGTTAAAGAGCTCCAGCGTCACCTCCAAAATTCGCTCAGCCGTGCGGCGCGGCGCTTTTTTAGCCATATGGATGGGGTTCAGGACCTGATGATTGAGGCTAATGATTGCGCCAAATCATTTGACCGACTTTGACTTGGGTTGAGCGCGTTTGGCGGGCGCCTTCTTCGCGGGGGCGCTCTTGGCTGGCGCTTTGGGTTTGACTGCCGCCTTGGGCTTGGCGCCCAATTGCTTTTCAAGCTGCTCCACGCGCGCGTGCAAGGCGCTCAGCTCGCTGGCCGAGGGGATGCCCAAACGCGTCAAGGCTTTGGCCACGCGGTCTTCAAAAATGTTCTCGAGCTTGTCCCACTGGCCGGTGGCGCGCTCGTTGAATTGGTGCGCCACCTGCGTGACCTTGTGGGTGGCCTCGGCCAGCTTTTCTTCGGCGGTGATCTGCGCTTTGCGCTGCATGGTGATGCCGTCGCTCACCAGCTTTTCAAACGCCTTGGTGCCCTCTTGCTGGGCCTTGGAAAACGCCCCCAAGCCCGCCAACCAGATTTGTTGCGCTTGCTCTTTGACGTTGTCTGCCATCGCGGCCGGGTCGAGGTGGGGGTGTTTGGACATGGTGCTGTGCCTTCTTTAAAAACAGTGGTGCCACTTTAACGTGTTGCCTCGCGCTTGTCAGCCCGGGGTGTTGATCCATCACAATCACACATCAATAGAGCCAGCATCTATGGAGCAACTATCCATGGAGCAACCTTCCATGCTGCCAGCTTCAATACTGCCTGCTTTAATGCAGTCAGCAGCAGCGCTTTACAAGCGCTCGATAGAATGAAATCAACTAAAGGTTTGCCTGATGACACTTGCCATGCCCCGTTTTTTATCTCAACTTATCTTGGCTGCTTGCTTAGGGCTGCTCTCCTTGCAGGCCCAGGCGGTAGACGCCGTGACCCGCAACGCCAACATGGTCGCCTTTGGGCTGCCCACAGTGGCCGCGGGCTTGAGCTTGCTCAACAATGACACGGAGGGGCTGGTGCAGCTCATCAAGTCAGAGGCTGTGACGGTCGGAATTGTGGAGGTATTGAAGTCCACCACCCACGAAATGCGCCCCAACGGCAAAGATGACAAAAGTTTTCCGTCGGCGCACTCGGCTGTGGCGTTCTCGGCCGCACAGTACATGCAAATGAAAGGCGGCTGGGAGTACGGCGTGCCCGCTTACTTGGCCGCGAGCTACGTGGCGTGGGCGCGCGTGGACGCGCGTGAACACCGCTGGCGAGACGTGGCCGCAGGTGCTGCCACCGGTGCCTTGACCACTTATTACTTCACCGACGCCAACTCCGGGCGCCGCTTGGGCATGAGCTGGTCGGGGCGTTCGGCCATGTTGCAGTACCAGCAACCGCTCAACTGACCCATCCATCAATCCCTTCACTGAGGCACCCGTGGGCTACTTGGCACAACGCTGGCGCAGTGTGGGCTTTGCATGGCAAGGCCTCAAGTACTTGCTGGGCACCCAGCCCAATGCGCGCATCCATGCGCTGGCCACCGTGGCCGTGGTCTTGGGGGGTGTTTATTTTGAAGTCACTCATCTGGAGTGGCTTGCGTTGGTCGCTGCCATCGCCTGGGTGTGGGTGGCCGAGGCCCTCAACACGGGGCTAGAGTGCGTGGTTGATTTGGTTTCGCCAGAACACCACCCCAAGGCGGCTCAGGCTAAGGATGTGGCCGCAGCAGGCGTTTTGTTGGCCAGTGTGGCGGCGGTGGTGGTGGGCGTCATCGTCTTTGGCCCCAAGCTCATGCAGGCGCTCTTTGGATGAGGTGGCGCTCGGCTACAAGCGGTCTCGGTCCGGTTAAACTGTAGTCAAAAGTAGAAAAATAGCATTCAAAGACATGACCGACCCAGACCCGTCCCCCGCCGCGTGGTACGCCGTCCACACCAAGCCCCGTCAAGAAGCTCGTGCCCTTGAAAACCTGAGCAACCAAGGTTTTGAGTGTTTTTTGCCGATGATGGAGGTCGAAAAAGTCCGCCGCCAAAAGGTCGCCCGCTTGAGCGAGCCCATGTTCAGCCGCTACCTCTTCATCCGTCTCAACGACGTCAACCACAACTGGTCCCCCATTCGCTCCACCTTGGGCGTGAGCAAGTTGGTCAGCTTTGGCCATGTGCCCGCCAAGGTGCCTCCTGAATTCATCCACTTCTTGCGCGAGGCACCGCCCGCTGCAGTCGCCCGATTGTTTGAGGTGGGCGACAGCGTGCGCATTGCCAATGGCCCCCTGGCTGGTCTTGAAGGTGTGTACCAGGCCCACGACGGCGAAACCCGCGCCTTTGTGCTGGTGGACCTGTTGGGTCAACCCCAAAAGCTCAAACTGGCCATCGAGTCGCTGGCCGTCAGTCAATAATTCCCTCTGTGAATAGCGCCAACACCCCGTCTCCTGTCAACACGCCTCGCCATGTCGCCATCATCATGGACGGCAATGGCCGCTGGGCCAAACAACGTCATATGCCGCGCACCGTGGGTCACGCCAAGGGCGCAGCAGGCGTGCGTGACTTGGTCAAAGCCTGCGCCGACCAAGGCGTGGGCTACCTCACCCTCTTTGCCTTCAGCACCGAAAACTGGCGTCGCCCCAGCGACGAGGTGTCCACCCTAATGGGTCTGTTTGTGCAGTACCTAGAGAAGGAAATGAAGGCCATGCAAGCCGAGGGCGTGCGCCTGCAGGTCTTGGGGGACATCAGCGCCTTCCCTCACGAGTTGCAGCAACGCATCGAAGTGGCGCAAAACGCCACCGTGCACAACCACACCATCACCCTCAACGTGGCGGCCAACTACGGCGGGCGCTGGGACATCGTGAAAGCCGCGCAGCGGTGGGCCCAGGCCAACCCCGGCGCCAG
>CAIVLE010000124.1 GCA_903906635.1 uncultured Burkholderiales bacterium | reverse complement strand
GACAACATCTCTGACACCAAGGGGTGCGGGTACTCAATTTCTTCGCGTCCGTGCTTGCGCGCCACAAAGCTGGGGATCAAGTCCATCGGACCCGGACGGTACAAAGCGTTGAGCGCGATCAAGTCTTCCAATCGTGTCGGGCGAGCGTCGCGCAACATGCCCTGCATGCCGCGGCTTTCAAACTGAAACACAGCTTCGGTTTTGCCGTCTTGGAATAAACGGTAAGTGGCCGCGTCGTTCAGGGGAATGTTCTCAAACGCGAAGTCTTCTTGGCCCTTGTGGCGTTGGATGATGAACTCTCGCGCAATCTCCAAGATCGTGAGCGTCGCCAGGCCCAAAAAGTCAAACTTCACCAAGCCAGCGGCTTCGACGTCGTCTTTGTCGTACTGGCTCACCGCCGACCCACTGCCAGGCTGTTGGTAAAGCGGGCAAAAGTCGGTCAGCTTGCCAGGTGCGATCAACACGCCCCCGGCGTGCATGCCGACGTTGCGCGTCATGCCTTCGAGCTTTTGAGCCAGCGCCAGCAAAGTTTTGACTTCGTCTTCTTTGTCCAGCCGCTCAGCCAAGATGGGTTCTGCCTCGATGGCCCCCGCAATCGTGATGTGCTGGCCGGGCTTGTTGGGGATGAGTTTGCTGATGCCATCGCAAAAGGTGTAGCTCATGTCCAGCACACGCCCCACGTCACGGATGGCCGCACGGGCGGCCATGGTGCCAAAGGTGGCAATCTGACTCACCGCGTCACGACCGTACTTGTCTTTGACGTAATCGATCACGCGGTCGCGGTTGGTCTGACAAAAGTCAATATCAAAGTCGGGCATCGACACCCGCTCAGGGTTCAAGAAGCGCTCAAACAGCAGGTTGTATTGCAGCGGGTCTAGGTCTGTGATCTTGAGCGCATACGCCACCAACGACCCCGCGCCTGATCCACGTCCCGGCCCTACCGGGCAACCGTTTTTCTTGGCCCAATTGATGAAGTCACCCACAATTAAGAAGTAACCCGGGAACCCCATCTTCAAAATCGTGCCAATTTCAAACTCTAAACGCTCCACATAACGTGGGCGCTCTTTGTCTCGCAAAGCCACATCAGGGTAGAGATGAGCCAAGCGTTCTTCGAGCCCTTCGTGCGAGGCAAACCGAAAATACTCATCAATCGGCATGCCGTTGGGCGTGGGGTAATTGGGCAGTTGGGGCTTGCCCAGAGTCAGCGTGAGGTTGCAGCGGCGAGCAATCTCCACCGTATTGGCCAAGGCCGATGGCACATCGGCAAACAAGGCCTGCATTTGCGCCGATGACTTGAAATACTGATCGCGGGTGAAACGCCGCACGCGACGCTGGTTACCTAAGATCTCACCTTCCGCAATACACACCCTTGCCTCATGGGCCTCGTAGTCGTCTGGCAAGGTGAACTGCACTGGGTGCGTGGCCACCACCGGCAACTTCAAGCGCGACGCCAACTGCACCGCAGCCAACACATGGGCCTCGTCCTCTGGACGACCAGCACGTTGCAACTCCACATAAAAGCGGTGCGGAAAAATACCCGCCAATTGCAGTGCCACTTCGCTGGCCCGTGAGGTGTCGCCTTGCACCAAGGCTTGCCCCAAGGCACCCGCCTGCGCGCCCGACAAAGCAATCAAACCCTGTGAAAGCTCTTGCAACCATTCCAGCTTGATGACACCCACTGCCTTGATGACGTTTTGGGTCCAACCACGGCTGATCAACTCACACAAATTCAAGTAACCCTGGTGGTTTTGCACCAGCAAAATCATGCGCGAAGTCTGTGCTGCGTCTTGCGTCAGGCTTTCCAAAAAAATCTCAGCCCCCACCACAGGCTTGACGCCTTTGCCACGCGTTTCTTTGTAAAACTTGATGGCTCCGTACAGGTTGTTGAGATCGGTGATGGCCAGCGCAGGTTGTTCGTCAGCGGCAGCCGCTTTCACAATCTCGTCGATGCGGTTGGTTCCATCGACGACAGAATACTCGGTGTGAAGGCGCAGGTGGACAAACATGGCTCAGATTGTAGGGATTGAAACTGGATTCAAGCGTCTCAGCAGCGTCTTTAAAATTCAAGGGTGAATACAATTTTGAACATTTCTTGCTACAAGTTTGTCGCCCTGCCCGATGCGACAGCTTTGCGCCAACCCTGCCTAGACCAAGCGCTGGCTCGTCAACTCCGAGGCACCATCTTGATTGCGCAAGAAGGCATCAACTTCTTTTTGGCAGGCAGCGACCAAGCGGTGCGAGGCTTTGTGGACTGGCTGCGGCAAGACCCACGTCTGAGTGACCTTCAACCCAAAGAGAGTTGGTCAGAGACACAGCCATTCAAAAAAATGTTGGTCAAGGTCAAGCGCGAGATCATCCGCATGAACCACCCCAGCATCCAACCCGCAACGGGACGCGCCCCCGCTGTCTCCGCCGCCACGGCCAAGCGCTGGCTTGACCAGGGACACGACGACGATGGACGCCCAGTCGTCACCTTAGACACCCGCAACCAGTTCGAAATCGACCACGGCACCTTTGAAGGCACGATCAATTGGGGGTTGCACAAGTTCACGGACTTTCCACACGCAGTGCAAGCGCACAAAGAATCACTGCAAGACAAAACCGTGATCAGTTTTTGCACCGGAGGCATACGCTGCGAGAAAGCCGCCATTTACATGCGCGAAGCTGGCTTGCCCCATGTGTACCAGCTAGAAGGCGGCATCTTGAAATACTTTGAAGAAGTTGGCAACGCACATTACCAAGGGGGCTGCTTTGTGTTTGATGAGCGCGAAGCTTTGGCACCAGACTTAAGCCCAGTTCATCCATAGCACGCCGACCTACTCACTCTTGCAACAGGTGGACAACGTCGGAACGAAACTCTCGGGTGTACAACACGGCAGCCACCAGCACAGTGGCTAAGACAAAGATCAGTGGCGAAAAAAACCACCCCATGGCGGCAAATGAAAAGTAATAGGCGCGCAATCCCCCATTGAAGGTCTCAGCGGCCAGGCCCGTCATCGCCGCAGCTCGGTTGGCAAACACCCCTGGATCGGCCAGTCCTTGGGCAAAATCTTTGGCCGGTGGCATGGAGCCAATCAACAAGGACACGAACGTGTACTGACGCATCGACCACGAGAAGCGAAAAAACGCATACACAAAAATCACCACTAAGACCAAGATCTTGAATTCAAACACCAAACTCGGTGTTTGTTCGGCAAATGGGATTTCTCGAACCAACTCTGCCGCCTTGTCGGTGGTGCCGAGCAACGCAAACAGGCCGCCCAAAATCAAAATGGTGGTGGAGCAAAAAAACGACGGGGTGGCTGACAAACTTTGGGTAATGATGCCGTCGAGCATGCGGGGATCGCGTGCTGTTGCCTGCAGCATCCAAAGATGACGGTAGCGGTTGGTCAACGCCAAGATCGACGTTTGCCCATCGCTCCAATGCTTGGCAAACAAGGCGTAGATGGACCACACCACGACAAAAAAACCGAGAGCCAACCAATCGGCCCAAGGAAGTAGTTGGATGATTTTCATACGGTCATGCTAACGCCTGTGTGCGAACGCGGCAAAAGCGCTGAGCCCCACTCGTTTTTGCAACGCGCAGGGCTTTGTCTTGAAAAAAATCAGCCGCGCAGCTTGGCCGCCACTTGGGCCACGCGCTCGCCATAGGCTTTGGCAGTGTCCAAGTCGCCTTGAGGAATGTCTGCGGCAGGGCTGGTGGGGCCCACTTGCGCCATCAAACCCGAGTTGGAGCCGATGCGGTTGATGGTGCCGTCATTCATGGCAGGTTGACCCACCCAAATCATGCCGTTTTGCATGGCCAAGGTGATGAAGTACTGAATGGTCGACAGCTTGTCGCCACTTGGGCTGGCCGAGATGGTGAAGCCGCCAGCGACTTTGTCCTTCCATGCGCCAGTGAACCAACGCTTGGAGGTGGCATCGGCGAACTTTTTGAATTGCCAAGAAGCCATGCCCATGTAGGTGGGCGAGCCAAAGATGATGGCGTCGGCTGCATCCACCACAGCCCAGTCGGCGTCGCTCAAATTGCCATCAGCGTCAATGGTGATCAAGTCAGCCTTCGCGCCTTCGGCCACAAATTGAGCCACGCGTTGGGTGTGGCCGTAGCCGGAATGGAAAACAACAACAGTTTTGGTCATGACAAAGTCCTTAGTTAGGTGGAGAAAAAGAAAAGAAAAGAAAAAAATGGCGGGGCGTTGCCGCTTACGCAGCCGCCTGTTTGCCGTCTAGGCTGAGCGCACCGGCACCGCTTGACACCAACAACAACAAGCCTCCGACTACAGCGATGTTCTTGAAAAACATCAACTGCTGCACATACGCTTGTTCAGGCGCTGCGCCCCAAAACGCATGAAAAATCACAGTGGCCACCAGGGTAAACACCGCCAGCACTGCTGCAGCGATGCGGGCTTGAAAACCCACGATCAACAACAGCGAACCCACAATTTCCACCACGATGGCCAATGCAGCGCCCCCTTGGGGCAAGGGCAACCCAGCCGAAGCGATGTAGCCGACGGTGCCCTCAAAGCCGCCAAGCTTGGATAAGCCGGCGGGCAAAAACAAGGCTGCAAACAGCAAACGAGCCAAGAGATTGAGTACGTTGCTCATACGAAATTCATTCAATGTTATGAAACGAAAGTGACATAACAGATTCCCACTAACAGATACCCGTTAACAGATACCCGTCAAGGCGCCAGGTCAAACACCAACACCTCGGCATCTGAGGCGTGATCCAGGTGGATGGTCTGCTCACCATCCAACAAGGCGGCGTCTCCTGCGTTCAAGGCCACGGCATTGACCTGAACGCTGCCACGCACCACATGGACATAGCCTTTGCGATTGGGCGCCAACTCCAGCGTTGCAGTCTCGTCGCCATCCAACAAGCCGGCGTACAACGCGGCATCCGCGTGGATCTTGACCAGTGCGTCAACCGGCCCGGCAATGCGACTCAACGCACCGCGCTTACTGGCAGGCGGCACGGTATGCTGTTCGTAGCTGGGCTCAATGCCGCGCACATTGGGCTCAATCCAAATTTGAAAAAAATGGGTGGTTTGCTCTGGCGCGTGATTGAACTCGCTGTGCATCACCCCGCTGCCGGCGCTCATGCGCTGAACGTCGCCCGGTGGAATGCCCTTGACATTGCCCATGTTGTCCTTATGAGCCAACTCACCGCTGAGCACGTAGCTGATGATTTCCATGTCGCGGTGCCCATGCGTTCCAAAGCCGGAACCCGGTGCAATGCGGTCTTCGTTGATGACGCGTAAATTGCCCCAGCCCATGAACTCGGGATCGTAGTAATTGGCGAATGAAAAGCTATGAAACGAGCGCAACCAACCGTGGTCGGCGTAGCCGCGATCTTGGGATTTGCGAAGGGTCAGCATGTCTTGATTTCTCCTGTGTCTTGAACTGTAGGCGCACCAAGGTGCGCTGCGGTGCTGGACTTTTGATGGCATCATTCAAATTATTTGAATGATCTATTGGCCATGCCCTCTCCCCGAGACGTCCTCACTCCCGACTCCCTCAGCATGTTGCACGCGATTGAGAAAGCAGGCAGCTTTGCCGCTGCAGCGCGTGGGCTGAGCCTGGTGCCCAGCGCCCTCACCTACCGTGTGCGCCAAATCGAGGACGCACTCGATGTGCTCTTATTTGATCGCAGCTCGCGCCATGCCAAGCTCACTGCCGCAGGCCGCGAGCTCATGCGCGAGGGAGAGCGGCTGCTAGCAGACATGGACGCCATCGCCAACCGTGTGCGTCGTGTGGCCACAGGCTGGGAAAGCCAGTTCACGATCGCCGTGGACAGCATCATCGACCACGTGACCGTGATGGAGCTGTGCGAAGCCTTCTTGGCGCTGTCGCCGCCCACCCGGCTCAAACTGCGCGAGGAGACCCTCACCGGCACCCTGCAGGCGCTCACCAGTGGGCAAGCAGATTTGGCTCTAGGCATCCCAGGCAGCACAGATGGCAGCGGCACGACAGCAGGCATCCACAGCCAAACCCTGGGGCCCATACGCTTTGTGTTTGCCGTGTGCCCCCAACACCCGCTGGCCCAAGCCCCTGAGCCGCTGAGCGACAGCTTGATTCGCCAATACCGCGCCGTGGCCGTGGCCGACTCGGTGCAACGCGGCAGTGGCATGACCATTGGTCTGTTGCCGGGTCAAGACGTGTTCACGGTGCCCAGCATGGCCGCCAAAATCGACGCCCAGGTGCGCGGCTTGGGCGTGGGCTTTGTGCCCGAGCCTTTGGTCCATCCCCTGATTGAGGCGGGACGCTTGCTCGTGCGCGAGGTCGAGCGTCCGCGCCGAGAGGCTCAACTGAGCTATGCCTGGCGCATTCCAGACGGCAGCGAAGGCGAACGTGGGGGCCGCGCCTTGCAGTGGTGGCTCAAGCAGCTCAAAAGCCCCAACACCCGATCTGCCTTGTTGGTGAACCCCCGACGTCCCAAAGCCCCTCGTAGCGTGTAGAGTGCGGCTATGACACTTCACATCGCCATCATCGGCGCCGGCATGGCCGGCATCACCGCCGCACGCACCCTGACCCAAGCGGGCCACCAGGTGCATGTGTTTGACAAAAGCCACGGCGCGGGCGGACGCATGTCCACCCGAGACAGCGCATTTGGCAGCTTTGACCACGGCACGCAGTACTTCACCGTGCGTGATGCCCGCTTCTCGCTGGCTCTGCAAACTGTAGCGGGCACCACAGACATTTGTCGCCCCTGGAGCGCCAACGCCGTGCGGGTGCTTGACCCGCTTGGCCACGTCTTTGAAGCGGCACGCCCCAACAAGGAAGCCCACTTTGTGGCCAGCCCGGGCATGAACGCCTTGGTGCGTCACTGGGCCCAGCCCTTGGGCAAAGCCTTGCATTTTCAAAACCAAGTCCAACGCTTAGAGCGCAACGCCAAGGGTCAGTGGACGCTGCACAGCCTCAACACCAAGAGCGGCAAAGACGTCTTGGAGAAACACAGTGGCTACGACCGCGTGCTGCTGGCCATGCCTTCGGTACAGGCCGAGCAGCTGCTGCGCAATTCAGGCAGTGCAGTTCAAAAAACACGCTTCATCGACGCCATGGTGGACGTCCAAGTGGCACCCTGCTGGACCTTGATGCTGGCCTTCCCCAATGCCAGCCAACCCGACTTGCCCCACCTCGGGCCTCAATGGAATGCAGCGCGCAGCACCCACCACCGCGTGGCGTGGTTGGCGCGCGAGTCGTCCAAGCCCAAGCGCGGCAAGATCGAGCGCTGGACGGTGCAAGCCAGTGCCACTTGGTCGCAAGAACATCTCGAAGACGATGCCCCCCGCGTGCAAGCCAAACTGTTGCGCGCGTTTTCTGAACTCACCGGCATTCGCGCAGAACCCAGCCATGCCGAAGTGCACCTGTGGCGCTATGCACAAACCTTGACCCCCTTGGGCGTGTCCCACCAATACCATGCAGGCACGGGCTTGGGCACATGCGGTGACTGGCATTTGGGACACCGCGTTGAAGACGCGTTTGTGTCGGGCCTGGAACTGGCTTTGGCCGTGTGTCAATCGGCGCACCGTTTGTAATTGCCCTACACCGGTCGGTTTGCTCCCTCTCCCACGGGCCCGCTGCATGCGGGCTCGCTCGTTGCTGCCCTGGCCAGTTGGCTCGATGCGCGTGCTCAGGGCGGCCAATGGTTGGTGCGCATCGAAGACGTGGACACACCGCGATGCGTGCCGGGCGCCGATCAGCTCATCTTGCATCAACTCGAGCGTTGTGGCCTGGTGCCCGAGAAGACGGTGCTTTGGCAATCTGCTCGAGACGAGGCCTACCAAACGGCGCTGAACCACCTCATCGCCCAGGGCTGGGCGTACCCCTGTGGGTGTTCTCGCAAAGACATTGAAGACGCGCAAGCGGCCATGGGACACACCCGCGCACGACACAGCGCAGCGGTTTACCCTGGCACCTGCCGCCATGGCCTCAAGGGCAAAGCCCCTCGCGCCTGGCGCTTGGATGTGCAACGTGTCATGAATGACTTGGAACTAACCGTGCCTTTGGCGTGGCAAGACCGTGCACTTGGCCCTCAACACCAAGACGTGGCGCAAGAGGTGGGAGACTTCGTGCTGCGACGAGCCGACGGGTTGTGGGCCTACCAACTTGCCGTGGTGGTGGACGATGGCGCACAAGGCATCACCCACATCGTGCGTGGCGCAGACCTGAGCGACAACACCGCCCGCCAAATCGTGCTTCAACAGGCCTTGGGCTTACACACGCCCAGCTACCTGCATACGCCATTGGTGCTGGGTATGAACGGTGAAAAATTGAGCAAGCAAAACGGGGCGCAGGCCTTGGACTTGAGCGATCCCTTGAAGGCTTTGAACCAAGCTGCTCACGTACTGGGTCTATTGGGGCAGCGGCCAACCGTGTCAGCGTCACTCGCGCTGTGGGTTCATGCGTGGTCTGAGGCAACAAGTCTGAGGCAACGATAATGATTGGCCCTCAAAGCACGACTTGATATGACCCCCGCTGATTTGCCCGCCACCTCTGAGTCCCAACAACCCGACGCACCTTTCATGCGCGTCATCAAAACCTATGTACTGCGCGCAGGGCGCATGGGGCCCGGTCAGACACGTGCTTTTGATCAATTTGGTGCTCAATTTTTGGTGCCTTACCAACCCGAACGCCTTGACGCCGCTGCCCTATTTGGGCGCGCTGCACCGCTGATTTTGGAGATTGGTTTTGGCATGGGCGACGCGACGGCCAAAATTGCGCAGACCCGATCTGACGACAATTTTTTGTGCTGCGAAGTGCATGCACCGGGCGTGGGTGCCTTGCTCAAGCGCTGCGGAGAAGAGGGTATTGGCAACATCCGCATCGTGCAGCACGACGCGGTAGAGGTGATGGACCACATGTTGGGTGAAGACAGCTTGGACGGCGTACACATTTTCTTCCCGGACCCTTGGCACAAAAGCCGCCATCACAAACGTCGTTTGATCCAAAGCCCCTTTGTGAACCGACTGGCCCACCACATCAAGCCCGGTGGTTATTTGCACTTGGCCACTGACTGGCAACCCTATGCCGAGCAAATGCTGCACGTGGTCAGCGCAGAACCTTTGCTGAAAAACACGGCCACCGACCCCAGTGGTTTTGCCCCCAAGCCCAGCTACCGTCCCCTCACCAAGTTTGAAAACCGTGGCCTCAAGCTGGGCCATGGTGTGTGGGATTTGGTGTTCACCAAGGCCTGAGACCACAGGTTGATGCGCGCCATGGCTCGCCCACACAGCGTGCGCACTCTGCCCACCCGTGATGGGGTCAGCGCCAGTTGCGTGGCCTTGCCTGCTGGCTCCTGGGCCACGGTGCTGGACTTTTTGAGCGAGCGTTTGCCCGCAGTCAGCCGCCAAACCTGGCTCGCACGCTTGCAAGATGGCCAAGTGCTGGACGCACAGGGACAGTCGGTGCATGCCGAGCAGCCCTATTCCAGCGGCACACACTTGTTTTACTACCGCCACATTGCCGATGAGCCTGATTTACCTGTGCAAGAGCGCATCGTGTTTCAAGACGAGCATCTGGTGGTGGCCGATAAGCCGCACTTCATGCCCGTCACACCGGGCGGGCGTTATGTGCGACAAAGTTTGCTGGTGCGTTTAAAGCGTCAGCTGAGCATCGACACCTTAAGTCCTGTACACCGTATCGACCGCGAGACCGCAGGTCTGGTGCTGCTGTGTGTTCGGCCACAAGAGCGCAATGCCTACCAAGCCTTGTTTCGAGAACGTCAAGTTCACAAGGTGTACGAAGCTGTTGCGCCCTACCGCGGCGATCTCACGCTGCCACTCACACGTCGCAGCCGCATTGAGCCCAGTGCACAGTTTTTTCGCTCACAAGAAGTGGCGGGCGCACCCAACAGCGAAACCACCCTCTCGCTGCTGAGTGTGCAAGGCGACCGTGCGCTGTATCGCCTAGAACCCATGACTGGCAAGCGCCATCAGTTGCGCATCCACATGAACGCGCTGGGCCTGCCGATTGAAGGCGACCAGTTCTACCCAGAGGTCTTGCGTGGCCCTGGCGAGCCCGAGGACTTTACCCACCCGCTGCAATTGCTCGCTCGTAGCGTCTTGTTCACTGACCCCGTCACGGGCAAGCCGCGCAGCTTTGCCAGTGGGCAAAGCTTGCGCTTATCGGCTTAGGCTCAACCCCAAGCATCACGCCAAGATTTCGCGGGCGGTGATTTGGTACTTGAAACTGTCTGGCGCGTAAGAGTCCAAGCGGCCGTCTGCGGTCTCCGCGACCGGGTACATCAAAAAGCCCAAGCGCTCTTCATGGCTGCCCGGCAGCGCCACGTCGTGAGCCGTATTCCAACCCAACCAGTTGCCCTCCCAGCCACCAAACAAGGTGGTGTAGACGGGCTTGACCACCGGGTTGTCGGTGCGTTTGATCCACTCAGGTGTTTCGAGGCGCATGACCTTGGCGACATCGGCCGGGTCCATCGCGACCCAACCGTGGGCTTGCAGGTACACCTCGGCACGGCAGTGCTGCGCCCCTTTCAAGCTCGAGGG
>CAIVLE010000123.1 GCA_903906635.1 uncultured Burkholderiales bacterium | reverse complement strand
CCGACACGCGGATTTTCAATCCGCTGCTCTACCAACTGAGCTACCGGGCCGAGTCGAACATTGTAGCACCCTCAAAGCGCAATTTTGACCTCAGAGCCTGGCCACGGCCCGCAAATTGTCTGCGGTGGTGGTCGGAAAACCAAAATACTCCAAGTAGGCGGGGATTTGTTCAAACAACATATCAGACCCAACTTGAACGCGACAACCCCTGGCTTGTGCTGCCGCCAAAAACGCGGTGATGTCAGATCGCATAACCACCTCGCCCACAAAGGTCTGGGGTGACAAGCGCGACACATCCATGGGGAGTGGGTCGCCTTCGTTCATGCCCATGGGGGTGGCGTTGACCACCAAATCAAAACCAGCAGGGTCATTGGAGCCTGCGCTGACGTCGATGCTGGGGTAGTTTTGCATCAAGCGCTGTGCCAAAGCCTGCGCAGAGGCGGTATTGAGATCAAATAAGCTGATGGCGGCGATGCCTGCACCGGCCAATGAAGCTGCAATCGCACTCCCCACGCCACCACTCCCCACCACCAAGACGCGCGCACCTTGCAAATTCAATCCCTTGCGTTGCACGCCGCGCACAAAGCCAGCGCCATCAAACATATCGCCCACCAAACGACCATCTGACATGCGTTTGACCGCGTTGCATGCGCCGGCCACTTTGACGGTTGCCGTGACCTCGTCCAACAAGCCCACCGTGGTCACCTTGTGCGGCATGGTGATCAAGGCACCTCTGATGTTGGTCAAAGCAAATACAGACTTTAAAAAAGCCGGATAGTCAGACACTTGACAGCCCATAGGCACCACCACCGCATTGATACCCGCCTGTTCAAAGTACGGGTTGTAAATCATGGGCGACTTGAAGCTGTGCGTGGGAAATCCAATGTGTGCAATGATTTCTGTGTTGCCGTTGATCGTCATAGGACTTATTTTTTCTGCGCGTGTTTTGCCGCATTCACACCTGCACGCAATGCCAACAAGTAGCTGTCTTCGCCAAATCCACAGATCTGGCCTTTGACGATTGCGCCAAAGACCGAGTGATGACGAAACTCTTCGCGAGCATGGATATTGGACATGTGCACTTCGACAATTGGGCAGGTCAGAATGGCCAGTGCGTCGCGAATGCCGTAGCTGTAATGGGTCCAAGCGCCAGCATTGATCAACACAGCGTCGACATTGTCGCGAAAGCCTTGGTGAATGCGCTCGCACATGGCGCCCTCGCTGTTGGTCTGAAAGCACTCCACCTCCACTCCCAACTCAGCGCCCAGTTGTTTCATGCTGGCATTGATTTCCTCCAACGTGATGGTGCCGTACTGGGCAGGGTCACGTTTGCCAAACATGTTGAGGTTGATTCCGTTGAGCACCAAAATTTTCATGACTGTCTCTGGTTGAAATTAAAAAACAGCGGGTGTTTGTGAGCCCGCTGCCGTATCGCAAAAGTAATTACTTGCGAAGTTTGGCCAACTCGGCCTGGACTTCGGCCACGATGGGCCCTACCGCTGCACTGTGCTTGTCAATCACGGGCTTCATCTTGTCACGCAGTTTGCTCACTTCTGCCGCAGAAAACTGAGACACGATCATGCCGTTTTTCTTGAGTAGCTCTAAGTTGGCGGCCAAGGCCGCACGCGATTGTGCGCGCTGGTTTTTAGCTGCAGCATCTGCAGAGTCGTCAATGATCTTCTTCTCTGCGGCACTCAGACTGTCCCAGACTTTTTTGCTGAAAATCACAGACTGGGGGTTGTACTGGTGGTTGGTCAGCGTGAGATATTTCTGAACTTCCCAAAACTTGTTGGCTGCAATCACAGAAACTGGATTTTCTTGTCCGTCAATGGCTTTTTGTTCCATGGCGGCATACACCTCAGGGAAGGGTAAGGGTGTGGGGTTGGCGCCTAATGCTTTGACCCAATCCACGTTGATGGCATTAGGAATCACGCGCAGTTTGAGACCCTCAATGTCTTCGACTTTACTCAATGCGCGTTTGCTATTGGTGATGCTGCGAAAACCCAGCTCCCAATACGACAAACCCACGATGCCTTTGTCTTGCAGCATGGCATGCATCTTTTGTCCAATGGGACCATCGGCAATGGCATCCGCTTCTTTTTCGTTGGAGAACATGAATGGGAAATCAAACACTTCCAAAGCCTTGACCTCACTGGCCAAAATGCCCGAGTTCATGACGGCCATTTCGATGGTGCCCCCTTTGATAGAAGACACCACCGCTTGGTCGCTGCCCAATGCGCCGTTCAAAAAAAGTTGCACCTTGATCTTGCCACCGGACTTAGCCGCCACCGACTCTGCAAAGGCTTTCATACCAGCCACGGCAGGGTGCCCCTCTGGCCCATTCAAGCCGAATTTCAAGGTGCGCTCTTTGATATCTTGTCCTGATGCCAAGCCTACCGCAGCGATGGCCAATGTTGCGAATACAGATTGGATGAATAAACGTTTCATGAAAGGGTCTCCAAGTTCAATTTAAGTTCGTACGCACCAAACAAGTTTTGCAGCACCTGGCGTACCGTTGCAGGCGCTGCATCAAAGCTTCAATAAAACCAGCGTGCTGGCACCATCACCAAGGAGGGGAAGAGCACCATCAAGAACATGACGATGAATTGAACCGCCATGAAGGGCATCACGCCGCGCGTGACCTCATCCATGCGCATGCGTCCCACACCAGCGACCACATTCAACACAGTCCCCACGGGCGGCGTCACCAAACCAATCGAATTGTTGATGATGAACAACACGCCAAAGTACACCGGGTCAATGCCCGCGGCTTTGACAATGGGCATGAGCACGGGGGTCAAAATCAAAATCGTGGGGGTCATATCCATCGCCGTACCCACGATCATGCACAAGACCATGATCGCCAGCAGCAGCAAGGTAGGACTGCTCAGCAAAGGCTCCAGCAACGACACAACTTGCGAAGGCAAATTAGCTACCGTGATCAACCAAGCCGACACCATGGCCGCTGCAACCAAAAACATGATCACCGCCGTAGTTTTGGCGGCCGTTTGAAACACATGAAAGAGTTGCGCCCAGCTCAATTCGCGGTAGATCACACCTGCCACAAACAAGGCGTAGACAGCGGCCACCACGGCAGCCTCAGTGGGTGTGAACACCCCCATGCGCAAGCCCACCAAAATGATCAGCGGCAACATCAATGCCCAACCCGCACTCCGCAAAGCGGCTAAGACTTCTGCGGTGGATTTACGCGCAGGTGGGGTCAACACCTCACGGCGGGTCAACCACCACCAGGTGGCCCACAAACCTGCCGCCAAAATGATGCCCGGAAAAATACCGGCTAAGAACAACTTGCTGATGGAGACGTTGGCCGCCACCCCAAAAATCACAAACCCAATCGAGGGTGGAATGATCGGGCCGATCACCCCACACGCTGCAATCAAACCGCCGCTGCGTGCTTTGTCGTGCCCTGCCTTGACCATCATAGGCAGCAACAACGCGGTAAGTGCCGCAGCATCTGCTACCGCTGAGCCCGACAGCGCTGAGAGCAAGCAAGCTGCGACGATGGTCACATAGCCCAAGCCGCCTCGAATGTGCCCCACCAGCGCCATGGCAAAGTCAACGATGCGCCGCGATAAACCACCGGTGTTCATCACCTCACCGGCCAACATGAAAAAAGGCACCGCCAACAACGGAAAACTGTTGGAGCCTTCGATCACGTTTTGCGCCAAGATTTGCGCATCAAACATGTCCAAGTGAACCATCAATGCGGCGCCACACAAAAGCAAAGAAAAAGCGATCGGCACACCCAGTGCCATAGCGGCCAGCAAAGAGCCTAGAAATACTGCAATCGTCATAGATGTCTTTCTTTTTATTTCAATGGTGCAGGTACATCGATGGGTTCTTCCTCAGACTCCCTCACCCCGATCAACTCGCTGTCTTGGAGTTGGCCCATTGCCAATCGCAGCAACCGGTCCAGCAAGATCAACGCACCTGATGCGGCCAGCACCATCCCGCAGCCATAAAACAGTCCCATGGACAACTCCATCACCGGACTGGTTGACTCCCAATTGATGATGGCTTGGTTCAAGGAACCCACGAACAACAGCCAGCAAACGAAGAGCATCAACAGGTGACCAATCACCAAGAAAACCTTTTGGCCTGTGAGGGAGAGCTTGGATACCAAGGTATCAGAACCCAAATGTGCGCCATCTTTCATGGCCACCACGGCGCCCAAAAATGTCATCCAGACAAACAACCAACGCGACAACTCTTCAGACAAGGTCAAGCCTGAATTAAAGGCATAGCGCAGCACCACGTTGCCAAATACCAATACAACCATCACGGCCAACGCCGCCGCGATCAAAACCTCTAAGAACCGACAGTAAGCAGAAATGAACTTTGTCAGCATGTGACATGTCTCCAAAATGAGCGAACACATAATGTACGAACTGGATAGTTTTCTGTGGATTGGTAAAAACCCTTGGATTTGGATTTTTTACTTCTGAACAAACCGCAGCACCATCTCCACAATGTTTTGCCGCCTCGCAGCCGCCGCCGCTGCCGAGGCTTTGCCACGCTTGAAGATCAATCCGAAAGTGTGCTTGTTAGAGACGTTAAAGAAGGTCAATGCCGAGATCGATGCATGGATGTCTACGGGGTCCAAGCCTTGTCGAAACACACCTGCCTTGACACCCCGCTCGTATAAATGGCGAATGGCCTCGATGGCTGGCACATTCAGTTGCTGGATGATCTTGCTTTGGCTCAAATACTGACCCCGCTGGATGTTCTCGTTCATCACCAAACGGACGTAATACTCATTGGCTGAATGGTGGTCAAAGGTAAATGCCACCAAGCGCTTGAGCGCCTCCTGTGGATCGAGGTCGTTCAAATGCAGCGAGCTTTCAATCTGTCGCATGCTGCGGTAGGCCTCTTCCAAGACCGCCACATACAGGCCTTCCTTGGAGCCAAAGTAGTAATAGATCATGCGCTTGCTGGTGCGCGTGGCTGCGGCGATCTCATCAATGCGCGCGCCACTCAAGCCCTTGTCAGCAAACTCTGTGGTAGCCACTTCTAAAATTTCGGCCATGGTACGGGCCGGATCGTTCGTGCGTGTAGGCTGCGATCTCTTTTGTACGACTTGGTTCATTTAAAAAGTATAAATCCCAAATTTCGGTCGACAAAAATACAAGTCTGACTTTTTACTTGAACTGATTTTTTACTTGAACTGATAATGCCGTTGATTTTGAAAAGTAATGCATGAACAGCCAAACCGAATCGAACTTCCCTATGGGTCTCTTAGGCATCTCCATATTGGCTGGGGGATTGTTCTGCGGCACGCATTTGGTCAACAGCTGGCTGCTGAGGCAACTCGAGTTCTCCTCACACATCAGCTTGATTTACTTGCCCGGTTTTTTGCGCTTGGCCAATGTCTTGGTGTTGGGCCTGTTTTGGGGCACCGCCGCCACGGCCATTGGCGGCGTCATGCTGATGGCATGGACCGCAGAGAGTTGGGGCATCGGGCTGAGCAATGTGGCGGTGTCAGCCAGCGGAGCTGCCCTTTCGATCATGACCTTACAGGTCTTGCTCAAGCGTCGCTTGTCCTTGCGTAAGTTATCTGACCTGCTTCGATTGGCCCTGCTCTACGCTTTGCTGAATGCGCTTTGCCACCATGTGTTGTGGAGTCTGATTGACCCCTCGCAACTTATTGATCGACAGCAGGTTCTCTACATGGCGATTGGGGACTTCAACGGCGCAATCATCGGCGCTTTTGCACTGCGCTGGCTGGCCCAACACACAGGCATCAAACATTTCGCTCGTCAGCGGGCCGCAGAGTCAGAATCGAGCGACAACCACAAAGCGTGAGACACGCTCTGCTTTAGGCCCCACGCTTAGGTTTGGTCAAGTCCACGCCAAGTTGTTTGAGTTTGCGGTACAAGTGCGTGCGCTCAAGCCCAGTCTTTTCGGCCACCCGCGTCATAGAGCCATTTTCTTGGCTCAAATGAAATTCAAAATAAGTACGCTCAAAGGCGTCCCGTGCATCGCGCAGGGGAAGGTCCAACTCAAAACTTTGATGCGTGGGCAGGGGCAGCGCAGCTTGCGCAGCAACGACAGACGTGGAAGCTGCTTCTGAAGCAGGGGGCGAGGGATTTCTTACCAAGACGGGCGCCACAGCCTTGCGCGCCAAGGCTTGCTCGACCGCTTTGAGTAACTTTTGCAGCGTGATGGGTTTTTCCAAAAAGGCCTGTGCCCCAATGCGAGTGGCTTCCACCGCTGTGTCAATGGTGGCGTGGCCACTCATCATGATCACGGGCATGTTCAACAAACCTGCTGCGGCCCACTCTTTGAGCAAGGTCACGCCATCCATGTCAGGCATCCAAATATCTAGCAAAACCAAATCAGGTCGAGCCGCCAAACGGGCAGCACGAGCTGCTGCGGCATTTTCTGCCACCTCAACGGCGTGACCTTCGTCGTTGAGAATTTCCGACAAGAGGTCACGAATGCCCAACTCGTCATCAACCACCAAAATATTTGCCATGAAAGAACGTGTTTCGCTGAATTAGAGCAAGGAGTGTTGCTGCTCACCAACTGGGAATGATAACGACACTTGCGCACCCACCACCGCACCCGAGAGTTCACGGTTCTTCAAGTCAATGCGCGCGCCATGTTCATCGGCAATTTTTTTCACCACGGCCAAGCCCAACCCTGTGCCTCGGCTCTTGGTCGAGACATAGGGTTCAAAGGCTCGCTTGAGAATTTTGCTTGGAAAACCAGGTCCGTTATCGCGTACCACCAGACGAACCCGCCCCGAGGTCGGCACCCACTGGGTGGCGATGAACACCTCGGCGGGGACAGATCCTTGCGTGGCATCTTGTGCGTTTTGTAACAAGTTGTGCACCACTTGTCGAAGCTGTTGTGCATCCCCCTGAATGGCCGGACAGTCTGTGTCTAACTCCACCCGCACCGGAACCAATGCGTTCTCATTTCCATACAGTTGCAAGATATCTTGCACCAAGGCATTCAGGTCTAAGGGATGCAACTCGGCCACTGGCAAACGGGCGTAGTCACGAAACTCATTGACCAATCGCTTCATGGCGTCGACCTGGTCCACGATGGTTTTCACAGACTTGTTCATCATCAATTGGTCTGGCTCGGTCAATTTACCGTCGAGCTTCATGGCCAAGCGTTCGGCAGACAGCTGTATTGGGGTGAGTGGATTTTTGATCTCATGCGCCAATCGCCGTGCCACCTCTCCCCAGGCTTGCGCGCGTTGCGCAGAAACAATTTCAGAAATGTCGTCAAACACCAACAACCGAGCCTGGTTGGGCAAGACCGCGCCTCGCGCCAGCAAGGTGATGTGCTGACGCGTGTCATCAACCATTTCAACCGCGGGGCTCATCAACGTGGCGTGCAGCTCAAACGACTGCTGCCAGTGGTCCAAGCCATGCTGACTGCGCTCGCCCAAAAATCCATCAAATTCTTGCTGGACGTGTTGGGCAAATTCAGCCATGCCTTCGATCTCCCCCAATGCCCGCCCCTCCCACGCCGCCAGCGGGACGCGCAAGATACGCGTTGCGCCTGGGTTGGAAGATTGGATGACGCCAGCCCCATCGAGCACGATGACCCCGGCGGTGAGGTTATCCAAAATGGTCTGCAAATTCGCCCGCGCATGGCTGACTTGTCCCATGCTGCGATCCACCGCAGCGCGCGCTTCGGACAATTGCTGCGTCATCTGTGCAAACGAACGTGTCAAGCCGCCCAATTCATCGCGCCCTTGCAGCGCGGGCTTGGGACTCAAATCGCCTGCGGCCACATCACGCACGCCCTGCGCCAGCATCAACAGGGGACGCGCGAGTTGATTGCCCAGCAATACCGCCAACAACACAGCGCCAAACACCGCCAAGAACAAACTCAGCGTCAAGGTACCGATGTACATGCTGCGCAAGCCATCACGCCCCAGGGCGCGCTCTTGGTACTCACGATAGGCCTGCTCCACCGCCAAGGCGTTGTTTACCAGCGTCGGTGGAATGGCCTTGGTGACTTGCAGCACGCGGGGCTCAACCAGCAGCCCCAAACCCGAAGCGGGCACCAGTGCCAAGGCTTTGATTCGGGCTTGTGCGTTGCCCTTGGTCTGCGCCTCTTCCAAGCCATCGATGGACGTCACCCACCCTTGGGCTTTGGCTTGTCGCAGCTCCCCAGAGGACGGGCGATCGGGATTGATTTTGAAACGGGAATTTCCAGCGCCAGCCAAGGCCTGGCCGCTGGTGTTCCACAAAATGACGTCATCCGCACCCAATTGGTCGCGCATCCGCTCTAAGCTCAGCCCCACAGATGCATCAGGCAAGTCAATGATCTGGGCCGCAGAGGCTCGTGTTTTTTGGCCTAAATCGCTGGCCAAACTGTCAAGCGTTGCGCGCCCAAGGCTCAGCCCCGCATCGAGCGCCCCTTCCACTTTGACATCGAACCAACTCTCGATCGAACGGGAGACAAATTGGTAAGACACGCTGTAGATCAACAATCCCGGAAGTAACCCCACCAAGGCAAAAGTGGCCGCTATCTTGAGCAACAAGCGACTGCCAAACTTGCCCTGTCTCAAGCGCAGCATCAAGCGCAAACAAAGCCACACAATAACCAACATCAGCAAGGTAGCGACCACCACGTTCAAGATGAACAGTTGGCGATAGTTACGCTCATAAAGCTCTCGGTTGTCGGTGGCTTGTGTCAATAAAAACAGCAATACCAAGCCCAAACCAATCACCACCGCCGCGCTGACCGCCATCAACCAGCGCACTTGAAGCCCGGTCAACTTCACGCTGTCGAGGGCTTGGATTTTCATGGGCCTGGCTCCAGCACCAATCGTTGGGTTTTATCCAACTTGAGGTTCCATTCACTTTGACTCGCAGCGCCCATCTGCAAGGGACGAGGCAGTTGGTTGAGATCTAACTTGAAGCTGAGCTCCAAGCTCTGTCGTGCATCCGCCTCCACGTCTGAGGCTGCAGCGACACGCCATTGCACCACGCGGCGCACGCTCACCAAGGCGTCCTCCAAGGTGTCATAGGTTTGCCCAATGTTCATGCCCAACCCGCTTGCACTGAACGGTTTTGGCGAGACGTTCACACGCCAACGTCGCGTCAAAGGCATGTAGGTGACGCGCACATGACGCTCAGCATGGCTCACACGCTGGTCGTAAAAGTACCAACGTTCACGAAAAATGTCGATCTCAGTCACAAAGTACAAGGACACGCCCTTGTACATGGCTTCTTCCAGCACGGTCGGCAGCTCGAACTCCAAATTTGCCGAAGCATAGACACCTTGTTCAAAGCGCACGATCTTGAGGTTTTGCAATTCCACTGGGGTTGCAGCCCATGCTGCGGGCAGGCTGCACATGCACATCAGCCCCCAAGCCAACACGCGCAGCATGCGCGCGCAGCCCGTCGTCAAAGACTCAAGGCGCCAATTTCTTTTCAAGCAGTGCGTAATAAAAGCCATCGTGATCACCCGCTAGATTGTCAGCGAGGCCAGCGTCTGTATGCACAGTTTGGGGTCTTAAATGGCCCAGAGAGGGCAGCAATTGGGCGTCAGTGTTGTGTCCAACAAACGTTTTGAGCTGATCGTCCCCCTCAGCCTTGAAGACCGAGCAAGTGCAATACAACAACCGTCCGCCGGGTCGCACCAAAGGCCACAGGGTGTTGAGCAAGTTTTTCTGGATGCGGGCCAACTGCGCCACGTCAGTTTCACGGCGTAGCCAGCGCACATCGGGATGTCGCCGCACGATGCCAGAGGCTGTACAGGGCGCATCGAGCAGCACGGCATCAAACTGCTGCCCGTCCCACCACTGTTGGGGCTGGGCAGCATCTGCAGCCAGCACCTGAGCTTTGAGGCCCAGGCGTTGCAGGTTTTGATCGATGCGCTCGCAACGCAGTGGATCTATGTCCAAGGCCACGACTTGGTCACGCGGCGCCAGCAGCTCCAGCAGATGCGCGGTTTTACCACCCGGCGCGGCGCAAGCGTCCAGCACACGTAAGCCCTCGATCGAGGGCGACTTGAGCCCCGACAGCAGCAGCTGCGCTGCACACTGGGCGGCAGCGTCTTGTACCGAACACAGTCCCTGCTCAAATCCCGGGATCTCGCGCACGGCAAGCGCTTGCCCCAAAACTAAACCTTGCTCTCCAACGGCTGACGAAGCGATGCCAGAGGCTTGCCAGCGCAATTGCAAGGCATCTCGGGTGATGCGTTGGGTATTGACACGCAACGTCATGGGCGCCGCTTGGTTGTTGGCTTGCAGCATGCTTTGCCAATGTGCAGGATGGTCTTTTTGCAGCCGCTTGATCCACCACACCGGATGGTTCCATTGCGCTTGTTGTTCGTGCTGCGTGGCCTGCACCAGGGCGTCGCGTTCACGTAAAAAACGTCGCAAGCACGCATTCAGAAAATTCGCTTGGCCCTGCAAGGCACGGGTCTTTTTGGCCGCCTCTACCGCTTGGTTGACCAAGGTGTGGGGCTCATACGGCGCATGTACCTCATCCCATGCCAGCGCCAAGGCTGTACACAACAGGGCATCCGGCAAAGGCGCCGGTGCACGGGCCGCCAATTGCGCGCGCAAGGCCTGGGCACGCCCCAATTGCCGCAGCACGTGAAACAACAAGGCTTGCACACCAGGGCGCAAAGCCTGCGGCACCTCTGCCAAGGCCGCGGTGCCAGAGACACCACGGCGCACTTGAGCCAATGCATGTGCAACCGCTTGCAGCTGCTGCCAAAGGGCGACCGGTGCAACACCAGGTGTGTTCATTCGAGTCGTCGTCCTGTTTTGTATTTGAAAACTCGCGCGAGCAAGTTGGCCGGAAACATCGCAATTGCTTGGTTATAAGCATCGATGGCTTGGTTAAAGCGTTGCACATCGGGTTGGATGGAGATGCTCAGTTCCGCCCAACGTTGGGTCAACTCATCGGGCACGCTGACGTAGTAAACGTCCGGATGCGTGAGAGCCCCCCAGGCATCTTGCAAATCTCGACTGGTGGCCACCAGGGCAATGGCTGAGGAAGGCTCCAGAGGATGCTCTTGCATGCGCGCGAGAGCCATGGCCGACAAATTAGCCGCCACTTGCAGACGTGTCCAATGGCTCGCACCCAACTCAGGGGCGACTGCGGTGTGCCACCCTGAAGGCGACGTCACAGCGGCCGTGGTGGCGTCTTGCACCAGGCCTTGGTAGCGCAGCATCAACTCTTCGAGTACGCCAAATTGTTTGGTCACCAGTGTGCGCAACTTCACCAAGCGCTGATAGGCACCGACAGCCCAAAACACACCCACCGCGACCAACAGCCAGAACCACCAAGCATCCACCATGCTGTCACCTCTCATCTTGCAGTGCCACGCGCGCCCCCATCAACAACAAAGGCCCTTGCGGGCCTTTGTTGTGGGGTCGCTTTACGCTTCCTCGCCAGCGCCTTCGTCGGCGTGGGCCTCTCCGGAGGCCTCGGCCAACTCAGCCGCTTCGGCCTCGGCAATGGCACGTCGCTCGGCGTCGTCCATAGCGTCTTTGACCTTGCGAGCTTTGTGGTACGCCATACCCGTGCCGGCTGGAATCAGTCGACCCACGATGACGTTTTCTTTCAAGCCACGCAACTCGTCGCGCTTGCCCATGATGGCGGCCTCGGTGAGCACGCGGGTGGTTTCTTGGAAAGAAGCTGCAGAGATGAAGGAGTCGGTGGACAAAGAGGCTTTGGTGATACCCAGCAACAAATTGGTGTAAGTTGCGGGCAATTTGCCGGCAGCCAACAAGGCCTCATTGGTGTTGAGCAT
>CAIVLE010000122.1 GCA_903906635.1 uncultured Burkholderiales bacterium | reverse complement strand
TGGTGGCCGAGCGCATGGCGCAGATTCGGAACCAGTAAAAAAAGAGGCCCCTACTTTTGACGGTAGGGGCCAAATAGGGCAACTGCAATGCCCTCACGCCGGGGAGACAACCAACGTGACCTTCAAACCATCATGACTTTTTTCATCATCATTGGCGTGTTGTTTCTGGCGAAATGCGCCGCCATTCTCTACTTCTTGATCAGCCTATTTTCCAAGGATTAACGCTGCACGTTGCCCATGGCATCGTACTGGTTGTCTTGATCAGCGCGTTGGAAGGCTTCTGGGTGCTTCTTGAGGTACTCAATACGGTCGGACGCAGCGTTGTACAAAGGTGCGGCAACGGAAAGAGCTGGCAGAGCACCGGCAGAGCCAACAAACGTGCCCAAGGCACCAGCAGCACCTCCAAGGCCGGAAAGTGCTGCACCCGTTTTATCACCTTGGTTAAGCCTATTGGCTACGTCAACCGCACTGAATCCAAGGCCAGCACCAGCAAGCGCACCTTTGAGTGGGTAGCCAGACAAGCGCTTAACGTAGTTCCAAACTGGAGAGGCATTCTCAGCGGTTGAGGCGGCAGTTTTTGCAGCTTGGCTTTCGGTCTGTGCCAGCATTGCAGCTTGCGCCGCCTTGGATTGCTCTGCTCGCTGCAAGGCAATGCGAGTTTGCGCTTGACGCATTAGGCGTGCATTCTCTGCAAGCTGTTCCGCTTGACTGGCTTGTGCGGACTTTTGGGCTACTGCTTGAGCTTCTTGAGGGCTCAGGATGATTCCGCCCTCCGTGATCTTGCCGCCAGTGTATCCGGGGGCACCGTTGCGGCCCACAGTGCGTTGCATCAGCTTGGCGGCGTCCAAGTCTTCTTTGCCCATTTGAGCGCCGGGAATATCCACCCCGGTCAAAGATTTTGTCCAGTTTTCTCCGCCATGCTTGGGGGTAATGGCTGGTTTCGTCTGGTTGGCCGCAACAGGTGAAGGAGTGGGCTCTGTTACCGTGGCGGGAGCCACTTCAGGAGTCACCACATCAGGGGTTTTGTTGCCGAGAAACTTGTCCCAAGCCTCCGTACCCACTTTAATTTTTGCATCAGCCAATGCGGCGGTAGTGCCCATTCCGGCACCAACAGCGGCACCAGCACCTGCGCCAAACAATGGGTCAAGTGGCTGCGCCGCAACTGGGTTGTTGGCGACAGGCTTACCCTTTCCCATGTTGACAGGCGCGGGCTTGTCTACCGCGTCAACCGTGAGGTTGGATGGAAGTTCTCCGCCAGCAAAGTTTGACACTGCATCTATGTGGTTCAGAGTCTCATCAGACAGGTCTTTCAATTCACCCGTTTTGACAAATTTTGAATTTGGGCCAGCGTTGTACCCTGCCAAAACCTTGTGAGGGTCGCCTCCAATGTTTGGCTTGGACATCAAGTCCTTGAGTATGGTCATGCCGCACTCAATGTTTTGATCTTCGTCGTGCGGGTTGTCGCACTTGTATGTCTCAGCGGTGTCTGGCATGACCTGCATGACGCCAACAGCACCCTTGTTGGATTTGGAACTGTTTTTGAATCCACTTTCTTGCATCACCATGGGCAACACAAAGTCAGGGTTCAAACCATTCGCCAATGCACGCTCACGAACCTTCTTTGCCGTGTTGAATTGGTCTTGCGTGAACTTGTCCTTTGTCCAGCCAGCCAGCTTGTCGGCCAAATCCAATTCAGCATCAGAAAGCTTTGATAAATCCATGCCCATACTTCACCTCACTGCGTTTGTTTTGCGGCTTTTCGAAGGGCTTTTTCAGCCTGAATGTCGGCGTAAGTTGTAGCGGGTGATGCATTGTTTGCACCCCCAGCTTGAGGATGCCGTTTCAGCATGCTCAAAGCTTCGCTATTGCCGGTCATGGTTGCTGAGGCTTGTGCTGGAGCGGAAGGGGTGGCCGCAGCAGGTGTGGCAGAAGGTTCGGCAACTGTTCCAGAATAATAGAATGAAGGGGTGGAGTCAAGCGCTGATTTTTTTGCCATATCCACAGACATTTTTCGTGTTTCATTGCGGAACTGGCGCATGAGGTTGGTGTCCACCAATTCATTGTTGGGCACACCCAGCTTCTTGCGCATGTGGTGCTCTTCAATGTCGCGGTATGCATTGAGCCCAAGCTGATCCATGATGCCAAGGAATCCAGCTTGAGAGTTTTGCATGTTGGGGGAACCTTGTGAGTTCAACACAGTCAAAACATCGGTCGGGTTTTGCAGGCTTCCACGCATTTGAACTTCTAGCCTGAAAACATTTTTGATCAGCTCGTCGGCCTTGGCTCGGGCCTCGGGTGATGCGTTTTTCATTTTGTCCATGGCGGCTGCATACAGGCCCTCTACTGCCGCGTTGGTGTCACCACCTTTGGCGTTCAGGAATGCGCGGGCTTGAGAGAACAGGTCGCCATTTTTTCCAAGCGAAAAAAGCGGCGCAAGCTCTGGATCGGCAGCAAGGGTGCGAGTAGGCGCAGCCAAGTCCAAAAACTTGTTGGCATCGTCAGCCTTCAATGAAGACTTTTGACCCTCTTCCAGCACTATGTCGGCACGTTTTCTTTGGGCGTCCGCGAGAGCCTTGGCTTGATCACCATACCCCATAGTGGCCCAAGCTTTCGGGTCTTGGCCTTGCGGCACAGCGGCGTTCATTGCCTGCTTGTTGGCAGCAGCTTGTTCTGCGGTGCGCCCAAACTCCATGGATGGATTCTTCAAAACATCCAAGGAGAGAGATGGGTTGTTGTTCATCTTCTCCTGCACGTCCAACCCAAAACCAACAGCCTCACGGTTGGAGCGATCCAGCTCCATCTTTTTGCTGATGGCTTTTCCAATATCGGATTCAGGGGCCATGGACAAAATGTCTTGCAGCTTATTGGTGTCGTTTACACCACGGTTTTTGTAGTCCTGCAAGGCTTGGTACTGGGCCTTGTTAGTCTCCATGCCCAGTCGTCCTTGCGCCACTTCGGCACGCATGCGCTGAATGGTGGGAGCGATGGCGCGTTGTGACTCGACGTTTTCACCCAGAGCTTCGGACGCAGAGCCCAAAGAGGCGGCAAAGCCTCCCAATTGAGGCTTCAGGAAGCCCGCAGCCACCTTGAACCAGTTTGGATTGGCGTAGCGATCCTCCAAAGACTTTGCAAGTTGGTCTTGCGAGTCCAGAATAGCCTGTTGCTGTTTCACCACTTCTGGGCTACTTGCTGCGGCGGCTGCATTGAATTTTGAAATATCCAACGGGCTCTTGATGTCATACATCGGAGGCGATGTTTTTTCGATTGCGGTAGGGTCGGCCATGTTCAGTCCTTTGGTTTAGTCGTTGACCCATGCATTGTTGTACGCGTCCCAGTACTGGTTGGGGTGCAACGATGGATCGTCATCAGCTCCGCCGGGGGTTGCGCCACTTGCTGGGAAAGAAGTGATGGAGGGCGATCCGCTGCCAGATAAGTTTGAATTATCCAGTCCTCCCACGGGGCCGGAAGAGACATTTGGAGGTGGTGGCGTACCGGGAGTGGTGATGCCACCACCAACAGTGGTATCTGGCACAGTATTCCCTGATGAGCTGGAGTTGCCACCAGTGAACTTATCGTAGGCGGCTTGCAGGCTGTCAAACGGCGTCTTGCCGCCAGTTCCCGGTGTGAATAATCCAACTGCGCCAGCGCCCACGCCAGCCAGAGCCGACAAGGGGGACATATCCGCCGTAGTGGTGGTGCTTGTGGGCACGTTGTATCCACGCAGCACGCCAGATAGCGTGGACAAGTTGTTCAGCGGGAACAGTTGCTGGTTCTGATTGATGGTCTGCTGCTGGGCACCCAAGGTGGACAGGGCGTTGACATCGTTCAGGTTC
>CAIVLE010000121.1 GCA_903906635.1 uncultured Burkholderiales bacterium | reverse complement strand
TCTTGGCCTGTGGCACCAGCTACTACAGCGGCTGCGTGGCCAAGTACTGGATCGAAGCCATTGCCAAAGTGCCCTGCCAAGTGGAAATTGCCAGTGAATACCGCTACCGCGAGTCGGTGGCCAATCCCAAAACTTTGGTGGTCACCATCACTCAGTCGGGTGAAACGGCCGACACGCTGGCCGCGCTGCGCCACGCCCAAAGTTTGGGGCTGACACACACCCTGACCATTTGCAATGTGGCCACCTCGGCCATGGTGCGTGAGTGCCAACTCGCCTACGTGACGCGTGCAGGCGCAGAGATTGGCGTGGCCTCCACCAAAGCCTTTACCACCCAGTTGGCGGGCTTGTTTTTGCTCACCCTGGCCTTGGCTCAGACCAAGGGCCATTTGAGCGAGACGCAAGAGAACGAGCACCTCAAGGCCATGCGCCATTTGCCTGCCGCCTTGCAAGCGGTGCTGGCCCTGGAGCCTCAGTTGATCGTTTGGGCGCAAGACTTTGCGTCTAAAGAAAACGCCTTATTCTTGGGGCGGGGGACGCATTACCCCATTGCCTTGGAAGGTGCGCTCAAGCTCAAAGAAATCACCTACATCCATGCTGAAGCCTATGCCGCTGGTGAGCTCAAACACGGCCCTCTGGCCTTGGTGACAAGCGCCATGCCAGTGGTCACTGTGGCGCCCAATGATGCCTTGCTTGAAAAACTCAAAAGCAACATGCAAGAAGTGCGCGCGCGCGGTGGCGTGTTGTACGTGCTCGCCGACGCTGACACGAAGATTCAAAGCGGTGATGGTGTGCACGTGATCCGCATGCCCGAACACTATGGTGTGCTCTCGCCCATCTTGCATGTGGTGCCTCTGCAATTGCTGGCGTATCACACGGCTTGTGCGCGCGGGACCGATGTGGACAAACCGCGAAATTTAGCCAAAAGTGTGACGGTGGAGTAGGGTAGTTTGACAAGCTTGCATGGCATAAAATGACAAAAATTGCCATACAAGGAGCCGGCTGTGTCTCTCAACGTTTCCCTTCCCGTGGAGCTTGAAAATCGCGTGCGTGAGCATGTCGCCAGCGGCATGTATGGTTCAGCAAGCGAGGTGATTCGTGAGGCGCTTCGTTTGTTTGAGGCTTATCAAGCAACGCAAAATAGCCAATTGCAGGCGCTGCGCGCAGACATTCAGCTAGGGTTGGCTGATGTCAAAGCAAAGCGCGTGGGTGCTTTGGATGTTGATGACATCAAGAAGCAAGGTCGTCAGCGACTCAAGCAAGCCGCAAAATAATGGCACATGTTTTGTTCTCTGACTCCGCTAAAACGGACTTGTTAGAGGCATGGCTCTTTATTGCGGAGGAAAGCATTGACGCCGCTGATGGCGTCATCGAGGCAATTCACCAAGAGGCACAAACACTCTCCTTGCAACCTCTGATGGGACGCTTACGTTCCGAACTCGCCGAAGGTGTACGCAGCTGGCCAACATCGACGCGATACATCTTGTTTTATGTTCCAGATGAAGATGGTGTGATGGTGCTGCGGGTGCTGCATCACGCAAGGGATATTCCAAATGTGTCAATGAATTAATGTTGAAGTCACCAGATTTTCGAAATGGAAAATCAACAGACAAAATTGCTTTCAGACTCACTTGCAAAAACATTTAAAGACGGTGGAGTAGTTTCGTTAGGGGGTCAGGATTCGCAAGGATTTCTTGTCTGTTTCCTCCTGACCGTCAGAACGAGAGGCTTGATGATTGGGGCCTACTCAGCCTATCAAACTGAGCTTTCGAACTTAATAATCGAGCTCAGGGACCTTCAATACTTGACCTTCAAACAAATTGCAGATCATCTAATCGCACAAGGTTACAGCTCGCCGAGAGGGTTTGAATTGGGTGCTGAGAGCGTGTTTTCTGTTTACAAGAAGCGAAAGATTCGGGACGAACGGTTAAACGCAAAGCCTGAGGTTTTGCTTTCAGATATTGCAGCCTTCATACCCACGTTGGCAGGCAGCCAAAGATGCTGTCATATTTGTAATAAGATATAAACTTCTAAAGATTAGAAGTTTATCTATCGTACGTCTAGATCACTGCCTAGGGTGTTCTCTAGATGTTTAAAGCTTTCGCAAGTCGCAAGCTGGCCTAGATATTCAACCAAAAAATTCCGGGATGAAATCAGGCGTTCTCAAAGACTTACCCATCCGATACAAGTTCGCCCTTGTGGTCAGCAGTGGGGCACTTTATTGGGGGTCGTTTGAACTCAACAAGATCTTGTTTGACGATTTGTTGTTTGTCGAGCGGGTGCATTGGATTTACATCCCTGCAGGCATTCGGTTGATTCTGGTCTTGTTGTTTTTTGAATTGGGCGCGCTAGGCATCTTGTTGGGAGCGCTGTGCCTGAATTACGTTTATTACTTCAATGGTGAGCACTTGTTTGCCATTGGTACGAGCATGTTGGCTGCCGCAAGTCCATGGCTGGCGCGGTACTTGTCGGTGAGTTGGCTCAAGATGGACCTGAACCTGAGGGGGCTGACCAACGACATGCTGCTCAAAGTGTCCTTGTTATTTGCGGTCCTCAGTTCTTGCCTGATTCAAGGGTGGTTCTACTGGAATGGCAAAACAGACAGTTTCTGGATGGCGGCATCGGTGATGGCCGTGGGCAAATGGCTCGGAACGGTGTTGGTTTTAGCCATATTACGAATGTTGTTAAAGTTAGCGCCAATTTTGATGTCTAGGGACTAACTGGTATGAAAAATGTCTACCTGACTTTCTTGAACCTTTACGATTTGCTGCAAGATGAAACAGGTGTGATGTCAGGGATTGATTTGGAATCTAAAAAATTACTAGAAATCATTGCCCTCAAAAACAGCGTGGGCTCGCCCTTGAAGGTCATGGATGCCATGCGGCTCAACGAGCTGGCTTCGCCTGCAACGATTCACCGCAAACTCACGCACTTGGTCAACGCGGGTTTGATCGAGATGGTTCACCAAGGGACCAACCGTCGCAAAAAATTCCTGATCCCCACCCCGTTGGCAGAAAAATACTTCCATCAATTGGGTGAAATCATGTTCAAAGCCGTGGGCGCGCATTGAGCCCATGCGAGCCAGAGCCTTTAGGTACACATGACAAACACGTTGCATCCCACAACCTCCACTGAGCTGCTCTTGGTTCCCGGCCTGATGTGCGACGCCGCCGTCTGGGAGCCTGTGTTGTCCGCGCTGTCTGTGCATGCCCATTGCCACATCGTGGACCACGGCATGGCCGATGATTTGGGTCTCATGGCCGAGCAACTCTTGGCAACAGCCCCTCCCACTTTTGCGTTGGCTGGGCACTCCATGGGCGGGCGCGTGGCGCTGGAGGTGATGCGGCGTGCCCCGCAGCGCGTGACCCACTTGGCTTTGCTTGACACGGGCTACAAAGCCAAAGCCGCCGGCGCGCAGGGGGAGGAGGAGGCCCGTAAACGCCAAGCCTTGCTGGACGTTGCCCGCACCCAAGGCGTTCGCGCCATGGCGCAGGTGTGGGTGCAAGGCATGGTGGCGCCACAGCGACTGGCCGATCGCGCGTTGATCGACTCCATTGTGGCCATGCTCGCGCGCAAGTCCGCCGAAGTGTTTGCCAACCAAATCCAAGCCCTGCTCGAGCGCCCCGACACCCAAGATGTGCTGGCCCAGCTTCGCATTCCCACGTTGGTGGCTTGCGGGGCACAAGACAGTTGGTCGCCCCCTGTGCAGCACGAAGAAATTGCAGCCCTCATCCCGGCTCGTCCGCAGGTCAAAACCATCCCGCACGCGGGGCACATGGCCACCATGGAGCAGCCCCAGGCCAGCGCCCAGTTGCTGATCGACTGGTTGTCGCCGTCGCACGCGGGCGCCCCCGCCCAATAACCTTTCAATTTATTAGGTCTTGCTTGACGCATGGCACGTCGAGGCCAATAATATTTCTTTGATGAATCAATGTTTCATCAAAGAAACGAATTCGGTGTGGGCGGGAGATCGGGAACACGAAATCAGGAGATCAGGAGATCAGGATGAGCACAGCACAGGCCGCCACGGCTGCCATTGAATTCATCGGTGTCGACAAGCGTTTTGGCGCTCCAGGCTCGCCCTCCGAAGTCTTGGCTGCCCGCGACGTGTCTTTTGCCGTCGCGCCCGGTGAAGTGGTGTCCATCATTGGGCCTTCTGGATGCGGCAAAAGCACCTTGCTCAACATGGGCTCTGGACTGGCCAAGCCCAGCGCGGGCATCGTCAAAGTGGCGGGTGAGGTGGTCAACGGCCCCAACAAGCAGGTGGCCTTCATGTTGCAAAAAGACTTGCTCATGCCGTGGCGCACGATTGCGCAAAACATCGAATTGGGTTTGGAGCTGCGAGGCGTGAGTGCGGCGCAGCGCCATGAGGTGTCGGCCAAGTTGCTGGCACAGTGCCATTTGACTGGGTTTGGGGGGCACTATCCCCATCAGCTCTCGGGGGGCATGCGTCAACGCGCAGCGATGGCGCGTACCTTGGCGGTGGATCCCAAGGTGTTGTTGATGGACGAGCCGTTTTCAGCGCTCGATGCGCAAACCAAAATGATCTTGCAGCAAGACCTGGCGCGCACCGTGGCGCAGCAGGGCAAGACGGTGCTCTTCATCACCCATGACTTGGCCGAGGCGGTGGCATTGTCGGACCGCATTTTGGTCATGAGCGAGCGCCCGGGCACCATCGTCGAGCAAATCACCGTGGACATTCCAGGGCGCGACAACCCGATGCAGCGTCGCAAAGACGATCGGGTGGGGCGCCATGTGGCCATGCTCATGGACATGCTCAAACTCGATGCGAATGCACAAGTTCATTGACCCCAGCGTTCAAGCTCACGCCCCCCACCACCCCACCACCACCGATCCTTCCCCCAACCTTTAGGAGTTCTCGCATGCGCCGTACCTCTCCCTCATTCTTAGGCCGTCGCCTGGCGTTGGCACTGCTCGCTTCAAGCGCGATGGCGTTGCCGATGATGGCCAAGGCGCAAGCCATGCAAGAAATCACTTACCTTTTGCCCGCCCCCAGCACCTTGCCAGCCTTTGGTCCTTGGATGATTGCGCAAGCCAAAGGCTATTACGCCAGCGAAGGCTTGGATGTGAAATTCGTCACCGGGCGAGGCGGGGTGGATGTGGCCAAGCAAGTCGGCGCAGGCAACGCGGTGATTGGCGGGGCGATTGGCGACACGCCCATCATCGCGCGCGCCCAAGGTATTCCGGTCAAGGCCGTGGCCGTGTTGGGCGCGGGCTCACTCACGCAACTTGTCACACACAAAGACGAGAAAATTGAAAGCCCGCGCGAACTCAAAGGCAAGACCGTCACCGTGCTGGCCTACACCGACACCACGTATTACGCCCTGTTGGGCATGCTCAGCAAGGTGGGGCTGACCAAAAACGATGTCAACATCCAAGCGGCAGGTCCTGCCGGTGTGTGGCAACAGTTCGCAGCCAAAAAAGCCGTGGGCATGGCCGGTGTGCCGGACTGGACCGTCAGCGCCATGGAGGCTGGTGCCCAAGTGGATATCTTGCCCGCTGACGTGTACTTCAAAAGCATGGCGCAAGCCATCTTGGCGTCTGACGAGACGATTCAAAAGAACCCACAGCTGATTCAAAAACTGGTGCGCGCCACACTCAAGGGCATGAAAGACATCATGGCTGACCCCAAGGCCGCCACAGACGTGTACGTGGCCCATGTGCCCGCGCACAAAGGCAAAGAGGCGTCCATCTTGAAGGCCTTTGAGATGTACAACCAGTACGTGTATGCGAAGCAAAAAGTGCCCGGTCAAATGGACGAAGCGCGCTTGGGGGAGCTGCAAAAGTTCTATGTCGACAACGCCGTGGTGCCCAAAGCCACGCCGTTGAAAGACCTCTACACCAACCAGTTCGTGTCTACGAAGTAAGCCTCCATGAACGCCCAACGCGAGCGCCTTGTCACCACCACGCTGAGCTTGGTGGTGTTGTTTTTGTTTCTGGCCGCCTGGCAGTGGGGGCCGGCTGGCTTGGGGGTGCCCGAATTCGTGCTGCCGCCCTTGAGTGCCGTGTGCGCTGAGGCTGTCCGCATATGGGGTGCTGAGCAACTGCTTTGGCACGCGGGCATCACCGCAGCCGAAGTGGTGATCGGCTTTGTGCTGGGCTCGCTCCTGGGGGCACTGATGGGCTATGCGTTAGGGCTCTCGCCGCGGGTCGAAGCGGTGCTGTCGCCCTATTTGCTGGCCTTGCAAATTGCGCCCAAGGTCGCCTTTGCCCCGCTGTTTGTGATGTGGTTGGGCTACACCATGTACCCCAAAATTTTGGTGGCGGTGTTGATTGTGTTTTTCCCCGTCCTCATCAACGTCTTGTCGGCCATGCGCACCATGGACGCTGACATGATCAACTTGGCGCGTTCCTTTTCTGCCACCCGTTTGCAAGTGTTTCGCATGGTCGAGTACCCCACCACCATGCCTGCTTTGTTCTCTGGGTTGCGTATTGCCAGCACCCTGGCCGTCATTGGCGTGGTCGTGGGCGAGTTGGTGGGCGGCAACATGGGCTTGGGTTATTTGCTGGTCTTTTTTGAGGGCCAAGGCAACACGGCGGGCGTCTTTGTGATCATTGCTGCGTTGACCGTCATTGGCATCGTGGCCTATTACGCGGTGGTCCTGGCTGAGCAGCGTGTGCTGCACTACTTGCCCAGCGCAGAAAGACGCACCGCATGAGCGCGCAGACCCCAGACATTGTGCTCAACGCCCGCCGCGTGCTGGTCACG
>CAIVLE010000120.1 GCA_903906635.1 uncultured Burkholderiales bacterium | reverse complement strand
CTGAACGTGCCACTGTTTGAATGGCTGCAATCGGTGCCTTACCGCTATGGCCCTTACTTGGGTGAAGAAGCGATTGAGATCGCCGCCACCATCGGCATCGCTGAGTTGCTGCTGTCGGGTTGCACCACCGTAGCCGACCACCATTACCTGTATGGCACCAACATGGGCTATGACCCCAGCGCCAAGCTCTTTGAGGTGGCTGAGCGCATGGGCGTGCGCTTTGTGTTGCTGCGCGGAGGCGCCACGATGGGCCGCTCGTTTGCCACCGATGAGCGCCCCCCCATGCCAACCCAACCCCTGGATGTGTTTTTGCGAGAAGTTGAGCACAGCACCCGCCAGTTCCACGATGCCTCGCCCTGTGCCTTTCGCAAAGTGGTGATGGCACCCACCACCCCGTTTTACTCATGCACCCCCGATGAGCTGCGCGAAATGGCGCGTGCCGCACGCAGCCTAGGCATTCGCCTGCACAGCCATTTATCTGAGACCGCTGACTACGTGCGCTTTGCAAGAGAAGTGCTGAAGTCTCGCCCGGTGGACTGGTGCGCCGAACACGAATGGATTGGCCCCGATGTGAGCTTTGCCCACATGGTGCATTTGGACGATGAAGAAATCGCACTCTGTGGCCAAACCCAGACGGCCATCGCCCATTGCCCGCAAAGCAATGGCCGCTTGGGCAGCGGCGTGGCCCCCGTGCAAGCCCTGGCCCAAGCAGGGGCCACCGTGAGCATCGGGGTGGACGGTGCCGCGTCCAACGAAGCCGCAGACATGATCAGCGAATTGCATGCGGCCTGGATGATCCACCGTGCCGTCAAAGGAGCCGCGGCCCAGTCGGTGGAGACCTTGGTGCACTGGGCCACGGCCAACGGGGCCAAGGTGCTGGGACTCGATGAGGTGGGCACGCTCGCCCCTGGCATGCAAGCCGACTTGGTACTCTACGACCTGACCCACCCACGCTACGGCGGCAACCACGACGACGCCACCGCGCCCATCACTGCAGGCGGGGCGGCCCAGGTGCGTCACGCTTGGGTGGCAGGACGCACAGTGGTGCGCGATGGCCAGATCCCCGGCTTGGACTTGACCGAGTTGTCGGCCCGCGCCCGCGCCTTGGTGAAAAAAATCCAAGCCTCTTAACCCACCACCTCGCCCCCTTTCTAGCCCCCTAGCCCTCACGTCACAGCCCACACGTCATCCCTCATAAAGGTCAAGCTATGCGCGTTTTGGTGGTGTTTTGTCATCCGGTGGAAACCAGTTTCCACGCCACGCTGCACCGCGATGTGGTGGGCGCGCTCACGCAAGCGGGTCATGAGGTGGACGATTTTGATCTGTACGCCGAAGGCTTCAACCCGGTGCTGTCGCGCCAAGAGCGCTTGGGCTATCACGAGGTGCCCAGCAACCGCGTGCCGGTCGAAGCTTACTTGCAGCGCTTAGAGCGTGCCCAGGCCCTGGTGTTTTGTTTCCCCACGTGGTGCTTTGGCCTACCCGCCATGCTCAAAGGTTTTTTTGACCGCTTGCTCATGCCCGGTGTAGCCTTTGACATCAGCGACCCGGCCCATGTCAAACCCGCCCTCACCCACATCCGTCGCATCAGCGCCGTGGTGACCTATGGACGCCCGCGCTGGATGGCCTGGTACATGGGCGACCCACCCCGGCGCGTGATCACGCGCTACCTCAAGGTGCTGGCAGGCCCAGGCGTCAAAATCAACTACCACGCCCAGTACCACATGAATGTGGCCACACCCATACAACTCACCCGCTTTCGCGATCGCGTGCGTGAGGCCATGTTGAAATTCAATTAGGAGTGCCTCTATGTTGGTCACACAACAACCTGTTTTCAGAAAATTCTGGCATGCCGTCATCCCCCTGTCCCAACTCGCCGACGGACCCAAGCCCTTCACTCTGCTGGGTGAAAACTTGGTGCTTTTCATCGACGACAACGGGCAGCCTGCCGCATTGCAAGACCGCTGCTGTCACCGCACTGCCAAGTTGTCCAAAGGCTGGTGTGTGGACAAAGACGGCCAGGCCTGTGGCCAAGGCCGCATCCGATGCGGCTACCACGGCTGGACCTACGACCGCACAGGCAAGGTCGTACAAATCGTGCAGTACGACGCCGAGCGCGCCATCCCAACCGACTACTGCACCCAGGCCTACCATTGCACCGCACGCTACGGCTATGCCTGGGTGGCGTTGGAAGACCCCGTGGCCGACATTCCACCGATCCCCGAATTCGATGCGCCCGGCTGGCGCACCATCTACCAGTTCTACGAAACCTGGGCCACCAGCCCCGTGCGTGCGCTAGAAAACAGTTTTGACAACTCGCACTTCAGCTTTGTGCACCGCGCCACCTTTGGTGTGGCAGCTTCACCTAAACCCAGCAAGTACGAGCTGGTAGACAACGAGGAAGGGTTTTATGCCGAGACCGTCATCCAGGCTGTGAACCCCGAGCAATTTCAGAAAATCAGCGGCGTGAGCGACCCCATCACCACGCGCCACATGCGCAATGCGTACTACTTGCCGTTTTCTCGTCGCTTGGATATCGAGTACCCGTCGGGCATTCGCCACATCATCATCAACTGCTTCACACCCATTGACGACGGCCACATTCAACTGTGCCAATGGCTGTTTCGCAACGACAGCGAAGCAGACTGCCCCGAAGCCATGCTCGTGCACTTTGACGAAGTCATCACCCGCGAAGACAAAGACATCTTGGAGTCCACCGACCCCGACGCCGTGGTCGATCTGCGCCGCCGTGGCGTGGAATACTCGATGGACTCAGACCGCCCCGGCATCTTGATTCGCAAGCACCTGATGACCCTGCTGAGCGAGTACGGCGAAGCCGAAGTGCATCGCGGCAACATTGAAGGCCGTATTGAAGGCCGTCTTGAAAGCAGCTGAGACGCACGCCGATTGCCTCTAGACTCCACACTTGCCCCATTCGCACACGCCATGCGCGCGAGGGGTCAGACTGTGAAAGGCACACAAGATGGCAATCGGTTGGCTCAAAGTGATTCAAAGCGTCCCTTGGTCGGACGTGATCAGCAACGCGCCCAAAGTGGCGGATGGCGCCAAGGGTCTGTGGGACCGCGTGGCCAAGAAAGCCGGCTTGGATACCACCGCTGAGGCGAGCGCTCCCACCCAAGACATCACGCCCCCCACCGAACTCGAACAGATCCACACCGACTTGGCACGCTTGAGCGCGCACCAAACGCAGTTAGAGGTGCAACTGGTGTCAGCGACCGAGTTGATCAACACACTGGCGCAGCAAAACCAAACCCTGGTGCAGCGGGTGGATCGGCTGCAAAGTCAGATGCGTTGGCTTTTTGTGACGATTCTTTTGATTTCGGTGGTGGGATGCCTGGCTTGGTGGTTGGGCAGGAGTTCGGTAATTTGATCTGTTGCGCTGTTGGTCACCGTTCTCCATAACAACTGTTTTTATGGATATTTGCGGGCTGTGCTCCACACGGAAAAATCACCATCACGCCCGGTGTCTTTACGCTCATTGCGCAAATAGATGGGTTCAAAGGGGCATGGCGGGCATGCTGGCCATCGCATCACTCACCTTTGTGTGCATCATTTATCCCTTGACGCGCCCTTCTGGGAATGCGGGCGTGGCTATCGAGATGTTATTCATGACTTTTCAAGTCTCGGCCTCCGGTGGCTTTTTACCCGTTGAGCTCAGCGGCAGTTTGTCTGCCCACATCAGCCCTTGGTTGCCCATGACCTGGGTGGTGATGGGCGTTAAAGCCTGCATGTTCCTCGCGTTCGAGGGTGACTGGCTCACCCCTATGCTGATCACATTGTCCTGGGGCCTGGCCAGTGCCAGCGTAGCCAGCTATGTGGGGCGCTGGCGATTTGGGCCTCTGCGGCGCATGCGACCCATTTTGGACGTCTAGTCAATCAACGAGTCAGTCAAACAAGTCAATCAAATTTCGCACCTGAACGCTTGACCACATCGCGCCACTTGGCCAACTCGCGCTTGATCAAGTCGCCAAACTCCTCAGGCGTGCCCCCTGCAGGCTCATCGCCAATCACGCCAAAGCGCTCTTTGAAACTGGACGATGCAATGGCGCGGTTGGTGGCCGCGTTGAGCTTGTCGAGCACCGGCTTGGGCAAGCCCGCAGGCGCGATCACACCGGTCCAGGTGGGCGCATCAAAGCCCGCCACCCCGGCTTCGGCAATCGTGGGAATGCCAGGGAACCCAGGCGAGCGGCGCGCGCCACTCACCCCCAAGGCTTTGACCTTGCCCGAACGTGCATGGGGCGCAATGGAGTTGAGGCTTTCAAACAGCACATCGACTTGCCCGCTCATCAAATCGTTGATGGCCAGCGCCCCCCCTTTGTAGGGCACATGCACGATCTGCGTGCCAGTCATCAACTTGAACAACTCGCCGCCCACGTGACCCGGCGAACCATTGGACGAGGATGCATTGGTGAGCTTGTCTGGATTTTTCTTGGCATATGCGATCAGCTCAGCCACGCTATTGACAGGCAAGTTGGGGGACACCGCCAACAGCATGTGACCGCGCGTGACCAAGGCCACGGGTTGGAAATCTTTTTCAATGTCGTAGGGCAGTTTGGCCATCATGTTGGGGCTGATGGCCAAGGAGCCCACTGGGCCCATGCCGATGGTGTAGCCATCGGGTGGGGCTTTGGCCACCAGGTCCAAGCCAATGGTGAAGCCCCCTCCGGGGCGGTTCTCCACCACGATGGTCTGATTCAGTTGCAACGAGAGTTCACTGGCCAAAATGCGCGCCGCAGTGTCGGTGGCGCTGCCTGGGGCTTGCGGCACGATCAGTCGAATGGGTTTTTCAGGGTAGTCGGCGTACGCACAAGTCCAACCCAGCAACAAGGTGGCAGCCAATAAAACAGAGTGAGTGAACAAGCGCATGGTCGTCCTTGGGGGCTGGCGGGTCAGTCGAATTTGGCGCCAGAGGCTTTGATGAGTTTTTCCCACTTCTCGGTCTCTGCCAACATGTATTTGGCAAAGTCAGCCCGTGTGCCACCCAAGACATCGATGCCTTGGCTCAAGAGCTGCTGTTTGACATCGGGCGCTTGAATCGACTGGTTGATGGCCTGTGACAACTTGTCTTGCACATCACGCGGGGTGAGTTGTGGCACCAACACGCCAAACCAGACTGAAGTTTCATAACCACTCAAGCCCGATTCGCTGATGGTGGGCAACTTGGGCGCTATGGCCGAGCGTTGCGCACTCGTGACCGCCAAGGCCTTGAGCGCACCACTTTGGATGTGCGGCAAAGCAGTGGATGCGGGGGCAAACATCACCGGCACCAAACCCGACAACACATCGGTCATGGCTTGGGAGCTGCCCTTGTAGGGCACGTGGCTGAGCTTGACCCCGGCCATCAAGTTGAACAACTCGCCCGACAAATGTGGCGAGGTGCCGTTGCCCGAGGACGCAAAATCAATACCGCCCGGTTTGGTTTTGGCCAAAGCCACCAACTCCTGCACCGTGTTCACACCCAAGGAGGGATGCACCACCAAGATGTTGGGCAAGCTGGTCACCAAGGTGATAGGACTCAAGTCACTGGCGAAGTTGAAGGGCAAGCTTTTTCCCATGCCCGCATTGATGGTGTTGGCCACCGAGCCCAGCAACAAGGTGTAGCCATCCGAGGGGCTGCGCACCACCCCGTCGGTGGCGATGTTGCTGCTGGCACCGGGCTTGTTGTCGACCACCACCGCTTGGCCCAAGGTGTCGCTGAGTTTGCGTGCCAAGATGCGCGCAGTCACATCAGCCGAGCTGCCGCTGGGGAAACCCACCACCAGTTTGATGGGTTTGGTGGGGTAGCTGGTTTGTCCCCAAGCAGCGCTTGCCAAGACCAGGCACAGTGCGCCCATCCAAGTGCGGCGCGAACTGTCGCCCAGGTGATGCCTTAGGGTTTTCATGTTGTCTCTTTGCGTTGTTGTTGTCACTTCAATCCTAGAATATTTTTAGTCTCCTTACTTTTTTTATATTTCCATGCCCAAACTCAAAATTGCAGAATGCCGCGAATTCATCCAAACCGTCTCGGCCAAAGCGCTTGAAATGAAAGTGCCCGTGGCGATTGCCGTGGTCAACGCAGAGGGGCATTTGTTGGCGCTCGAGCGCATGGACGACGCGGGCTTCATCACGCCCGACATCGCCACCAGCAAAGCCTTCACCGTGGCCGCTTTTCGGTCGATGAGTCCACGGTTTCCAGACGGCTTGGCGATTCAGCAATGGTTCAAAGAACGCAACCCCCAAATGCTGATCAATGCCTCCATCTTCACGGGCGGCAAGGTGGTGGTGTCGGGCGGGTGCGCGCCGATCTTCAAAGGCGACGAGATGGTGGGGGCCTATGGCGTGAGCGGGGGCACCTCCGACCAAGATGAAATCATGGCCATTTATGCACGTGAAAAAGTGGGCTGGGCCCACCGCGCAGAAAACGATGCCACGCCCCCTGAGGTGAGACAGCACATCGAAGAGCTGTACCGCAAAGCGGGCTTGGACACCGGCAAGCTCTGAGCGTGCCACGTAGGCGACACAGCCGGTTTTTATTTCATGGACACTCTCGCATCTTTTGACTCAGCGAACACAGCATGCCTATTTTGAATATCCGTGGTTTCAACATGAACTATGAGGTGGTGGGAGACACCGGACCTTTTGTGGCCTTGACCACCGGGGGTCGCCGGGGCTACGCCGAGTTCATTCCCTTTGCCCACAAACTCGCCGCCAAAGGCTTTCGAGTGGTGCTGCATGACCGGCGCAACACCGGTGCCTCTGACGTGGTGATTGAAGGCCAAGATGGGGAGGAGGAAATTGCAGCCGATGACTTGATGGCCTTGTTGGCCCACCTCAACGCCTTGCCTGCCTTCATTGGTGGCACCTCGTCGGGCGCACGCATGTCCATGCTGGTGTACCTGCGTCACCCCCACAACGTCAAAGGCTTGCTGCTGATGCGCATCACCGGGGGGGACTTTGCGGCCGCACGCTTGCCTGAGATGTACTACCTTCAGTTCATTCGTGCCGCGCAAGAAGGCGGCATGGCTGCGGTGTGCGCCACCGAGCAATACCAAGAGCGCATCAAGGCCAACCCCAAAAACTTGGACTACCTCATGAACATGGACCCGGCTCACTACATCCGGGTGATGAGCCATTGGCTCGATATCTTTTTGCAGGGACCTCGCAAGCCCGTGTTGGGCATGACCGATGAAGCCCTGCGCTCCATCCAAGTGCCCACCTTGGTGGTGCCCGGCAACGACAACACCCACGCATCGGTCAACGGCATTGCCGCTGCCGAGTTGATTCCTGGCAGCGAGTTGTACAACCTGCCCATCGAAGACCAAGATGTGCCGTTGCTGCCGTTCTCAGCGTGGTCTGAACAAGAGCCCGAATTGGCGCAAGCCTTGGCCGACTTCATGCACCGCGTGCAAGCGCGCACACAGTGAGTGGTTGTTTGATCCACAAGGAGTGACCCCATGACTTTGAGAAAATTCTGTTTGGCCCTGAGCTGTGTGGTGTGGCTTCACGCCGCGTGGGCACAAAACTACCCCAGTAAAACTGTGCGCATCATCGAACCCGCAGGCCCTGGCAGCGCGGTCGATGTGTTTGCCCGCAAGCTCACCCCTGGCTTGGCCGACAAATTTGGCCAGTCGGTGGTGGTGGAAAACCGTCCAGGCGGCAACAGCGCCATTGGTGCTCGCGAAGCCGCCCGTTCTGCGCCCGATGGCCACACGCTGTTTCACGCCAACATCAACAACTCGCTCAACGACATCCTGACCAACGATGCCTGCTGCCGTTTGAACGAAGCTTTGGTGCCCGTGACCTTGCTCACCAGCACCCCGCTGGTGATGGTGGCCCACCCAAGCCTTGGCGTGAAAACTTGGAAAGAGTATTTGGCGTTGGCCAAAAGCCAACCTCAGCTGTTGACCTTTGCCTCAGGTGGTACGGGTTCCATCACACAACTGTTGGGCGTAAAAATCAACATGATGGCTGGACTCGGCGTGCGTGAGATTCCCTACAAAGCCATTGGCGCAGAGCTGCCCGACCTGATGGCCGGCCACGTGACCACCGCTTACTTGGCCCCCGTGGTGGTGGCCCAGCACATCCGCTCGGGCAAATTGGTGGCGCTGGGTGTGGCGGGTGCGCGTCGCATCCCCATCTTGCCCGAAGTACCCACCTTGGCCGAAGCCGGTTTGGCTGACGCAGAAGCTTCGGGCTGGAACGGTTTGTTTGTGCCTGCGGGCACGCCCAAGCCCGTCATCCAAAAGCTGCAAGCCGAAGTCAGCGCCATCATGGATGCACCCGCCTTCAAAGCCGAGGCCCTGAGCCTGGGCTATGAATTGGGTGGGTCCAGCCCAGAAGAATTTGCCAACTACATCAAGTCCGAGGTCGCCAAGTGGGGCCGCGTGATCAAAGACGCCAAGATCAAAGCCGAATAAACCCATCCACTCTCAACTCTCATCGGAATTCACGCCATGAAAACTCCCAGCATCCGACGCGTGGTCACAGGCCACGACGACCAAGGCAAGGCCATCGTCAAGATTGACGAGATCTGCACCCACTTCAAAGAGGGTCGTCCCAACGGCCAAATCTGCAACATCTGGACCACGGACACCGCCCCCGCCGACAACTCGTCACAAGACGACAAGGGCCAGCGTCCCGGCAAATTCACCATGATCGAAAACGGCAGCGTGTTTCGCATCTTGGACTTTCATCCAGGTGTTGAGCAGCGCGTGCACCGCACCGACAGCATCGACTACATCGTGGTGATGTCAGGTGAGATCGACATGGAACTTGAAAGCGGCGAAGAGGTGCACCTCAAACAAGGCGATGTGATGGTGCAACGCGGCACCGTGCACAACTGGATCAACCGGGGCACTGAGCCCTGTGTGATGGCTGTGATTTTGATTCACGCCAACCCCGTACAAGCCGGCGGCAAAACGCTCCACGCTTTTGGTTGAACAACGCCGAGCTGTCTCCTACGTGCTTTTGAGCTGAGTGAACTGAGCCAAGAATGCTCAGGCTCATACCTAAAACCACACCCTCAGGAGACATCGACATGACCAAACTTTCTGTCTGGGGGCTGCTGCTAAGCAGCCTCTTGTCTTTGGGACTGCACGCTCAACCCGCAGGCTATGCCGAACTGGCTGCGGCGCAAGGCGCAGCCAACGCACAAGCAGGCGCACGCAAGTCGCCAACCCATGTGAGCCCGCCGCCCTCAAACGACGTGAGCCCCGCCATGCAGGCCATGATTGCGGCGCCCTACCCCCCGCACTTTAACGCCGACCCCAAAACCCCTGCCGAATGGAAAGAGCTGGTCAACCGCCGCGCTGCGATGGTGGTGGCGGGCTTGCCTGCGTTGAAAGAGAAATTAGGCGTCAGCGTGAAATCCACGCAGATGGCTGGAGTGCCCGTGTTTGTGGTGACGCCCAAACAGGCCGTGGCGAGAAACAAAAACCGTGTGCTCATGCATGTGCACGGCGGTGGCTATGTCTTTGGCCCCGGCGAATCGGCTTTGCCCGAAGCCCTCTTGCTCGCTAGCTTTGGCGGCTACACCGTGGTGTCGGTGGACTACCGCATGCCCCCCGACCACCCCTACCCCGCCGCCATGGACGACGCCATAGCTGTGTGGAAAGAACTGCTGAAAAAACACTCAGCCAAACACATGGCCGTGTTTGGTACTTCCACCGGTGGCGCCATGACCTTGGCGCTCGTGCTGCGCGCAAAAGATGAAAAAGTCGCCTTGCCCGCTGCCATTGCGCCGGGCACACCGTGGTCCGACATCGCCAAGATCGGCGACACCTACGAGACCAATGAATGGGTGGACAACGTGTTGGTCACGTGGGACGGCTGGTTGGGACGCGCCGCGCTGCTGTACGCCAATGGCCGAGATTTGAAAGACCCACAGCTGTCGCCCATCTACGGGGACTTTTCGCACTTTCCGGCGACGATTTTGACCAGCGGCACGCGTGACTTGTTTCTCTCCAACACCGTGCGCACCCACCGCAAGCTGCGCCGCGCGGGCGTGGTGGCCGACTTGAATGTCTACGAAGGCCAATCGCATGCGCAATACGGCTTCAATGCCGACGCCCCCGAGACGCGCGAGGCGTTCACCGACATTGCCCAATTTTTTGACCGCCATTTGGCGCGCTGATTGAGCCCATTGACATGGAGCCCACTGTTCTCCCACCCCCTCCGCCCATGACCAACCCCACCCACCATCCCGAACTTCGCAGCTGGGTCAGCAGCGCCAACACGCCACAGACCGACTTTCCCATTCAAAACCTGCCCTTTGGTGTGGCGCACATCACGGCGGGTGAGCCAGCGCGCGTGGTGGTGGCCATTGGGGACCAAGCCCTGGATGTTCAAGCACTAACGGCGCACGCCTTGTTGCATGGCTTGGCCCAAGAGGCCGCTTGCGCGTGTGAGGGGGGCCGACTCAATGGCTTGATGGCCTTGGGAGCGGCTCATCATGGCGCATTACGCGCCCAGCTCTCGGCACTGCTGGCGGCGGGCTCGCCCCATCAAGCGCTGTTGCAAAGCTGCCTGGTGCCACAAGCCCAACTGCGCATGGTGCTGCCGGCACAAATTGGCGACTTCAGCGACTTTTTCACGTCGATCCACCACGCGACCAACTCAGGTCGCTTGGCCCGTCCTGACAACCCGCTGCTGCCCAACTTCAAGCACATGCCTGTGGCCTACCACAGCCGTTCTTCGTCGATCGTGATCGACGGCACGCCATGCCCCAGGCCTCAAGGTCAGACCAAACCAGCGGGCGCGAGCCAGCCGGTATTTGGCCCGACGCGTTGCTTGGACTTTGAGTGCGAAGTGGGCCTGTTCGTGGGCCCAGGCAATGCGCTGGGCACGCCCATTCCTTTGCGAGAAGCGCAAGACCACATGTTTGGACTGACACTGCTCAACGATTGGTCTGCGCGCGACATGCAAAGCTGGGAAAGCCAACCCTTGGGGCCCTTCTTGGCCAAAAGCTTCATGACCAGCTTGTCGCCTTGGGTGGTCACGATGGAGGCTTTGGCGCCATTTCGCACCCAAGCTGGCGAGCGAGGCGGCGAGGCGCCTGAGTTGCTGGCGTATTTGAACGACCCCGCAGACCGCGCCAGCGGGGGCTTGCAATTGCACCTTGAAATCAGCCTGCAAACCCAAACCATGCGCGAGCAGGGCATGGCCCACCACGTCATCAGTCGCCCAAAGTTTGAAGACCAGTACTGGACCTTCGGACAAATGGTGGCCCACCAAACCAGCAATGGCTGCAACTTGCAAGCCGGTGACTTGATCGGCTCGGGCACGGTGTCGGGCCCGCGCGCAGGCGAGCTGGGCTGTTTGAAAGAAATCACCCGAGACGGCCAAGAGCCCATCGCGTTGCCCTCGGGCGAATCAAGAACCTACCTCCAAGCCGGCGACGAGGTGGTGTTCCAAGCGCGCTGCCAACGTGAGGGTTTTGTCTCCCTGGGATTTGGCCGTTGCGCAGGTCGCGTACTGGCTTGAGTCCTTCTTTTTTCTGCTTGAAAGAAACACCTCATGAAGACCCCCTACATCGCCTTGCTGGGTGGACTGCTGATGGCCGCTTGCAGCCTGTTGCAGGCGCAAACCTACCCCGATAAACCGGTGCGCTTTGTGGTGCCCTATGCACCCGGGGGCCCCACCGACATCATTGCTCGCTTGTTGAGCCAAAAGCTCTCGGAGGTCTGGAAGCAAGCGGTGGTGGTGGACAACCGGCCTGGCGCAGGCGGCAACGTGGGCACAGCGCAAGTGGCCAAGTCGCCACCCGATGGCTACACGGTGCTCATCAACACCAGCTCAGTAGCCGTCAATGCCACGCTGTACGCCAACCCAGGCTATGACGTGGAGAGAGATTTGTTGGCTGTGGCCAATGTGGCATCAAGCCCCAACATCATCGTGGCAGGCAGCTCGCTGGGGGCCAAGAACTTGAGAGATGCGATCGAGAAAGCCAAAACCGGACAACTCAATTACGGCTCCGCAGGCACGGGCACCACACCCCACTTGTCGGCCGAGTATTTGTTCAAGGTACTGGCCAAAGTTGACGTGGCCCATGTGCCCTACAAAGGCGCAGGCCCTGCGCTCAATGGCGCGCTCACGGGCGAGGTGCAATTTGCCACGGTGGCCATGCCAGCCGCGGTGCCCCTGCTCAAAGCCGCTCGCTTGCAAGGCTTGGCCGTGACCAGCGCCAAGCGCAACAGTGCCCTGCCCGATGTGCCCACCGTGGCGGAGTCGGGTTTTGCGGGTTTTGAAGACTACACCTGGGTGGGCGTGTTTTTGCCCACGGGCGCGCCAGCGGCCGTCGCTCAAAAAATCAATGCCGACGTGGAGGCTTTGCTGCAACAGGCCGATTTCAAGACCCGTCTGAGCGGCATTGGTTTTGAGCCCGTGGGCGGCTCGATGGACAGCTTTGGCAAATACGTCAAGGCGGAGCACATCAAGTGGGCCAAGGTGGTCCGCGAAACAGGCGCCAAACCCGAGTGATCGGGCACCCCCCAAAATTCTTTTATTCGCAGCCCTTTTGAAAGACCTGCATGCCACGCACCATCCTTGACCTCTCCGTCACCTTGGAAGACAAGCCGACCTCGCCGCCTCACCACCGACCGCAAATCGATTACGTCAACCACGACGACTCGTGGCCACTGTTTGGCAAGTTGCTGCCCGGCGTGACGCGTGAGCACATGCCCGAGGGCAAGGCCTGGGCGGTCGAGCGTGTGTCGCTGTCAACGCACGCTGGCACGCACATGGATTCACCTTGGCACTTTCACCCCACCACCGACCATGCCCTGACCCCCAACGGCAGGCCCTCGCCCGGCATTGACGAGGTGCCCTTGGACTGGTGCATGCAAGCCGGAGTCAAGTTGGACTTCAGGCATTTGGAGGCGGGCTATGTGGTGACGCCGCAAGACATCGAGGGCGAGCTGCGTCGCATCGGCCACACGTTGCAGCCCCTGGACATCGTGTTGGCCAACACCCGAGCCGGCGCGCGCTACGGCCAAGAAGACTACTGGGAAAGTGCCTGTGGTTTTGGACGCGCCGCCACCTTGTGGCTGCTGGAGAGGGGCGTGCGCATTGTGGGCACCGATTCGTACAGCTGGGACGCCGCCTTCAAATACGTGATCGAGCGGTTTGAGAAAGATGGCGACCCCTCCATCATTTGGGAAGGCCACAAAGCGGGGCGAGACATTGGTTATTTCCAAATGGAAAAACTCACCAACCTGGACCAACTCCCGCCCACGGGCTTTACCGTGTGCTGCTTTCCGGTGAAGATCAAACACGCGTCTGCGGGCTGGTGCAGAACCGTGGCGATCTTGAATGATTGAGGCACGTCAGCTGTGCGCGACGAGACCACCATGACACACCTCCCCCATTCAGGCACTGCGGG
>CAIVLE010000119.1 GCA_903906635.1 uncultured Burkholderiales bacterium | reverse complement strand
GACCAAGCCCCTTGCCGCCCCTGAGGCTGCGCCAAAACAGCCCAAACCCGCCAAGGTGAAAGCCACCAAAGTGGTGGCCGCCCCAGCGCCTGTGGTGCATGTGTTGCCCATCATTCCGGGCTACACCCCTGTGGTGCATAAGAAAAACTCCAGAGCAGCCAAGATGGCTGCTTTGGTGCCCCCACCGCCAGCTGCGGTGGTGGTGACCAACGCAGCCAAGTCGAGCTATTTGCCGATGACTGCTCCCTCTGTCCCCTCGATCGTGCCTGTGATACCTCAAAAAGACGCCAAACTTGCCAACAACTGGAAAACCAAAACCGCAGACCAGCTCACCGATGCAGAAGTCATCGCCATGCCTGACAGCGAGTACATGAACGACATTCAAATGGCGTTTTTCCGCATCAAGCTGAGCAAACTCAAGGACGAGGTGCTCTCTAACGCCAGCGAAACCACCGAGCACTTGCGCGAGGACACGGTCGTCACGCCAGACCCTGCCGACCGTGCCACGATCGAGGAAGAGCACGCGCTGGAGCTGCGCACCCGCGACCGTGAACGCAAACTGCTCAAGAAGATCGAGCAGTCCATTCATCGCATCGATGCCGGTGACTACGGCTATTGCGACGAAACGGGTGAAGCCATTGGTGTGGGCCGTTTGCTGGCACGTCCAACGGCAACTTTGTCTCTCGAAGCGCAAGAACGCCGGGAGCTGAAGCAAAAAATGTTTGGTGATTGATCATTTTTTTCATTTTGAACCCTCTAAGCAGGCCCAGTGCCTGCTTTTTTTTCGAGCCTCCTGCTCTTGATAAGCCACTTTTAGTGCTTGTGCTAAGTGCTTCATTTGTAACGTTTTTTGTCTTTTGTGATATTCCTTGAAACCGCTGTAAGTCATTGATTTCATTGAAAAAAGTTAGAAATTGCCTCATGAGATGAGGATTTCCTGATACAGTGCAATTAAGTGCAATTAAGTGGGGGAAAGTGCCTTGGGCCTCTCCATTTGTCTGCTGTCGCTGTTTTTTAGGAAGGTAGCCCGTGTTTCAGGGAGCTTCATCGCTGAGTCTTGACGCCAAAGGTCGTTTGTCGGTGCCGACACGGCACCGTGACGTCTTGAGCGCGAACGCGGCAGGACTCTTGACCATCACGCGCCATCCGCACGGGTGTTTGATGATGTTCCCTCGCCCTGAATGGGAAAAGTTCCGCGAGCGCATCGCAGCCTTGCCCATGAGCGCGCAGTGGTGGAAACGCATCTTCTTGGGCAACGCCATGGATGTGGAGATGGACGGCACGGGCCGGGTGTTGATTTCTCCTGAGTTGCGCACCGCTGCGGGCATCAGCAAAGACACCATGCTGCTTGGCATGGGCAACCACTTCGAGCTGTGGGACAAGGCCTCCTACGAAGCCCAGGAAGCCCAAGCCATGCAGGGCGACATGCCCGATGTCTTCAAGGAATTCTCTTTTTAAAGGCTGACGGTGGACACGGCATGCACGCACACCACCGTTCTTTTGCGCGAAGCTGTCGAAGCCCTCGACATTCAGCCCGATGGAACGTACGTCGACGCGACCTTTGGGCGCGGTGGGCACAGCCGTTTGATCTTGTCCCAGCTCTCGCCCCGGGGGCGGTTGATTGCCTTCGACAAAGACCCCGAGGCGGTGCAGGCCGCTCTCAGTATTCAGGATCCGCGTTTTTCGATTCGTCACCAAGGCTTTGCCGACTTGGGCGAGTTAGCAGCGGGTTCGGTGCAAGGGGTTTTGATGGATTTAGGGGTCAGCTCACCCCAAATCGACACGCCCGAGAGGGGTTTTTCATTTCGATTCGACGGTCCCTTGGACATGCGCATGGACACCACCCGTGGCCAGAGCGTGTCCGAGTGGTTGGCGGATGCAGAACTCCAACACATTGCGGAGGTGATACGTGAATATGGCGAAGAACGGTTTGCTCAACAGATTGCAAAGGCGCTTGTTGCTCGCCGACAAGAACGGGGCGTTCCTACAAGCACCTCTGAACTGGCCCAGCTCGTGGCTGACACGGTCAAAACCCGCGAGCCGGG
>CAIVLE010000118.1 GCA_903906635.1 uncultured Burkholderiales bacterium | reverse complement strand
TACGCGGTGGTCCTGGCTGAGCAGCGTGTGCTGCACTACTTGCCCAGCGCAGAAAGACGCACCGCATGAGCGCGCAGACCCCAGACATTGTGCTCAACGCCCGCCGCGTGCTGGTCACGGGAGGCGCCCGTGGCTTGGGTGAGGCCTTTGTGCGCGCCTTGGTGCACGCCGGTGCGCGTGTGATCATCAGCGATGTGCTGCATGAGCGTGGGCTTGCCTTGGCCGCTGAGTTGGGCCAGTCCTGCCATTACGTGCCCATGGACATGTCTGACCCGGGCGCAGTCAGCGCCGGTGTGCACGCCGCCGCTGCCCATTGGGGGGGCTTGGAGGGCTTGGTCAACAACGCGGCCATCACCAACTCGGGCGGCAAAAACATGGACGAACTCACGATCGAGACCTGGGACCAGGTGATGGCGGTGAACGTGCGCGGCCCGTGGTTGGCCACCGTGGCTGCCACGCCGCATCTGGCCGCCAGTGGCAGCGGGCGCGTGGTCAACCTCGCCTCAGACACCGCGTTGTGGGGCGCGCCGCGTCTGATGGCCTATGTGTCCAGCAAAGGCGCGGTGATGGCCATGACGCGCTCCATGGCGCGCGAGCTTGGGGCACAAGGCATCACCGTCAACGCGGTGGCGCCTGGCCTGACCTTGGTGGAGGCCACCGAGTACGTGCCCAAGGCCCGCCACGATTACTACGCCCAAGGTCGCGCCATCACGCGCGCCCAAGTGCCCGACGATGTGACCGCCAGCGTGCTGTTTTTGTTATCTGTCAGCAGCGGCTATGTGACGGGCCAAGTCTTGCCCGTCAATGGCGGCTTTGTGATGAATTAACCCCGATCTCTCAAGAGGACTCTGCCATGACCACCACCCCAGCCGCCAACCAACCCGTGTTCAACGAACGTGGGTTGATGGACGCCCTCATTCCCCCTGAGGCCGAGATTCAGCGCAGCTTGATGCCCGCACCGGGTCAAGACTTTGGCGCCTGGTTAGAGTCGCGCGTGGCGCGCTTTGCCACCCGCTCTTACGACTGGGATGCCTTGGCATTCCAGGCCAAGGTGGACCCGCGTTACCGTCGCGCCCAGATGCGCTACATGGGCACCGGTGCCACCGGTGTGGCCAGTGACAACAACACCGTGCCCTCGGCCCACTTCACCTTCTCGACCATGGTCATCCCCGCCGGTGGCATTGGCCCTTCACACATCCACTACGACGTGGAGGAGGTCTTCTTTGTGCTGCGCGGCAAGATGAAAATCGTGTGCGAAAAAGACGGCCAGCGCTGGGAGTCCGTCTTGCACGAACGTGACCTCATTTCCGTGCCGCCTGGTGTGTACCGCGAAGAGGTCAACCTCGGCGACGAGGATGCGCTCATGTGCGTGATGCTGGGGACCCCCAAGCCCATCACGCCCACCTACCCGAGCGATCACCCTCTCTCCAAAGTCAAGCGCTGAAACGCGTTCGCATGACGGCCACCTTGGATCTTCCGCAGCGCTTGCAAGCCCACGCCTTGCAGCAAGTCGACACCGCCTTGGGCACGGTGCAATACCGCCATGCAGGCGCGCCTGTGCCGCAGACCTCGCATGTGCTCTTGCATGGCATTGGTTCGGGCTCAGGCAGTTGGTTGATGCAATTGCAAGCCGCAGCTCACCCGACGGCTCACCCCACAGCTCATCTACCTGCTCACCGGCCTGCTCACCTGAATGCTCCCTCACCCGCAGGCGTGTTGGCCTGGGAGGCGCCGGGCTATGGGGCGTCCACCCCGCTGGAGCAGCCCCAGCCTCTGGCGAGCGACTACGCCGTGCGCCTATGGGCTTGGTTGGATGCTTTGGGCGTGACCCATCCCATCACTTTGGTGGGGCATTCACTGGGCGCCTTGATGGCCGCGAGCGCAGCGGCGGCGCAGCCCTCACGTGTGGCGCGCTTGGTGTTGCTGGCCCCTGCACAAGGCTATGGCCACAGCGACGCTGCGCTGCGTATCCAAAAACGCGACGACCGCTTACACGCACTGCACACCCTGGGCCCACAGGGCATGGCCAGCAAACGCGGCGTGGCCATGTTGTCACCGCATGCCAGCGCTGAGCAACTGGCCTTGGTGCAACACATCATGGCCCAGGTGCATCCAGCGGGCTACACCCAGGCCACCCACATGTTGTCCCAGGGCGATCTCGCCAGCGACTTGCGCCGCAGCAGCCTGTCCTTGACCATTGCCAGCGGCCGAGCCGATGGCATCACGCCCATGGCGGGCTGCCAAGATTTGGCGGCTCGCCTCGGTGTGCCTTGGCACGACCTGGGCGATGTGGGACATGCCTGCGCGCTCGAAGGCGCGGACGCGGTCAACGCAGTCTTGGGTCTGAACACCCCTGGCCATGCCGTTCAAGCCATGATGTTCAAGCCATGACCTCCAAGCCATGATCTTCAATCCATGAGTGCCCCACCATGACCGCCAGCACACAAGACAAATACCTGGTGCCCGCATTGCAACGCGGCTTGGAGCTGTTGGGGCAATTCAACCGCACCACCCCCACGCTCACTGGGGCCGATTTGGCCCGCAGCATGGGCCTGCCTCGTGCGTCGGTGTTTCGCATCTTGCACACCTTGGAGCGCTCGGGGTTTGTGGAGCGCGTGGGTGAGTCAAGCAGCTACAAACTCAGCGTGGGTGTGCTGCGTTTGGGGTTTGAGTTCTTGGCCTCGATGGAGCTCACCGAGTACGGTCGTCCCGTGATCGAGCAGCTGCGCGACAGCTCGGGCTACTCGGCCCATTTGGTGGTGCGCGATGGCCGCGAGGTGGTGTTTGTGGTGAAGGCGGCAGGACGCAGCGCTTTGTTTCACTCCATCCAAGTGGGCGCGCGTTTGCCAGCGCACGCCACGGTGTTGGGGCGCTTGTTGTTGTCTGACCTGGACATGGCCGCCTTGAACACGCTCTACCCCGACACACCGCTGCCCGCCTACACCGACAAAACCCCGACCACCTTGGCTCAGCTCAAAGCCTTGATCGACGCGGACCGTGCCAATGGCTTTGGTCTGAGTCAGGGCGGGTTTGAGAACGGCATCTCCACCATTGCCGCGCCAGTGTTTAACCAGCAGCACCAAGTCGTCGCGGCCATCAGCATCACCGTACCGGCCCAACAGGTCGAGCCCGAGCAAGCCAAGGTCTTGGTCTCACACGTGCAATCGGCGGCAGCGCAATTGACCCAGCGCCTGAGCCACTTTCAAAAACCAAGTTCGACATGACCACTTCCCCCCCATCAGCGCAAATCACCGTGGGTGAACTGGCTGCCCGATTTTTAGAACACTGCGGTGTCAAGGCCGCGTTTGGCGTGATCTCGATCCACAACATGCCCATCTTGGACGCTTTTCATCGGCGACAAACCATTCGCTTTGTGTCTGCGCGCGGCGAGGCCGGTGCCTGCAACATGGCCGATGCCTATGCGCGTGTCACGGGCACCCTGGGCGTGTGCGTGACCAGCACCGGCACGGGCGCGGGCAATGCGGCAGGCGCCTTGATCGAAGCGCTCACCGCTGGCACGCCGCTGTTGCACCTGACGGGTCAAATCGAGTCGCCCTATCTGGACCGCGACTTGGGCTACATCCACGAAGCCCCAGCCCAAGTGGCCATGCTGCAAGCGGTAGGCAAAGCAGCGTTTCGCATCCGCAACGCCGAGACCGCCCTGGCCACGCTGCGCGAGGCCGTGCGCCTGGCTTTCACCCCACCGTGTGGCCCCGTCAGCATAGAAATCCCAATCGACGTGCAAGGCCAGTGGATGGACGTGCCGCCCGACATGTCCCCTTTGCCCGTGCCAGCGGTGGTGGCTCCTGTGGCACAGGTGCAGGCCTTGGCCGAGCGTTTGCGCACAGCCAAGCGCCCCTTGTTGTGGCTGGGCGGGGGCGCGCGTGCAGCAGGCGAGGCGGTGCAGCGTTTGGTCGACATGGGCTGGGGTGTGGTCACCTCGGTGCAGGGGCGCGGGATCTTGGCCGAAGATCACCCGGCCTCTTTGGGCTCGTACAACCTGCAAAAACCCGCTGAAAACTTGTACCAAAGCTGCGACGCCATGTTGGTGGTGGGCTCGCGATTACGCAGCAACGAAACCTTGCGCTACCAGCTCCAACTGCCTCCTCAGCTCTACCGCATCGACGCCAATGCCTTGGCCCACAACCGGGGCTACACCAGTGACTACTTTGTGCATGGTGATGCGTCGCACACCTTGCATGCCTTGGCCGATTTGCTGCAAGGCCAGATGCAGATCGACCCCGCGTTTCGCAAAGACGTGCAGCACGCGCGCCAGCAAGCAGAGGGGTTGGTGGACGCCACTTTGGGGGCCTACGTCACCCTGAAAAACACCCTCGCGTCCCACGCCGGCAAAGCCCTGTGGTGGGTGCGTGACATCACCTTGTCCAACACCATGTGGGGCAACCGCGCGCCGGTGCTCGACCACCCCCGCGCCGGTGTGCACGCGCTGGGGGGGGGCATTGGTCAAGGTTTGGCCATGGCCATTGGCACCGCCATTGCCGACGCCGAGCACCAGTTGGGCCGCAAAACGGTGGCCTTGGTGGGCGACGGGGGCTTCATGCTCAACGTGGGCGAGCTGGCCTGTGCGGTGCAAGAAAAAGCCAACCTGGTGGTGCTGCTCATGAACGACAGCCGCTACGGGGTGATTCGCAACATCCAAGACGACTTGTATGGCAGCCGGCATTGCTACGTCGACTTGCACACGCCTGACTTTGCCCAGTTCTGTGCCAGCCTGAACGTCACGCACCTGGCCTTGTCAGAGCCCGCGCAAACCCAAGCCGTGCTGCAACAAGCCTTTGCCACCCCGGGCACCGTGGTGGTCGAGGTCGACATGAAGCGCTGGGGCGCCTTTGCGGTCAAGTTTGCAGGCCCTATTTTGAAGAAGGACTGAGCCCATGTCACGTGCTGTGCTGGAGGTGACCTTGGTGGGCTTTGGTGCCATCGGTCGTTCGATTTTTCAACGCTTGGACGGTTCGGCCCACACCCGCATCGCCCACATTGTGGTGTCCCCCGCACGTGTGGCCGCGCTGCAAGCCGAGTTGGGAGACGCGGTGCAGGTCAGCGACCAAGTGCCTGTCACCAGTCGCTTGGTGCTCGAGTGCGCGGGGCACTCGGCCCTGACCCAGCACGTGGTGCCCGCCTTGGCGCGTGGCACGGAATGCGCGGTGCTCTCAGTAGGCGCATTGTCAGAGCCGGGCTTGCCCGAGCAACTCACCCAAGCCAGCGAACAAGGCCAGACCCAGCTGCATTTGCTGTCGGGCGCCATGGGGGGCATCGATGCCATTGCGGCCGCTCGCTTGGGCGGCTTGACTGAGGTCACCTACACCGGACGCAAACCGCCCAGCGGTTGGCGCGGCACTCCGGCCGAGCAAGTGGTCAACCTCGACGCCTTGACGCAGCCTGCGGTCATCTTGCAAGCCAGCGCGCGCGAAGCCGCACGCCTGTACCCCAAAAACGCCAACGTGGCGGCCACCGTGTCTTTGGCGGGTTTGGGACTCGACGCGACCCAGGTGCGCTTGATTGCAGACCCTGGCGTGAGCGAGAACATCCACGAAATCGTGGCCCGTGGTGCTTTTGGCGAGATGCACCTCACCTTGCGTGGCAAGCCCTTGGCGGACAACCCCAAAACCTCGGCGCTGACCGTGTTGTCGGCGCTGCGCTTTTTGCATAACCGCAGCGCTGCGGTCACTTTATGAGCACGCCATGACGCAGCACCTTCAGAGCTTCATCGCCGGGCGCTGGCGAGACGCCTCGGGGCCCGAGTACACCACCCAATACCCCGCAGACGGCAGCACCGTCGCGCGATTGCATGCGGCCACCGTGGCCGATGTGAACGAGGCGGTGCAAGCCGGCGAACACGCTCGCCTACAACCGTCTTGGGCCAAGCTCAAGCGCCATGAGCGTGCAGGCATCTTGCACCGCATCGCCGCTGGCATCCGCGCGCGTGGCGAAGAGCTCGCGCAGCTGCAGCGCTTGGACAACGGCAAGCCCATCAGCGAAACCCGTGCCTTGGTGGCCAGCGCCGCAGGCACCTTCCAGTTCTTTGCCGCGGCCTGCGAAACCTGGGAAGACACCCTCACCCCCGCCCGAGGTGACTACCTGACCATGAGCGTGCACGAGCCTTTGGGGGTGGTGGGGGCCATCACGCCTTGGAATTCGCCCATCGCCAGCGAAGCCCAAAAAATGGCCCCTGCATTGGCTGCCGGTTGCGCCATCGTGCTCAAACCCGCTGAAATCACGCCACGCATGGCCATCGAATTGGCCAAGATCGCGCAGCAAGCGGGGGTGCCCGATGGCGTCATCAGCGTCTTGCCTGGCAAGGGCGCGCTGGTGGGCGAGGCCCTGGTCAAGCACCCGCTCATTCAGCGCATCGCGTTCACGGGGGGCACCCAGGTGGGGCTGGGCATTCAGCGCTTGGCCGCTGAAAAGCTCATGCCCACGTCGCTGGAGCTGGGGGGCAAGTCGCCCACCATCGTGTGCGCCGATGCCGATCTGGACCACGCCGTGGCTGGGGTGCTGTTTGGCATCTTCAGCTCCTCGGGCGAGTCGTGCATTGCGGGCTCGCGTGCCTTTGTGCATGCCAGCGTGTACGAGGAATTCAAACGCCGCTTGCTCGCTGGCGTGCAAGCCTTGCGGGTGGGGGACCCGGCCGATGAGCGCACGCAAATGGGCCCCTTGGTCAACTTGGCGCACCGCGCGTCGGTGGAGCGCTATGTGGCCTTGGGCGTGCAAGAGGGCGGTCGCGTGTTGTTTGGCGGCAAGCGCCCTGAGGGCGGCTTATTTGAGCGGGGCAGTTTTTATCTGCCCACTGTGATCGAGGGTTTGCCCAACACCGCACAGATGTGCCAAGAAGAAATTTTTGGTCCCGTCTTGGCCTTGCTGGCGTGGCACGACGAGGCCGATCTGCTGGCCCAGTGCAACGACAACGTGTATGGCTTGGCCTCGGGCATTTGGACGCGTGACTACAAGGCCGCTTGGCGCATTGGCAGCGCCTTGAAAACCGGCACGGTGTGGGTCAACACCTACAAGCTCTTTTCTGTCAGCACCCCGTTTGGGGGCGTCAAGCTCAGTGGCACGGGCCGCGAGAAAGGCCGCTTAGGGATCTTGGAGTACACCAGCCAGAAAAGTTTTTACTGGGGCCTCAACGACAGCCCCTTACCTTGGGCTGGCGCGTGATCGGCCCGAGCCTGAGTAAGCCCCGCTCTGGGCATCTTTGGCCCCCGCGCACTGCCTGCCTGTGGGGGATCTTGGCGATCGTGGTGCTCGCATTGCTCGCGGTGTGTTTGCCAAGCCAAGCGCAGCCTGTCTCCGCTGTCGAAAAATCCTTGGCGCAAGAGCGCTTCACGCTGGTGGCCCCGTTCCCCCCGGGTGGGCCCGTGGACTCCTTGGCCCGCTTGCTGGGCGATGGCCTTCAAAAGCGCTACAACCCCTCGGTGGTGGTGGAGAACTTGGCCGGTGCAGC
>CAIVLE010000117.1 GCA_903906635.1 uncultured Burkholderiales bacterium | reverse complement strand
CCCACGCCGTGCTCTCCGGTCACCGTGCCGCCCATGGCCACGCTGGTCTCTAAGATCTCCGCACCAAAGAGCTCGCAACGGTGCATTTGGTCTGCGTCGTTGGCATCAAACAAAATCAAGGGGTGTAGGTTGCCGTCGCCCGCGTGAAACACGTTCAAGCAGCGCAGTTGGTACTTCTTTTCCATCTCAGCGATGGATTGCAAAATGTCGGCCAAGCGTTTGCGCGGGATGGTGCTGTCCATGCACATGTAGTCGGGGCTGATGCGTCCAGAGGCTGGGAACGCGTTTTTGCGGCCACTCCAAAACTTCAGGCGCTGGGCTTCGTCCCGGCTGAGTGTGATGGCGGTGGCGCCGCAGTTGCGCAGCACCTCGCTCATGCGGTCAATTTCCTCTTGCACTTCTTCGGGCGTGCCGTCACTCTCACACAGCAAGATCGCCGCCGCGCTCAGGTCATAGCCTGCGTGCACAAAGGCTTCTACCGCGGCGGTCATGGGGCCGTCCATCATCTCCAAACCAGCCGGAATGATGCCTGCGGCAATCACCGCTGCCACGGCGTCGCCCGCTTTGCGGACATCGTCAAAACTGGCCATGATGCAGCGCGCCAACAAGGGCTTGGGGATGAGCTTGACGGTGACTTCCATCGTCACGGCCAACATGCCTTCGCTGCCCACCACCACCGGTAATAAGTCCAGGCCAGGGGTGTCGAGCGCGGCACTGCCAAACGTCACCGGGTCCCCCTCGATGGTGAAACCTTTGACTTGCAGCACGTTGTGCACGGTCAGCCCGTACTTCAAACAATGCACCCCCCCAGAGTTCTCGGCCACATTGCCACCAATCGTGCAGGCAATTTGGCTCGAAGGATCGGGCGCGTAGTACAGGCCATGTGCGGCCGCCGCCTCGCTGATGGCCAGGTTGCGCACCCCACACTGCACCACGGCGGTTCGAGCCAATGGGTCGATGCGCAGAATTTGGTTGAACTTGGCCAGTGAGAGGGTGACCCCATCGGCATGCGGCATGGCGCCGCCCGACAAGCCCGTGCCCGCGCCGCGCGCCACCACAGGCACGTCCAAGGCGTGGCAGGTTTGTAGCACCGCTTGCACTTGGTCTGCGGTTTCAGGCAAGGCCACGCACAGGGGCCGCGCGCGGTAAGCCGTGAGGCCGTCGCACTCGTAAGGCACGGTGTCCTCGCGGGTGTACAGCAGCGCATGCTCAGGCAGCACGTGCAGCAGGGCCTTCACCACCTGGGCTTGTCGCTCAGAGCGGGCCAGGGTGTGTTGCTGTTCGGAGGTGAGTGGTGCGTTCATGCGTGGCACTTTAAGCCAAAACGCCAGCGGGCAGCGTGAAGAAAGTTACAGCAAAGGTTGAAATGTCTTGAATGCCGCGCAAGGGGGGTGTCATGGGGCATCGGGACACCGCTGGAGGGTGAGGCCAGGACCTACGCCACGGCCGACCTTAATTAACCATCGAGCTTAAGCCACAGCCGAGCTCACGCCACAGCCGAGCTTAGGCCACGGCCGATTTGAGCCAATCCGCAAACGCGGCACATTCCCATCGGTCCATCGCGCCGGAGCGCCAACACAAGTAATGCCCGTGCGGGCTGGGGACTTGGCGTGGGAACAAACGCACCAAGGT
>CAIVLE010000116.1 GCA_903906635.1 uncultured Burkholderiales bacterium | reverse complement strand
TCGCAGGCCATGCTCATTCATGGCGGGGATCGAAGCAGCCATCTCTCTACGTGCATTGCCGCCGCCCCATCATTTCTGCTCGCAAGAGGTGAAGCGATTGCCATCATCAACCATCAGGTGAATGTCATAGAACACGAATGGCAAGCCATTTGCGATGAAGCAAGCTTGAGTGAAGTCGACCGGGCATTGTTCTGGCGGCGGCAGTTTTTAAATCCATTCGCTTTCCTCAACGCACCGCAGGAAGTTCGTCTTCCTTTGACGGGTTGAACCAGACAGGTAGCCAAGAACAGCGATGCAAGTTTTTGCACTTGCAAGGTGATCAAAATCTTATGGCTGTTGGGGTGAAATGTCCATTGACGCTCTGAATCGCTACATTCTGCCCAAATCCCAAATCTATAAATTCACCAAAACCTCCAATTAGCAGTTTAGAAATCTGTCGTTCTATACAAAACTCCGCACAATCACCTCACCCCAAATCCCACTTCCGCCGCGTCACCTCTTTCAACATATGCTGCTTAAACGCCAAAGCCAGTGGTGACATTTTTTTGCTGGTGGGGTGCACGATGTGCCAGGCCGATGGCAGCGGAAAACCCGCCACATCGATCACGCTCACACCGTGTTCTTTTTTCAGCCCGTGCAGCGCGTGGCGTGATATCACCCCCAGCCCCAAGCCACCCGCCACTGATTCTTTGATGGCTTCGTTGCTGCCCAGCTCCAGCCGCACGTCAGGGCGGAACTTCATCGTTTTAAAAAACTGGTCGCCCACCATGCGTGTGCCCGAGCCCCTTTCGCGAAGGATGAAACGGCGCTGCGCCAGTTCATGCAGGGGCACAGACTTTCTTTTCACCAAGGGGTCGTTGTTGGGGGCGATCAACACCAAGGGGTTGGGCATGAACACTTCGTCACCTAGATCCATGTCCACCGGTGGTCGAGACATGATGTAGAGGTCGTCCAGGTTGTCGCGCAGGCGTTGCACCACGCCGTCGCGGTTCAATATTTCCAAGGACACGTCGATGCCCGGGTGCTTGGTGCAAAAGCTGCCCACCAAGCGCGGCATGAAGTACTTGGCCGTGCTGACCACGGCCACGCGCAACTTGCCGCGTGACAGGCCTTTGATGGCGTCCACGTTTTGCTCAAACCCCTCCCAGGCCTGGGCCACTGCGCGTGCGGTGGCGGCGAGTTCTTTGCCCACGTCGGTGAGGTAGATTTTTTTGCTGACCACTTCGTACAGCGGCAGCCCGACAGACTGGCTCACCTCTTTCAATTGCATCGACGCGGTGGGCTGGGTCACATGCATGGCTTTGGCCGCAGCGCTGACGCTGCCCGTGTCTGCCAAAGCCAAGAACAAGCGCAGTTGTCGAAAGGTGATATTCATAGATTTTTATCTATTCTTAAGTATATGAAAATCGATTTTACAAGATGCACCCCAATTTCTAAGATGGGCGCAAAGGAAACGCCCACATGCAAAACTTACTCGACCCAGCCATCCTCTTTTTTGGGGTGGGGGTGCTGGCAGGCACCGTCAAATCCAACCTTGAAATACCACCCGCCATCTCGCGCTTTTTGTCGCTCTACCTGTTGATGGCGCTGGGGCTCAAGGGGGGCTTTGCGCTCTCGCACTCCGGGCTCACGGCCAATGTGGGCACCAGCCTGGGTGCCGCCGTTGCATTGGCCATCTGCATTCCATGGGTGGGCTACAGCGTGCTCAAGCGCTTTGTGTCGGGCTTTGACGCTGCGGCGGTGGCGGCCACGTATGGCTCGGTGAGTGCGGTGACGTTTGTCACAGCGGTGCAGTATTTAGAAAACCAACAGATCGCCTATGGCGGACACATGGCCGCAGCCATGGCGCTGATGGAGTCGCCCGCCATCATCATGGCGGTGGTGTTTGCCAACGCCTTGCGCCAAAAAGCGACTACGCCCCTGATGGCAGTAGGTGGTGGGGTTGCGGCGCTGGGTGGGCCGTCGGCCAAGCCCACGGTGTCGATCGGCAAGATCTTGCACGAGTCGTTCACCGATGGCGCGCAGTTGCTGCTGTTGGGTGCCATGGTGGTGGGGCTGATCACGGGTGACGCAGGCAAACAGGCCATGCAACCGTTTTCTGGCGATTTGTTCAAAGGCATGTTGTCGTTCTTCTTGCTCGACATGGGCTTGATGGCAGCGCGCAACTTGCCCCAAGTCAAGGGCAAGTCGCCCGTGCTGGTGGCCTATGCGGTGTTGGGGCCCATCGTGCATGCCAGTGCGGCGCTGGGGCTGTCGTGGTGGCTGGGCCTGCCCGCCGGTGACGGTGCTTTGCTGATGGTGCTGGCCGCGAGCGCCTCGTACATTGCCGTGCCTGCGGTGCTGCGGTATGCGTTGCCAGAGGCCAACCCATCGCTGTACTTCGGGCTGAGTTTGGGGGTGACGTTTCCACTGAACATTCTGGTGGGCATCCCCATCTACGTCAACTTGGCACACGCAGTTCTGACTTAAATCCTACATGGCAATTTTTCATCGACCCTCTTACCAAGACCTTCAAGTTGCGCTGTTGACGCAACACGGCAAACAAGACTTGTTGCGCGCCCCCTTGGAGCGCGCCTTGGGCTGCCAGTTGTTGCACACCAGCGCCTACGACACCGACACCTTGGGCACGTTCACGGGCGATGTGGCGCGGCAGGGCTCACAACGCGAAGCCGCCCGACAAAAAGCACAGATCGCCATGAAACTCACAGGCGCACAAGTGGGGCTGGCCAGTGAGGGGGCGTTTGACACCGACCCTTTCACGGGCTTGATGCCCTGGAACACCGAGGTGCTGCTGTGGGTCGACCAGCGCCACGGCTTTGAAGTGATGGGCCTGGCACACGGGCCCGCACAAAGCGCGCACGCAAGTGTGAGCACGCTGGAGGCTTTGCACCAGTTCGCCGCGCAAGCGCAGTTTCCTAAGCACCATGTGGTGGTGCGCTCAGAGCCAAGGGGTGCGCACCTCTTCAAAGGGGTGTGCACGTGGCCAGACCTTGAAGATGCCTTCCGCTTGGTGAAGGCCGACTCAGCCAACGGCGCAGTGTGGATAGAAAACGACCTGCGCGCATTTTGCAACCCCACCCGGCAAACCATCATCCGCAAAGCGGCAGACGACTTGATCCACAAATTGCTGTCTGCCTGCCCCCAATGCCAAGCACCGGGTTACAGCCCCACCCGCCACATCACAGGCTTGCCTTGCCGCGCGTGTGGCCACAAGACACGACTGCCCATGGCCGAGGTGTGGCACTGCGACACTTGCAACCACGAAGAACAACGCACAGCCAACGCCGACAAATGGGCCGACCCCAGCCGGTGTGATGCGTGTAATCCTTGATGTAAGCATCGGCTCTTTAGCCGCTTCATTGCGGCCATGCGCCAACCGAATATCTGAGCGGAACTTCATCCAGCGTAAAGAATGGTCGTGCAACATGACTAAGACCAAACCTTTTGCGAGTACTTGTTTGAATCTCGCATGAATGCACCTCGAAACACACTCCAAAAAAAACCAACTAGGTTAGAATTGAAGCATGGAAAAGCGAACCCCGCACTGCAAACTATCCATCGTGAAAGCACTCATTGAAGTTGGAAAAGTTCGCACAACGCAGTCGGCAAGGGTAGGAGCCACAGGATTGGGGTTTGAGTTTCATGAGATGTTGGATGTTGTGAAGGAACTGACTCCAACCGACTTTTACAAAAGCATGACCACGCATGCCGACCACACGATATGGCAAGACGTGTACCGCCCAAGCACAAAGGCAGGAGACGTCTATCTAAAACTGACGGTCGTGGATGACGTGTTGGTTGTTTCTTTCAAGGAGTTATGACAATGAAATGTCCAGTCTGTGGTGCGGCGAAATTGATCCATGACACACGTGATGTGCCCTACACCTACAAAGGCGAAACGACCACGATTCCCGCAGTGACCGGCGATTTTTGTCCTGCCTGTGATGAGTCCATCACCGACGTGGCAGAAACAGAGCGCGTCATGCGTGAGATGCAAGCGTTCAACAAACAGGTCAATGCAGCCATCGTTGACCCAGGTTTCATTTCCAACGTGCGCAAAAAGCTTGATCTTGGTCAGCGTGAAGCCGCAGAGATTTTCGGGGGCGGTGTGAACGCGTTCTCTCGCTACGAGAACGGAAAAACCAAGCCTCCGCTGGCACTGGTCAAACTTTTCAAGTTACTCGATAGGCACCCTGACCTGCTCAACGAAGTGCGCTCCGCCTGATGCAGGCAACTCGCATTCTTCTTCAAGGAATTCCCCGTATGTTCAAACACATGGTGTGGGCCGTGGCCCTCGGTGCATGCAGCTTGTTGCCACTGGCCCACGCGCAAACCTCAGCCGCAAGCTATCCGAGCAAGCCCATCAAAATCATCGTGCCCTTCCCTGCCGGCGGCACGTCGGATGTGTTGGCGCGTTTGATCGGCCAAAAGATGACCGACGCCTGGGGCCAAGCCGTGGTGGTGGAAAACCGCGCAGGCTCCAGCGGCAATGTGGGCGCCGATGCCCTGGCCAAGTCGGCCCCCGATGGCTACACACTGGCGTTGATGGATGTGGGCAACTTGGCCATCAGCCCCTCGCTGTACAAGCTGCCTTTTCAGGTGCCGACAGACTTTGCGCCCATCACCATGGTGGCTTACTCGCCCCACCTGCTGGTGGTGCCTAGCAAGTTGCCCGTGAACAACGTGGCCGAGTTGGTGGCCTATGCCAAAGCACAAAACGGCAAGGTCAACTTTGCAGCAGCCGCTGGCATGGGCAGCGCCACGCACTTGGCAGGCGTGATGTTTGCGCAGCGCACGGGCATGGCATGGAGCTATGTGCCCTACAAAGGCGGCGCACAGGCCATGACCGATTTGGTGGGTGGCCAAGTGGACGTGACCTTCAATGGCATGGTGGCCACCTACCCCCATGTCAAATCGGGCAAGCTCAAACTGTTGGCCGTCAGCAGCGCCAAGCGCAACGCCCAAGTGCCCGACACACCCGCAGTGGCTGAAACCTTGCCGGGCTTTTTAACCGGCAGTTGGCAAGGCCTGCTGGCCCCCGCTGGCACGCCCAAACCCGTGGTGGACAAACTCCACGCCGAGGTGCAACGCATCGTGGCAATGCCCGAGATCAAAGAACGCTTGACCACCCTGGGCGCAGAAGCCCTGGCCATGAGCCCCGATCAGTTTGGCCAGTGGCTCAAACAGGAAATGACAACGATGGCCAAAGTGGTGAAGGATGGGCAAGTGACGGTGGATTGAGTACTCAGGCCACCCAGTTTTCCACCCGCAGCCCAGGCACGCGGCTGAATTCGCGCAAGTTGTTGGTCACCAGCGTCCACCCCTCTGCCAATGCGTGAGCGGCTATCCAGAGATCGTTGTTGCCAATGGGCAAGCCCTGTTGCGACAGCGTGGCGCGGACATGGCCATAGTGCTCAGCAGCGGCCGTGGGCAAGGCGCAGGGTTGAATCATCTGCACCAATTGCGCAATGGTGGCCAAAGCGCGTTCGCGGGATTGGCTTTTTTCGGCACCAAAGCGCAGTTCGCCCACGGTGATGGTGGACATGGCCAATTGCTGTATCGACAGTGCCTCAAACCTGTGGCGCACAGCCGCTGGCTGCCCTTTGGCGATGTAGATGCAGATGTTGGTGTCCAGCAGGTAGCGGGTGGGCGCACGGGCCATTGTCAGAGCTCCTCGCGCTCTTGGGGCGGGGTGTCTTGGCGGCCGTCGGCCATGAAGTCAGCGGGCAAGCTACCCAGCAAGTCAAACACAGCAGCAGCGTTGGCGGGCACTTGGCGCAGCACGATGTCGTTGCCTTGCCGAAAGATCTCGACGCGGTCTTGCTCAAACCGAAACTCTTTGGGCAAACGCACGGCCTGGCTATTGCCAGACTGAAAAATGCGGGCGTAGGTCATGACGAGTCCTTGCACAATGTATCTACATTCAGTATATACATCCATCTATGATCTGTCTAGCAGCTCAGAAGCACATGTCGATTCGAGCTGAGACATGGGTCAAAACCTCTATGTTGAATTTTTTGCAGGTTGTTCAGCGTGCGGGTGAGGTGCCGGCGCAAGGCTTCACTGGCCTCGGCATTGCGGCCTTTTTCCAGCAAGTCCAAGATGCGCAGGTGCTGTTGGCAGTGCTCGGGTCAGCAGGAAAGACGTTCAGGGGAATGTGCATATCAATCGACCGGCAACTCTGAAATCTTATAAAGCTTCTCCATCAATTGCGGTAACCGCTCTTGGCTCGCTGGATCGGGTTGCAAGTGGCCAGGCAATGCATCTAGAAAGACTGTGTTGCGCAGCAAGGCTTTGAATTGAAGTGCCAAATACTCTCTCAGCGGACGATCACTTTGCGCACATTCAGCCACCAGACTGTCTCGACCATCGATGACACCCATGATGTCGCCCATGTCATGACTGAAGAGGAAATCATGATTCCCTCTTCCATAAAACGCCTCTAATTTAGTTGCAATAAATTCGGGCGCACGAATAACTTTGATGGTCATCCCGCTCGGTAATGTTTGAGTTTGTGCAGTAGCCACACTCAAGGTATACCAGCGGTTGGCAAATCCAAGAATTTCTTCTTTGGTGGGCATCACATCCACCGTAATGCCATCTACCACCCAGCGACAAATAGGTGCCTCAGGGCGTGTGTCCTCTACAAAACCCAGCGCTCTCAAATTGGTTTCTAAGTGGTGGTAATCCGCCAAGGCCTGTGCTGTGGTCACAACATCAACATCGTCGGTTCGACGGATACTTGGAAGCGCCATGTCAGTGATCAACAAACCTGCGGCAGCTCCGCCAACAAAGACCAAGCCTTTGCACAACTCCGAGCCGAGCCTCTGGGCCACGCGCTCAATCATGGCCACGTTGGGATCGTTTGGGTTGAGATGGATCATGCCGACAATTTTGCGTCGAGTTCCTTGACCGCAATGGCGCGCTCACGCGCATTGCCGCCGCGCAAGGCGTCCACCAAAACCAGCAACTCGTAGAGCTTGGGACTGCTTGCTGCGGCCTGTGGAACAGTGGGGTAAAGCGGTTGAAACGTCAGTCCCCGAACTTTGCCATTTTTATCGGGCCACACAGGAGGTGGCTCATTAGTTCCCACCAGCTTGTCAATCAACGGTGGCGCGGCATGGCCCGTGGGCATGCCGCGGGTCATTTCTCCACGCACGACTGGAAAGCAATAACGCACACCGTGTTGCAAGAAGAGTTTGAGTTGCGCCAATAAAACACGAGGTTTTCCATCTGTGTCTTTCCGAAGCAATTGAGCCAAGATGGATCGGTTCACACTGGCATGGACTTCAGATGCTGTCATACGCACATCCTCAGCCAACACGGCATAAGTTGGTGGCTTTTCTTTGTCCAGACACAAACGCAGCAAGACGACCACGTCTTGGGGTCGCAAAGAAATTTGAGGATTTGATTTGGCAGCAACCATGATGCGCCCATTGTATTCTCTATTCGCGAATAGAGAATAAATCTAATTCCTGTGTTTTAAAAGGGCTCCTAAGCCCTCAAAATCCCCTGGATTTTTTGCAGATTTTTCAGCGTGCTGGTGAGGTGTTTGCGCAGTGCCTCACTGGCCTCTGCGTTGCGGCCTTTTTCCAGCAAGTCCAAGATGCGCAGGTGCTGTTGGCAGTGCTCTTTGTAACGCTGGCGGTCTTGCATGGAGCGGTACGACAGCAAGCGGCGCACACGGTTGAGGCGCTTGATGGTGTCGATGAAAAACGGGTTGCCCGAGGCCTCCACCAACGACTCATGAAAGCGCACACCCCGGTTGTGCAGTTGGTCGGGGGTGTCGGTTTCAATGCCGCCAGCCAGCAAGTGCAACTCGGCGGCGCGGCAGCTTTGAAGCACCTGGGGGTCGAGGTAGAAGTCGGGCTCTAGCAAGGCCGCAGGCTCTAGCGCAATGCGCAAGCGGTACGACTGCAGCAAGCTGTCAGGCGTGGTCAGCATGCTGGAAAACTCCCAGCCATAGCCCGGTTTTTTATGGGCCCAGCCCTCGTGCGCCATGCGGCTCAACACGGCTTGCAGTTGGGCCGTGGTCAAGTCGTAACGGGTTTTGAGCAAGGCTTCTGAGCACGCGTTGGGCAAGCTGCCTTGCAGCAGGTCTTCGGCCATCCGAAAGTACGCGGTGCTGACGGCGTCGGTGCGGTTCAGGGCCAGGGCTTTGGCCAACTTGAGGTCGTGCACGTCCACGGCTTTGGCCAAAAAATAGCCTCGGTTTTTTTCGTGGCGCAACACGCCTTTGCGCTGCAGCCAGGCCAGTGCGTCGTTGACGGGCGAGCGCGACACCTTCAAGTGGTCGGCCATGGCTTGTGCGGGCAAGTGGCGGCCAGGCGCCAAGCCTTGGGCGTGGATGTAGTCCAGCACTTGGGCGGCGATGGAGGTGTCTGTGCTCATGGCATGCGAGGCGAGGCCATCTTTGGCGCGGCTGTTTGTGGCGCTGTTTCTTCAACATTTTTTGCCGCATGCGCTTGGATGGTGCTGTGCAAGATGGATGGAATGACCCCGCCTTCGCGCAGCAAGCTGATTTCCAGCTGCGTTTCCACAGCGGCCGTGGCCTGAAAGTTTTCTTCGCGTCCATCGGCGCGGCGCACGCACACCGCCATGGCACCCCGGGGTTGCAGCAACTCGGGGGTGGCGTGGACCTCCAGTTGGTCACCCGGCTGCAACTGCAAGGTGTGAGGGCTCATGCCTTGGGGCATGCACAGCGGCAAGATGCCCATGCCAATCAGGTTGGAGCGGTGGATGCGCTCAAAGCTCACCGCCAACACGGCGCGTATGCCCAACAGGCGCTGGCCCTTGGCCGCCCAGTCGCGTGACGAGCCCATGCCGTAGCGCTCGCCCGCGACCAGCACCACCGCATCACCGGCGTCGCGGTAGCGCTGGGCGGCGTCCCAGATGGGCATGACCTCGCCACTGGGCACGTGCAGGGTGTGCGCCACGGGCAGGCCCGGCTGCAGCAGGTTGACCAAGGTTTTGCTGTGGAAGGCCGCGCGCAGCATGACCTCCCAGTTGCCACGGCGTGAGGCAAACACGTTCAGGTCGTGGCGGTCGTCGCCGCGTGCCACCAAGAAGTCGGCCACCAAGCTGTCGGGCGGAATGGCACTGGCGGGCGAGATGTGGTCGGTGGTCACGTCGTCGCCCACCACCAGCAAGGGGTAGGCGCTGTAGTGGCCCAGTTGGCTGCCTTCGGTCACAGCGGCAAACGGCGGGCGGCGCAAGATGGTGGAGCGCTCGTCCCACGGAAACAGCGGGCTGTGCGGTGCTTGCAGGGCGTGCCACAAGGGGTTGGCACTGGCGCGTGCAAAGTCGCGCGCGTAGTCGTGGGGGTTGGCGCCCAGGGCCACGTGGGACGCAATGTCTGCGTGCGTGGGCCAAATGTCTTTCAGGTACACGGCTTGGCCGTTGGGCGCGGTTTGCAGCGGCTCGGTGGCCAGGTTTTTCTGGGCGTCGCCACACAAGCCAAAAGCAATGACGAGGGGTGGCGACATGATGAAGCTCAGCTCAAGGTCGGGATGCACGCGCCCAGGAAAGTTGCGGTTGCCCGACAAAATGGCCACGCCTTGGCTCTGGCCCGACCGCTGTGCGTCGCGCACAGGCTGCGTCAGCGGGCCGGTGTTGCCAATGCAGCTGGTGCAGCCGTAGCCCACGATGCCAAAACCCAGCGCGTCAAGGTCGCCCAGCAAACCCGCACGCTCAAGGTAAGACGCCGCAGCAGGCGAGCCCGGTGCCAATGAGGTTTTGACCCACGCTGGCACACGCAGCCCCAAGGCGCGCGCGTTGCGCGCCAGCAGGCCTGCGGCCACCAACAACGCAGGGTCGGTGGTGTTGGTGCAACTGCTGATGGCAGCAATGGCCACCGGATGGCGTGGCAGTTTGTTGGCTCGGCCATGGGTGTCTGCACTCGCTGCACTGGCGGCCTGAACTGAGTGGCCCGTGTGGTCTGAGTGATCTGAAGGCGTAAAGGTCACGTCGGCCAAGGCCTCGGGTGTTTGCGAATACAGCCACAGGTCTTGTGGGCGGCGTGGGCCTGCCACATGCAGGCCAATGGCGCCGAGGTTGATGGTGAGGGTTTGGGTGTAACGCGGCTCGGCGTGTGGGTCAAACCACACGCCTGCGTGTTGGGCATAGGCCCGCACCAAGTCAATGGCAGCGTCGGTGCGCCCGGTGGTTTTGAGGTAGGCCAAGGTATTGGCGTCGATGCCAAAAAAACCCGTGGTGGCGCCATATTCAGGCGCCATGTTGGCCACCACGGCGCGGTCGCCCGCGCTCAGGGTGGACACGCCGGGACCATAGAACTCCACAAACTCGCCGGTCACACCCAGCTGGCGCAAACGCTGGGTCACGGTCAAGGCCAAGTCGGTGGCCAGCACGGCCGCTGGCAACTGGCCCACCAACTTGACGCCCACCACATCGGGAATGCGCAGCATGGTGGGCATGCCAAACATCACCGTCTGGGCTTCCAAGCCCCCGACGCCCCAACCCAACACGCCAATGCCGTTGACCATGGGCGTGTGGCTGTCGGTGCCAATCATCATGTCGGGCACTGCCCAAAGGCTGCCCTGCTTGTCTTGGGTGGTCACCACCGTGGCGAGTTGCTCCAGGTTGATGGTGTGCATGATGCCCGTGCCCGGTGGGTGAATGCGCACCCCTTGCAGCACCGACGCGGCCCAACGCAAAAAACGGTAGCGCTCGCCGTTGCGGCGAATCTCGTGCTGCAAGTTCACGGTCACGGCGTCGCGCACGGCAAACACTTCCACCGCCAGCGAGTGGTCGATGGACACATCCACGGGCAAGCCGGGGTTGAGCACCGCAGGGTCGACGCCCGCCTCGTCCAGCGCGTTGCGCATGGCCGCAATGTCCACCAAGGCGGGGGTGCTGGTGGTGTCGTGCATCAACACACGACCGGGCTGAAACGCAATTTCGGCTTCGCTGGTGCCGGTGTGCAGCCAGTCAAAGATGGCTTGCACCGCTTGCCCGCGCTCGCTGCCTTGCATGTGACGGATGGCGTTCTCTAACAACAAGCGCAACACGATGGGCAACTGCTGCAAGCGCTGGCCACACACCGTGGGCAAGTCCACATACGCATAGGTCTGTTGGTTGACGCTGAAATGCGCGGGGGCAAATCGCGGCGTGCTGGGTTGCGCAGCGGGGGGGGCGTAGGTGTTTTCCATGTCAACCATTATTGCACTTTACGTGTTTAAAATGCAATCAGTCGCCCAGTGCATGAACCGTTGTTTTCATGCGTGGGCGGCACCTTTTGGAGTGTTCATGTTCAATGCCCGTCGTCAGCTGCTGTGCAGCGCTCTGGTTGCTGTCGCCTGTTCTTGCTTGTGCATGTCGGCGAGTGCGCAAGAGTTTCCCAACAAAACCATCACGATCGTGGTGCCCTTCTCGGCGGGCGGCGGCGTGGACACCATGGCGCGTTTGCTGGCTGAAAAGTTGCGCGCGTCGCTCAAGCAAAACGTCATCGTCGACAACAAAGCGGGTGGCAGCGGCATGATTGGTGCCTTGGCGGTGGTCAAAGCCGCGCCCGACGGCTACACGCTGCTGTTGGGTTCGGCGGGTGAGACGGCGATCAATGCCTTTGTCTACAAAAACAAAATGCAGTATTCGCCGTCGAAAGACTTGGCGCCCATCACCCTGGTCACGCGAATTCCCAATGTGTTGGTGGTGAGCCCGACGTTTCCGGCCAAGAACATCGAAGAACTGGTGGCCTACGCCAAGAAGAACCCCGGCAAAGTGTCTTACTCCAGCAGCGGCGTGGGCAACCCGCAGCACCTCAACGGTGAACTGCTCGAAGAACTGGCGGGCATCCACATGGTGCACATTCCGTACAAGGGCGCAGCGGGCCAGTTGATTGACGTGGCGTCGGGCAATGTGGAGATGACCTTTGTGAGCTACACCGCCGCCAAGGGCTTCATCAAAGACGGCAAGGTCAAAGCCCTTGCCGTGACCTCGGCCAAGCGCACCAGCTTTGCCCCCGACATTGCCGCCATTGCCGAGTACAAGCCCTTGGCCGGCTACCAACTCGACAACTGGTTTGGCCTGTTTGCACCGGCGGGCACGCCCGAAGAGGTGCTGCAAAAACTCAACGCCGCCGTGACACAAGCCATCAAAGACCCGGACTTGTCCAAGAAGCTGCAAGACCAAGGCGGCGAGCCCGCGCCCATGGGCACGCAACAGTTCCGCGACTTCATCAAAACCGAGTCGGTGCAGTTTCAGCGCATTGTGGACAGCGCCAAGATCACGGCGGAATGAAGAGCCACGCCAGAATCTAATTCCTAGGTTTTACATTCTTGTGCGCCCCATAAGTTCTCTCAAGCCTGCGTGGCTGGTGTCGATCAACCGGATGAGAATCCATTCGTTTTTGAACACACCAGGAGCGCCCCGTGAACCCATCTTGCCCCACCGACACCGCTGACACCTCAGCCTACAGCTGCCTGTGCTGCGCCCCCAACAGCCTGTCGGCTGGCCACACGCGTCGTGGTTTTTTAGGCCTGGGCACAGCCGCCTTGGCGGGTGGCTTGTTGGCCACCACCGCAGGCCCCGCGCAAGCGGCCAGTGGCAACTACGAAGCCATGTTGGTCAACTGCATTGACCCCCGCTTCACCACCCTGAGCTGGCAATACATGGGCTTGTTGCACGGCATCGCACGTGACAAACTGGCCGACAACTACAGCCAGTTTGTGTTTGCGGGCGGCCCCATTGGCGCCATCCACCCCAAGTTCGCGGCTTGGCACAACACCTTCTGGGAAAACCTCGACATCACCGTGTCCTTGCACCACATCCCCCGCGTGGTGGCCTTGACACACCGCGACTGCGGCGCGGCCAAGCTGGCCTTTGGCGACGCCAAGGTGGCGACCAAAGAAGAAGAAACCCATGCCCATGCAGAAGCCTTGATGGCATTCAGGGCCGCCGTGATCAAACGCCAACCCAAGTTGAGCGTGATCACCGGCATCATGGACTTGACGGGCAAGGTCGACCTGATCGGTTGACCTCGCGGGCGGGTGATAGCGCGTGCACGCGCTATCACCAAGAAGACTTTGGCGACTTTGGGATTGGCCAAGCGCTGACTAAACTGCACTCGGCCCGATACAACCCCCGAGACAAGCAGGTAGCCGCGTGACGCATTTTTTTCTTCGCCTGTCAGCCCCTGTGCTGATCACCCTGGGCCTCTTGTGCGGCCAAGCACTGGCCCAGAACTACCCAATCAAACCGATGCGTCTGATCGTGCCCACCGCCCCAGGCGGGGGCTACGACTTTGTGGGACGTGTGTTGGCCGAGAAGCTCTCCGCCGAATTGGGGCAAGCCATGGTGGTTGAAAACCGCACCGGCTCGGGCACTGTGGTGGGCACCCAAGCGGCAGCGGCGGCTGCACCCGACGGCTACACCTTGCTGATGGGCGGCTTGGCGAACATTGCCTTCACCCCCGGGCTGTACGACAAGTTGCCCTACAACCCCGCCACAGACTTTGTGCCGGTGGCGCTGGCCGGGTCGTTTTCGTACACGCTGATTGCACGCAAGGACTTGCCCTTGAACACGCTGCAAGAGGTGATGGACTTTGCACGCGCCAACCCCGGCAAACTGACGATTGCCACCGGCGGCACGGGAACAGGCCAGCACGTCGCTGCCGCCTTGCTCAAGAGCCTGGCCCATGTGAATATTTTGGAAGTTCCCTACAAAGGCGCCCAACCGGCTTACACCGATTTGTTTGGGGGTCGGGTGGACTTGTTTTTTGACAACACCGCCACCGTGCGGCCCTTCTTAGAGGGCGATCGCGTGAAAGCCATCGTGACCTCCAACGCCAGCCGCGACCCCTTGTTGCCGCAGGTTCCGTTTGGTCGCGAAGCAGGCTTGCCCGGCTTGGTGCTGGAGAGTTGGATTGGCATTTTTGCGCCAAGCCAAACCCCAGCGTCGGTGGTCGAGACTTTGCGCACCGCCATGGGCAAGGTGATGCAGCAGGCGGACTTGCGCAAACGCCTCGAAGGCTCTGGGGTGCGCGTGTTCAACATGCCAGGCAAAGAGACCGAACAATTTGTCAAAGTAGAAACCGAGAAATGGCCCAAGTTTTTGCGCCAAGCAGGCATCAAAGCAGAGTGACCATGGCCCCACACCCCACCCCACCCATGACACTGCAAACCCTGCTTGACCGCGCGGCCATCACCCAAGTCGTTCAAGACTGGGGGCTCGCCCGCGATGCCGGACGTTGGGAGCAACTGCGTTCTTTCTACACAGCCGATGCGGTGATGTACACCACCTGGTTTGTGGGCCCGGCGCAAGAGTTTGTCGACCGCTCCACCGAAGCCGCCCAGCGGGGCGCCAAGGCGCAGCACTTCATTGGCGCGGCCACCCTAGACATCCAAGGCGACAAGGCCTTGGCAGAGACGCGCATGATCTTGCTCGCGCGCGGCATGGTCCACGGGGTGGAAGTAGATGTCACCTGTTACGGTCGGTTTTTCGACCAGTTCGTTCGCCAAGGCGATGCCTGGCGCATTCAGCAGCGTGTGCCGATTTACGAAAAAGACCGCATGGATGTGCTCGACCCAGCCACCCAGCTCGCGCTCGATCCGGCTGTGTTGGCCCGCAACCCAGAGGGCTACCGCCACCTGGCCTATATGCAGTCACAAGGCGGCGCCACCATCACCGAAGGCTTACCCACCCCCAACAGCGAGGTGCTGACACGCTTGTATGCGCAAGGTCGCACTTGGCTCAACACTTGATCAACCGAAGGACCCCCATGAAACTCACCCTCGCCTACTGCCCGGTCGCTTGCTCTTTGGTGCCTTACATCTTGCTCACCGAAGCGGGTGCAGAGTTTGACACCCTGCCTATCAACCTTGGCAAAAACGAACACAACAGCCCCGAGTACCTGCGCATCAACCCCAAAGCCAAAGTACCCACCCTCATCATCGACGGCGATCCACTGACCGAAAACGTAGCCATTCAAATTTGGATTGCGCGTCAGTTCCCACAGGCCCAGTTGTTGCCCCAAGACCCGATGGCCTATGTGAAAGCCATTTCCTTGATGGCGTGGTGCTCATCGGGCATTCACCCCAAGCTCACGCAGCAAGCACGCCCCGAGCGCTATTGCGCCTTGGAGGGCAGCGCCGACAGTGTGCGCGAGCTGGGGTCGCACTCTTTGTTTGAACTGTTTGAAATTGCTGACCAGATGCTGGCCGGACGTGAATGGTTTTTTGACCACTTCACCTGCGTTGATGCCTACTTTTACTGGTGCTTTCGCCGTGGCTCGCAATTCAAGCCCGATGTGTCTGGGTTCAAGAACTGCATGGCTCACCTGCAGCGCATGCAAGCGCGCCCCAGCGTGCAAAAACTCTTGGCCTACGAAGCGCAGGTTCAGACAGAATTCGCCAAGTCTGCTTAAACAGCGCAAAAATCATTATTTCTGAGTTCACTCAAAGCTAAGGAGATAGCATGAATACGATGACTTCATACACAACCCCTGCGCGCATTCGTCCTTCCAAGTTTGCTCACATCGTTTATCGCACCCACCGTTTTGAGGAAATGATCGCTTGGTATCAAAAAGTGTTTGATGCCAAGATCCAGCACTACAACCCTGCCATTGCTTTTGTCACGTATGACGAAGAACACCACCGGGTGGCATTTTTGAATTTATCGGTGTTTGAACCCGATGGCCCCAAAGAGCGAAAAGATCGCGTTGGCACGGACCACGTGGCTTACACCTTCAACTCGGTGCGCGAGCTGATCGAAAACTACGCACAACTCAAAGACATGGGCATTCTTCCCTACTGGCGCTTACACCACGGCGTCACGATCTCGCTTTACTACGGCGATCCTGACGGAAACCGCATGGAGTTTCAAGTTGACGTTTACCCAAGCAACGAAGAGGCCAATTCATTTATGAAGGGCCCCGGATTTGCTCAAAACCCGATTGGCGTGGAGTTTGAACCTGATGAATGGCTGCAACGCTTGCGCTCGGGCGAGCCTGAGTCGAACTTTCTTGTGCGTACCGAGCACCTGCCGATTGCACCTCTTCGTAATCCCTGATCGATTAAGTCTATTATTTAGACAATGGCTTGCCTCGCTTGCTGGGGGGCAGCCACAGATCAAAGCTGTCGATCAACAGCCGCAAGCCCTCTGGAAAAACAGTCTCAGAGTCGAGCGTGCTGAAAGCATCCGCAAAATACTGTGCCCCCGAGAGTTCACCTTGCGGGGCAGAGTGGATGTGGTCTTGGATGTACTGCGCATGAAAGGCGGGCAACTGACGGCTGACCTGTGCATAGGCGCAGGTCATCACATACTGCGACATCAAGTGGTAGCCCATCGCAGCGTGCTGGGGCTTAAAGCCTGCGCGCTTAAAGATACTGGCGACGCGATCCAGGTAGAGCACACCAAAGTCGGACTCACCTTCGCTGACTTGTTGGAACAAGCGAAAGCGGTTGTGCGACATCATGTAGCGCAACACACCGCCGTACTCCACCCCCATGGCAAATGACTGATGGGCTTCGCACCAGAGATCTTTTTTCCAATCTCCGGTCAGCGCTTGCAAGCGCGAGCAACGCTCTTTGAAGTACCGATTGGCCACGCCCGAGATCAGATCGTCTCGGCTGCCAATGTAGTAATGTATCAAGGTAGGGGCCACCCCCAGCTCGCGCGCCAAGCCCACCATCGAGATATCCCCCAAGGGCTCGGTCTTGGCCATGGCCGTGGCGGTGGCCAAGATTTGCTCTCGGGTGATGGTGGTGGCGCCCCCGCTTTCGGAAGCTTCATGGCGGCTCGGGCGGCCGCGCTTGCGTGCCAGGGTCGCTGTCGGGGAGACTTTATTTGACATCGATCAGGGTTTTTCTTGATTTATTTGTGACTGTCTCAATAGTTTAATTGAGACCATCTAAATTAATTGTAAGACGCCGCTATGAGTCAGACCCCTAAGGGCAAAGTCACCGCTGGCTTGCGAGGCGCAGGCTGGAACCCTCAACGCATGGACCGGCCTTTCACCACCCGCCCATACAGTCTGCACACTGCGGACAACCAGCGCACACTGGGTTTGCTGTACGCGCAAACGGGGCACGAAAAAACCGTGGTGTGTTTGATGCACCCACGCGAGTTCACAGGCACGCCTTACTTGGTACCCGATGTGCTGGACGCGGGTTGTGCCGCCTATGTGCAAGCGCCCCGCTCGATTGGCAACGACTTGCGCTTGGAGCATGAGCTGGCCCTGCTGGACGTGGCCGCCAGCATGGCGCATTTGCGCAGCCTGGGGTTTGAGCGCATTGTGTTGTTGGGCAACTCCGGCGGTGCGGGCTTGTATGCCTTTTACACCCAGCAGGCCTTGCGCGCCCCCGAGCAACGCATAGCACGCACACCAGGTGGACGCCCGGTGGACCTGGCGGGGGCCAATATGCCCGCCCCGGATGACTTGATTTTTGTCTCGCCCCACCCCGGTCAAGGCAAGTTGCTGATGAACGGCATCGACCCTTCGGTCAGCGACGAGCACGACCCCTTGTCGGTGGATCCAACGCTTGACCCGTTCGACACCCACAACGGGTTTGTCACGCCGCCCGCCTCATCCCGCTACAGCCCTGAGTTTGTGAGCCGCTACCGTGCCGCACAGCACGCGCGCGTCGAGCGCTTGGACGCCCATGCACGTGCCATCTTGGCCACGCGCGCGCAGGCGCGCAAAAAAATCAAAGACGGCGACACGTCGCTACACACCCAACGACTGGCCGCCCACACGCCCATCACCGCCATTTGGCGCACCGATGCTGACTTGCGCTGCTGGGACTTGTCACTCGACCCCTCTGACCGTGTGGTGGGTGGCTTGTGGGGGCGTGACCCCTTTGCCTCCAATTGGGGCAGCGTGGGTTTTGCCCGCATGGTCACCGCAGAGTCTTGGTTGTCCACTTGGTCGGGCATCAGCTCCAACGCGAGTTTCGAGAAATGTGGCCCTGAGATTGAGGTCCCCTCTCTGGTGATTGAGTACACCGGGGACCAAGCGGCATTTCCATCTGACATGGCAGCCATCTACGCATCCATCGGCACCTCCCACAAGAGGCGCGAACGCGTGCGCGGCAACCACCACGGCCAAGCATTGGCCGAGGGGGAAGAGACCGGACAAGTCTTGGCCGGACGTTTGGTCCAGCAGTGGCTGCACGAAGCGCGCTGAATTTTCAAATCACAACAACGACTCCGGAGACACCCCATGCTTTTGAAACACCTCTCTCGCACCCTGCTGGCCACGTGCCTGGGTGCTGCAGCGCTTTGCAGTTGGTCACAAACCGGCGCTTGGCCCCAAAAATCGATCCGCTTGATCGTGCCTGCACCCGCGGGCAGCGCGCCTGACTTGGCGGCCCGCATCATTGGCGACAAACTCACCGCGAGCCTGGGCCAATCCATCGTGGTCGACAACAAGCCCGGCGCGGGCGGCATTGTGGCCATGAACTTGCTCAAAGCAGCGCCCGCCGACGGTTACACCATTGGCTTGAACCAAGCCGCTGTGGTAGTGGTCACGCCAGTCACTTACAAAGAAGCCACCTACGACATAGAACGCGACTTTGAGACCTTTGCCATCGCAGGCAAAACACCGATGCTGTTTGTCACCAACGCGAGCAACCCCGCCAAAAACTTGGCCGATGCCATTGCCATGGCCAAAGCCAAGCCCGACCAAATTGCCATCGGCAACCCCACCCGAACATCCATCCCGCATTTGGCCGCGGAAGTGGCGGGCATCAAATCGAATGTTCAGTTCCAGCAAGTCTCCTTTGCCAACACTTCACAAGGCATTCAATCCGTCGTCAACGGTGACATCGCCATGTATGTGGACGGCACAGGCCCACTGATTCAATTGGTCAAGTCCGGAAGATTGCGTGCGCTGGCGGTAGCGGCCGAGTCCGAATTGCCAGGCTTGGAGAGCATTCCCCTGGCCAATAAAACCATTCCAGGCTTGAACATCAGCGGTTGGTTCAGCTTTCAGGCCCCCAAAGGCACGCCTGCGGCCATCTTGCAGCGACTCAACAACGACATCAATGTGGCCATGCAGCAACCCGATGTATTGGCCAAGTTCCGCGACTTTGGCACCTACGCCACCCCCGGCTCGGTGGCCGATGCCCAGCGCTTTGTCAAAAGCGAAAGGGAATTGTTTGGTGGCGTCATCCGCACGCTAGGCATGAAGCCTGAGTGAGCCCAAGACGCACTGCTGCAACACACACCTCACCCCATGCTGACCACACGCCAATACCAAGTTCGCCACCCCATGCCGGGGGTGGTCTATGCCCCACAAGCCGACTTGCGCCGCTATGTCGATGCCGGCGCATTGACCCACGAGACCATGGACCAGGCGTTCAGCGCCTCGTTTGATCAGCACGCCAAGCGCACCGCACTCAGCGGCAGCGAGGGCAGCGTGAGTTACGCCCAGCTGCAAGAGATGACCGACCGCTTGGCCGGTGCGTTCATCCAGATGGGGTTTGCGCCCTTGGACCGGGTGATTTTTCAGATCGGCAACTGCAACGAGCTGGTGGTGGGCTTCATCGCCTGCCTCAAAGCAGGCTTGATTCCCATCTGCACCCTGGCCGCGCACCGAGAGCTTGAGATTGGCTACTTGGGAAACCATGCCAAAGCGCGGCTGATGTTTGTGCAAGGCGATGACCCCAAGTTTGACGATGTGGCATTTGCCCAGCGTATGCAAGCCGTGGTGCCCACGCTGGCGGGCATCGTGCAAGCCCGTGGCACGCAGCGCGGGCAGGCCCAACATTTACAAAACCTGATCGAATCAATCACCCAAGAGAGCGCCCGCGCATTGCTTGCTCAAGTACCGCGCGACCCGTTTCAAGTGGCGGTGTTTCAGCTGTCTGGCGGCACCACTGGCGTGCCCAAAATCATTCCGCGGTTTCACAACGAATACATCTACAACATGCGCTCGGTTGCGGCTTGGAACGGCTACCGCAGCGACGACGTGTTGTTCATGCCCATGCCCATGATGCACAACCTCAACATGGGGTGCTGTTTCGGTCCGTTTTTATTGACCGGGGGCAACGTGGCCATCGCCACCAGTTTGGCGCCTGAGGCCTTGGGCGATATTTTCAAGCGCTGCGAACCCACCTGGACCGTGATGGCTGGGCCTTTGGTGGAGAAGCTCAAACCCGCGGTTCAATCGGGCGCGTTGCCCTTAGGCAGCCTGCGAGGGGTCATCAGCGCCAACAACGCCCCGGCCTTGCGCGACCTGTTGGGTGCACCCGTGTATCACATCTTTGGCATGACTGAGGGCGTGATCATGCTCACGCAAGACAGCGATCCGCAAGAGGTGCGCGACACCATGGTGGGTGCCCCGGTGTCGCCATTTGACCAAGTCAAGTTGTTCAAAATTGGCAGCGAAGAGGAAATTGAACAACCCGGTGTCGAAGGCGAATGTGCGTTTGCTGGGCCCTACACCATCCACGGCTATTACGACGCCCCGGAGCGCGATGCTCAGGCCTTCACGAGCCAGGGCTTTTACCGCTCGGGCGACTTGATGTTGTTTAGAGACATTGACGGCAAGCGCTACTACCAGTTCCGCGGTCGCACCAAAGACGTGGTGGACCGCGCGGGCGAAAAGGTCAACTGCGAGGAGGTGGAGTTGCAAGTCAACCGCCACCCGGCCATCTCGGCCACGGCCATCGTGGGCATGCCCGACAAGGTCTACGGCGAGCGCATCTGCGCCTTCGTCACGTTGCGCGACGGCGCTGTGGCGCCCACCACGGCAGAACTGGGCCGCTTTTTAGAAGAGACAGGTATGGCCAAATTCAAATGGCCGGAACGCATCGAAGTGCTGCAAGAGTTCCCCCTCACCAACGCATCCAAACTCAACAAGCCCGCCCTGCGAACCTTGATTGCCAACAAGCTCCAAATTGAAAAAAACTCGCCTTGACACCAGAGAACACGCCGATGACCACCATCCCCTCAGCCACCCCAACCCGTCAGCCCATTCCCATTGCGGGCGTGCACCACACGGCACGCCCGACCTGGAAGTTGACTGAAACCGTGCACTTTTACCGTGACTTGTTGGGGCTGCCGCTGGTGCATGCCATTTCAGCGCGCGGCTGGGGCCCAGAAGACCATGCTGACTTTTTGCACTTCTTTTTTGACAGCGGCAACCACAGCACGATCGCGTTTTTTTACTACATCGGCACCACGCCACCCGACTTTGTGACGGTGCACGATGACTACCGATACCGCGCCTCGCACACAGCATGGCGCGTGGACACACGCGAAGCCTTGTTGGAGTGCCGCGCCAAGATCGAAGCCGCTGGCATTGAGGTCAAGTACCAAATTCGTCATGAAGTGATTGAGTCGATTTACTTCAACGACCCCAATGGCTATTCGCTGGAGATCACTTGGCAAGTTCGACCGTTTGAAGCGGTTGACATTCAAGACGCTGCCCGCACCCTGCAAGCTGGAATGGACCTGGAGCAAGCCCAGCAGCCGTTTGAAAAGATCGACCAAGTCTGGCTGAAAAAGGGCGTCGCCTTGGCCCAGGCGTTTGAGCAGGCCCAGGAGTCCCATTGATGCCCACGATATTTGTCCTCAATGTAGAAGAGTTTTTGCCCTTGGTGGCGCATGCGCGCGAAGTACCCGAGTACCAAGTCGATGGTCCACGGCTAGGATATTGGCGCATCCGCGCGCCGCAGCAAATCAGCTTGAAGCGCAAAACCCTAGGCTTCAAGCCCGCGGTGTGGCATGGGGCGTTGACCGGGGGCTTGGTCGGACAGATCACCCACTTTGACAACGATGTGCTGACTATTGTCGAGAGCGCCGCATGAAAGTCGCCATCGTGGGCGGTGGCCCCTCAGGGCTGTACCTGGCCATCTTGCTCAAACGCCGACAACCCGACTGGTCTGTGAGCGTGATTGAACAAAACAGCGCCGACTCAACCTTTGGGTTTGGTGTGGTGTTGGCTGACTCTGGCCTCAACCGTTTGCAAGCAGCCGACCCACAGGTGTTTGAGCACTTGATTGAGAAGATGAATTTCAATGGGGTTCAAACCATCGAAGTGCAACACCATCCGATTGACATTCAACACCCCGCTAAAGGAGGGGCCATTGCCCGCATCGATTTGCTCCATGTGCTGCAACGCACCGCCCAAGAGGCGGGTGTGGAGGTGCGTTTTGGCGTGCGCATCGAACACCCCGACGAACTCACTGAGCATGGCTTGGCCGATGCCGACGTGGTGGTCGGTGCCGATGGCGTGAACTCCGTGGTGCGTGCCGCCTTTGAAAATGAGTTTGGCACCACCAAGTCATTTCTGACCAATCACTTTGCGTGGTACGGCACTGCGCGCGTGTTCACCAAATCGGCCTTGGTGTTTCGAGAGTGGCGTGGCGGCTCGTTTGTGGCCCATTACTACCCCTACAGCAGCTCGGCCAGCACCTTCGTGGCGGAGTGCGACGACGCCACCTGGCGCACCTTAGGGATGCAAGCCATGAGCAACGAGCAACGCCAAGAGGTGTTTGAGCAGGTGTTTGCGTCTGAGCTAGATGGGCAGCCCCTGATCTCCAACCATTCCAACTGGCGGCAATTCCCCGTGACGCAAAACACGCACTGGTCGGTGGGCAAGCATGTGTTGATAGGCGACGCACACACCACAGCCCACTTCTCGATTGGTTCAGGCACGCGCATCGCCATGGAAGACGCGATTGCGCTGGCCGATGCTTTGACCGCACCGGTGGCTGCAGGCGAGCCCGATCAAAGCGCCTTGGCGCGCTTAGCGCACTTTGCCCAGACACGCGGTCCGGCCAAAGACAAACTCTTGAACGCCTCACGCAAGTCCTACCTGTGGTACGAGCACTTTGGTGAGTGGATGCGACGCTATACCCCCTATGGTTTCATTCACGCGTTCATGACCCGCACCGGTCGCTTGAGCGAAGAACGCTTGCAGCAGCAATACCCCGAGTTGTTTGCGCAATTTCAACGCGAGGGCTTGACGCACAGGGCGTTGACAGACGCTGAACCCTTAGAGGCTGTCCATGCACGCTGACAGCGCCCCCCATGTGTCAACCTACGAAAGTGTGGTCTCGCGCCACCCCTTGGTGGTGCGCAAGCGCGTGCGCTGGGCCGACTGCGACCCTGCAGGCGTGGTCTACACCGGTAAGTTCAGCGAGTACTTGCTGATCGCTGCGAGCTATTTTTTTGCTGAGTTGGGCGAAGGCCGTTACTTTGAATGGATCAAAACGCTGGGTGTAGACACGCCTTGCAAGGGCATGGACTTGACGTTCCATGGTGCGCTGTGGCCCGAAGATGAGTTTGACATGCACTGCACGGTCTCCCACATCCGTGCGCACAGCTACGACATCCACGTCGAGGCCAAGCAAGTCGATGGACGGCGTATTTTCACGGGGCGCTTTTCACCCATTTGCATCAGCCGAGAGGTGCGCGAGCGGGTGCCCATTCCAGGCCCCATGCTGACTCAGCTGCAACGCTTCACCGCCTGATCTACAACACCTCACCCGCCTGCAGACCCGCAGCATGGGCCAGCACGGCTGAGGCCTGCTGTGCGCTGTTGCCACGCCAAGCCACATGGTGATCGGGACGAACCAGCACCCAATCAGCCCCGTACAGCGCGCGCGCTGCCGCGTCTTGTTGGTGCACCACCGTCAGGGGCACCTTGAGTGCCCTGGCTGACTCCACCCAGGTGTCTTCTTCGGACTGCTCGCCCAAGGCCAACACCGTGAAGTCCCTGCCAAATAAGTCGGGCAGCCACCTGCCGTCTGCGAGTTTGACAAACGGTGCGCGGCATCCCGCAAACCCACTGGGGACATAGACATTGGGGGCATCGGGCGGGGCCTGGCCAGTTTCACGCGCCACGATACGGCTTTGGTAGCGCAGCCCCAGCTGTAAGCCTGGAATGTTGAACTCCGCATGGGCATGGGCGCGCACGGCATCGGCCAAAGCGACTCGGGCCTGTTCACCCTGCACGGTGTCTTGCTCCAGCGATGCCGCGATAGGCATGCGCCCGATGCTTTCTGCCATGAGGCGCGCAAACTGTGTGTTGCGCTTGGCGATGGGGTGGCGTTCTTCAAAGTAGGTGTGCAACAGGGACTCGGGGGCCCAGCCCTGCACCACAGCCGCGAGCTTCCAGCCCAAGTTCACAGCATCGTCGATGCTGGTGTTGTAACCCATGCCACCGGTGGGGGTGAACAAATGGGCGGCGTCTCCTGCAATGAACAAGCGTCCGGTTTGGAACTGCTCGGCCACCAACATAAAGCCCGCAGTCCAACTGCTTTTGTGCAACACCTCGTAGTCAAACGGCACGCTGTCTAAGCCCGTGAGCGCTCGCAAGGTGGCATCGACATTGACATCGTCAATGCCTTGACCGGGTTTGAGTTGAATGCCCATGCCAAACTCATCGATGCCGTTGATGGCCACCAAGATACCGCGCAGTTGTGGGTTCATGATCCAGCTCTGCCAAGCCGGCTGGGCCAGGGGACCTTTGGCCAAGGCTAGGTACAAACCGGGCGCGCGAAAGTGGATCGACAGCATCTGCCCGCCAAAATAATCACGTTGCTCTTGGCTGGCTCCTTCGTAGCTGGTGCCCATGGTGTGGCGCACGATGCTGCGAGGTCCGTCGCATCCCACCACAAACCGCGCTTGTAGCGCTTGGGTGCGCTGGGTGGCCACTTCGGTGAGAACCACGCTCGCATGCTGGGTGCCGTCGCACACTTGATCCACTTGCCACCCGTAGCGTGTGATCACGCTGGGGTAGCGCGTGAGTTGTTGGCGCAAGATCGGCTCGATGTACATCTGCTGACCCCGGTGCGGCAACTCTGGGGTAGGCCAAGCGGCTTCGCCATAGTCCCCAAAGGCGCTTTGCTGCGCCGCTTGCGCGCGACTGGGGATGCGAAATCGTGCCAGTTCTTTGCCTGCCAATCGGGTGCAATACATCACGTCTTGGGGATAGTCTGCGGCCATGCCCACGCTGCGCACTTGGTCAGCAAAACCACGGCGACGGTAATGCTCCATGGTGCGTGCGGAGGTGGCGTTGGCTTTGGGGCGCTCGGGAGGCAGCAGTTGAGGCTCGACCAAGATGCAGGGCACGTTGCGGCATCCCAACTCAATGGCCAACATCAGGCCGCTGGGGCCGCCCCCCACGATGAGGACGTCTGTCGATGCGGTGGGGGTCATGCCTGAGGTCTTTGTGAATTCGGCGAGCTCTCACCGACGTGCTGCGAGGTGGTGCGACTGACTCGCCAATACAGCCAAGAAGCGATCGAGACAGTCAACAAATTCCAACCGATGCCGTTGAGAAAGGCAGCTTGGTAGGAGCCGGTGAGGTCAAACACCTTGCCCGACATCCACCCACCGCCCGCCATGCCCACCAAGGTCGCCATGATGACAGCGCCCACGCGCGCGCCCGCTTGCTCAGGCGGGAAGTGTTCGCGCACGATGATGGCGTAAGACGGCACGATGCCACCCTGGAACAAGCCAAACATGGCCGAGATCAGGTACAGCGGCACCAAGCCATCAAATGGCAAAAACAACAACAAGGCCACGCCTTGCAAAGCGGAGCCCAACAAGAGGGTGCGAATTCCCCCGATGTGGTCGCAGATCCACCCTGAGACCAAGCGGCTGACGATGCCACAGGCGAGCATGAGTGACAACATTTCAGCCCCACGTGCGGCACCAAAGCCCAGGTCAGAGCAATAGGCCACGATGTGGACCTGGGGCATGGACATGGCCACGCAGCAAGCAAAGCCAGAGACACACAGCAACAACTGCGCTTGCCCAAGGCTCAGCCCAAACGCCCGCTGACTGGTGTTCAGGCTCGCAGCATTGGGGTTGGTGGGATTGATTGGACGGGGATGGCTCGAGGACAGGGTCACCAAAGGCGGCCGCTGGCGCATGCGCAAAGACAACAAGGCCATGCCCACACCACAAAAAACACCCATCCCGATGTAGGTGTGGCGCCAGCCCAGGACTTCGATCCCCCACTGCGCCACAGGGGGCCAAAAAGTACCCGCCACATAGTTGCCGCTGGCGCAAACCGCTACCGCCATACCGCGGCGCTTGTTCCACCACAAAGAAGTGTCAGCCATGAGCGGCGCAAAGGTGGATGCCCCACCCAAGAGGCCCAGCAACAAACCATGGGCCAAACCAAAAGTCCAAATGCTGCCAGACAGGCCGGCTGACACAAAGCCCGCGCATACCGCCAGCGAGCCCATTTGCAAGACCGGCGTGATGCCGAAGCGGTCGGCCAACTTGCCCGTCCACAGTCCGCCCAAACCCAGACACACCATCATCAAGGTGTAGGGCAAGGAGGCGTCGGCGCGGTTGACCCCGAACTCGGTTTGCACCGTAGGCAACACCACCGCCACCACATACATGCTGCTGTTGCCCAAGGTGACCAACAACAGCGTAGTGAACAAGCGCCAAGCGGCGTAGCGCGAGTCAATCAGATCGGCAGAAGCCGGTGTGCGAGGCATGGCGAGACCTGCGGGCTCAACGTGTCTTGCCGGGGTCTTTCACGTCTTTGATGGTTTCGATCTCGCTGTTGTAGAGCTGACCGTTTTTGCGCTCGACTTTGCGGATGTAGATGTTGTGCACCACATCGCGGGTTTGCGCGTCGATGTACATCGAGCCGCGTGGGCTCTCAAAAATTTGGCCCTTCATGGCGGCCAGCAAAGCGTCGCCATCGCCCTTGCCTTGGGTGGCTTTGAGGGCTTCCACAATCACGCGCATACCATCGTAGGCACCCACGGCCATGAAGTTGGGGCGCATACCGTTGTTCGCTTTGGCGAAAGCCTCGACAAACTTTTTGTTTTGAGGCGAGTTGTGCGCTGCCGAGTAGTGGTGTGCGGTGACCAAGCCGAGCGCGACCTCGCCCATGTCGTTCAAGATGTCGTCATCGGTCACGCTGCCTTCGGCAATCACCTTGATACCGGCTTTGTCCAGGCCGCGCTCGGTGAATTGCTTCATCAAGGCGGTGCCCACGCCCGCGGGCACAAAGGCAAACAAGGCATCAGGTTTGGCGTCACGTACTTTTTGCAAGAACGGGGCAAAGTCAGGGTTGCGCAAGGGCACGCGCAAGGTCTCGACCACCACGCCGCCGTTGGCAATGAAGGTGTCTTTGAAAAACTTTTCAGAATCCACGCCTGGGCCGTAGTCGGTGACCAAGCTGACCACTTTTTTGATGTTATTTTTGTAGGCCCAATCGGCCAAAGCGGTCACCACCTGCGGCACCGTGAAACTCGAGCGCACGATGTAAGGCGAAGCCTGGGTGATGCTGGATGTGGCCGCAGCCATGACCACCATCGGTGTTTTGGACTGGGTGGCCACAGGTGCCGTGGCAAACGCGAGCGGCGTCAAGCCAAAACCCGCCAAGACATTGACCTTTTGGTTGACCACCATCTCTTGCGCCAAACGCTTGGTCACATCGGGCGTGCTGGTGTCGTCCTTGAGGATGAGTTCAATCTTTTTGCCCGCCACAGTGCTGCCGTTTTGTTGCAGATACAAACGAGCTCCGGCTTCCATTTGTTTGCCCGTGGAGGCAAAAGGCCCGGTCATGGGCAACAACAACCCTACTTTGAAGGTGTCTTCTTGGGCATGTGCGCTGCACAGGCCCAACAAACTGGCAGCGATCAGCGCAATCCATTGTCTTTTTTTCATCATGTCTCCAGGGTGATTAATGGCTGAATTACAGCATCAAATGAAGGGGGCGCCTGTCCATAGAATGACACATCCTCACCCACCGACCCACATCCCCCAAGGAGACAGACCATGTTGAAGTTTTATTACAACGCCGCGCCCAACCCGATGAAGATTGCGCTGCTGCTTGAAGAGCTGGGCTTGCCCTACGAGCCCATCCCTGTGGACACCCGCAAGGGCCAGCAGTTTGACCCAGCCTTCAAGCAGGTCAACCCCAACAGCAAGGTACCCGCCATCGTGGACGGCGATGTGACGGTGTTTGACAGCAATGCCATCTTGTTGTTCTTGGCAGAGCGCGAAAAGAAGTTTGTGCCCCTGCAAGCCGACAGCGCTGAGCGCGGCCAAATGTTGTCTTGGTTGATGTTCATCGCCTCAGGCATTGGGCCTTTCTCAGGCCAGTCGGTGCACTTTCGCCACGCGGCACCTGAACCCAAAGCGTACGCCTTGAACCGCTACGACTTTGAAGCCCACCGCCACTGGGCTGTCATCAACGAGCACTTGAGCACCCACCACTTCATGGTGGGCGAGCACTACTCCATCGTCGACATGGCGTTTTGGGGCTGGGCACGCATGGTGCCTTATGTGCTGGGCCAAGACGATGCCTGGACCACCTACCCCCACGTCAAGCGACTGCTCGACGAGATCAATGCCCGTCCTGCGGCACAACGCGCCGAGGCACTCAAGACTCGCAACACCTTCAAGGCGGAGTTGGACGACGAGGCACGGCGTTTCTTGTTCCCGCAAAACGAACGGCTCAAAAGCTAAGGCTTTGGATCGCGACACCATGGGGTCCTGGCGGTTGCCTGGTTGGCGGCCTCACTCGTGAACTGAGCCGACAAAGTCCAGCAGCAACTGGTTGAACGCGCTCGGATCCTCCATCTCAGGCAAGTGCCCAATGCCAGTGAGCTCGACCAAACGCCCATCGGGCAAGTGGGGCAAGAGCAGGTCGGCATTTTCTTGTCGGGGGTTCATGTGGTCCTCGCTGCCTTGCACCATCAGCACCGGCATGGTCAAAGCGCAGGCCAAGTCTGGTGTGTAAAAGTCGCTCAATCTGAACGAGACGGCCCGCAACAAGCCGGCGGCTTGCGTGCCCCGAGAGACTTCCACCAACAGGGCACGCAATTGCGCCGACGCATGGGGGCCCACCAAGTTGTCCACGCCTGCGTCGCCATACTGGTAACTGCCCAAGCGGATGCGTTGAGCGCGGGCTTGAAACTTGTCGCGCCGCTCTTGAGTGACTTCTTTTTGCCCAACGCCCGTGCCGGTCAAGATCAAACGACGCACGCGATGCGGCTGGCGAATGGCAAAGGCTTGTGCGACCACCGAGCCGAAAGAGTTGCCAGACAACACAAAATCCTCGATGCCTAACGCTTGCGTGAAGTCGCTCAAGGCTTGCGCGTAGTCGGCGTCGCTGGGGTGCTCGGTGGCGAGGTTGTCGCTCATCCAATAGCCTGGTGCATTCCAAGCTACAACACGAAAGTGTTGGCTCAGTGCGCTAAATTGGTACCGAAAGTAGGTCGCATTGCTGCCGATGCCATGTAAAAACAACACACAGGGCGCATCAACAGGACCCGCTTCGATGTAGCTGAAGCGGTCGCCCAAGTAGCGTTTTTGCGCAGCCAATGGGATACGTGCAAACCGTAAGTCCGGCAGAGGAGGAATGCTCAAAGGGTGTGTCATGATCGACGCAGTATTTGGTGGGCAAAGGTGAGGCCAAGCGGTGCATCCTAACCCCAGTCTTTTGGACTCAAACAATGAAACATTGGATCGCCCTAGGCATGACTGCCTTGTGTCTGTTAGCAGGCGCTGCGCTGGCGCAAGAGTGGCCCACACGCCCTGTCAAATTGATCGTGCCCTACCCCGCTGGGGGCGGCGTTGACGTGATGGCGCGCGCTTTGGCGCAGCGCTTGCAAGACAAATGGCAACAGCCCATCACCATTGACAACCGCCCGGGTGCCAACACCTTGTTGGGCACCGAAGCGGCAGCACGCGCCACAGACCACCACACCTTGTTGTTCACCACCGACGCCACCTTCACCATCAACCCGCATCTCTACACCAAGCTGCCCTATGACGCCGACAAAGACTTCGCGCCGGTGACGCAACTGGTCTCCTTTAGCCAAATGCTGGTGGCCAACGCCAACTTGCCCGCCAACAACCTCAAAGAATTGCTGGCCCTGGCCAAGACCCAACCCGGATCTTTGTCCTATGCGTCCTATGGCCCCGGCAGTCAACCGCAATTGGCCACCGAGATGCTCAAGCAAAAAGCGGGGGTCTTCATCGTTCACATCCCTTACCGTGGTATCCCGCAAGCGGTCACGGCAGTGGTCAGTGGGGAGGTGCCCTTGACCTGGTCGGGCATTGTCTCGGCCAGGCCGCACATTGCCAGCAAGCGCATCAAGGCCTTGGCCTACGGCGGCAAAACCCGTGCACCGGCCTACCCCGATGTGCCCACCATGACCGAGCTGGGTTTTGCGGAGGTGGATGCCAATGTCTGGGTGGGCGTGTTTGCTCCGGCCAGCTTTGCGCCCGCCTTGGTGAGTCGCATGCACCGTGACATCTTGTCCGTGATCAGTGAAGCCGACTTTCGCAGCAAAGAGATTGAAGGCAAGTCGTATGATTTTGTAGGTGCAGGGCCAGAAGAATTTCGCCGCCACATTCGCAACGAGAGCGCCTCGCGCAGAACCACCATCAAAGCCTCAGGCACAGTGATCGAATGAACTCAAACGTCTGGCGAGACCTCACGCAATCACAACTGGACTGGGCCTACGACCAAACTCAACACGCGCCCAACATGGACCTGGTGATCGCACGCTGCGAGACCCTCAGCGCCAAAGGACGTGCCACTGCAAAACAGCTCGGTACGGTGGTTCAGCGTTTGCCTTATGGACAAACCGAGATCGAGGCACTGGATTGGTACCCCAGCCAATCAGCGAATGCGCCGCTGGTTTTTTTCGTGCACGGTGGCGCCTGGCGCCGTGGCCACGCCAAAGACTACGCCATGGCCGCAGGCTGGCTGAATTTGGCAGGCGCGCACTTGGTGGTGCCTGACTTTTCAGCGGTCACCGATGTCAACGGCAGCTTGCTGACCATGGCCGAGCAACTCCAAAACGCCCTGGCCTTTACAGCGCGCAAAGCGGCTGATATGGGGGCTGACCCACAACGCATTTATGTGGTGGGGCATTCTTCAGGGGCGCACCTGGCGGCCTGCTTGGCGTCTTACAACTGGCTGCAAAAAGGGTTCACTCAATCGCCCGTGCATGCCCTGGTGTGCTGCAGTGGCATGTACGAGCTCGAACCCGTGAGCCTGTCCTCGCGCAGCAACTATGTGGATTTCACCCCCAAGACCTTGCAAGACCTCAGCCCCATGCGGCGCTTGCACAACTTCACCATGCCTGTGTCGCTGGCGTGTGGGGAATTGGAGTCGCCCGAGTTCAAGCGCCAAGCCAAGGAGTTCGCGCAAGGCTTGTCGGATCACAAAGCCGATTTGAGGTTTTACTGGGGCGAAGCTTTGAACCATTTTGAAATGCTAGAAACCTTTTCTCAGCCTGATGGCGTGATGGCACAAGCATTGGTCGATCTGATGCAGCGCTGAGTCTCAGGCGCTCTTGACATTGCAACTCACACAGGAACTACCCATGTCCACTTCACGAGCGTCGCGCCGGCAACTGATCTCTGGGGCCTTTCTTTATGGCACCGGTTTGATGGCAAACCGCTTAGCGTGGGCTCAAAGCCTACGCTATCCCATGCGACCGGTGAGATTGATCGTGCCCAATGCACCAGGCAGTTCGGTCGACACCATCAGCCGATTGTTGGGCCAACAGCTCACGCCCCTGCTGGGTCAAACCTTGGTGGTGGACAACAAAGCCGGTGCGGCAGGCGCCGTGGGCATTGACGCGGGCAAATGGGCCCCAAGCGATGGCTACACCGTCATCGCAGCATCCAGCAGCTCAGTGACCGTGGCCCCTTTGCTGCAAAAAGCCATCACCTACGACCCCCTCAAAGACTTTGAGTTGATCTCATTGGTGGCTTTGTTGCCCAATGTGCTGGTGTGTCGCACCACCTTGCCTGTGAATAAGTTATCGGAGTTTGTGGCTTACGGCAAAGCCCAAGGCGGCAAATTCAACATGGCCTCAGCAGGCCCTGGCTCGGTGAGCCACTTGGCAGGTGTGGCCTTGAGCGCAGCCGCTGGGTTTGAAGCCCTGCATGTGCCCTACAAGGGGGGCAGCCAATCGGTGGGGTCGGTGGTGAGTGGCGAAACCGACTGGACCCTCACACCCGCCCCAGTGGCCATGGCCTTGGTCAAAGGTGGGCGCTTGAAAATCCTAGGCCACAGCATGCCCAAGGGCACACACCCCTTGGGGCCTGTGCCCTCGCTGGGCGAGATTTTGGCGGGCTTTGAGTTCACGAGCTGGATTGGTTGGATGGGCCCCAAAGGATTGCCCCCAGAAGTGCTGGACGTGCTACGGCGTCAATTGACACAGGTCTTGCAAACCAAAGAAATTCGCGACGGTTTTGCCGTGCACGGTGCCGTGCCACACAGCAGCACGGGTGAGGCGTTTCGTGAATTCTTAGCGCGCGACATCGAACAAACCCGAAAAGCCATTCGGCTCGCTGGCGTTCAGGCCGAGTGAACACCCCCAGTCTGAATTACATTGGGGCCGTGGTTGATCTTGACCATGTTTTGACACAAAGAGCCCTATGAAAAAATTCGCTTCATCGCTTGTTGCCTTGCTGACTCTTGCAAGTGTGTATCTACCCACGGCCCATGCGGCTGAATACATGGAGAAAACGCCGTTCCAGTTGTCCCGTGCTTTCTCGCCGGGAGTCATCACCGAAGGCGGCAAAACGGTCTGGGTGGCCGGTCAAACCGCCACCCGCGACAACGATGGCAAAGACATTTCCAATAACTTTGAAGCACAAACCAAACAGGTGGTCTCTCAGATCGACCAAGTGATGCGCAAAGCCGGTGGCAGCTTGGCCAACATCGTCTCCATGACGGTGTTCATCAAAGAGTCTCGCTATGGCGACCGCTTTGTGGAAATGCGCAAAGACTTTTTCCAAAACGGCAATTACCCAGGCAGTGCGCTGATCACGGTGACCAACTTTGCTCGCCCCGGCATTGAAATTGAAATTCAAGCCGTCGGCGTGATTGGCGACCGCTGCTCCAGCGAAAACCCCTGCTCGGCCGAGGGCATGGCCAAGAAAAAGTAACCCCCCTGGGGTGTGCGGGGTGAATCGCAATGACTCGAAATTACTCCGGCAAGAGGCCAATTTCTTTGGCCACTTCAGCCCAGCGCTCGTGCTCGCGGTTCAAGAAGGCTTCGGCCTTTTCGGGCCCGCCCAAAGAGTCGGCAATGGGCCCCATGGTGAGCATGCGTTGGGCAAACTCTGGCTCCAGCAGCAACTTGTTGACTTCGACGTTGAGTTTTTGAATCGCCGCAGCAGGTGTGCCCGTGGGCGCCATCAAAGCAAACCAGCCCACCATTTCAAAGTTGGGCAACAACTCAGACAACGCAGGCACCTGCTCCCAACCGACCACGCGTTTGGCGGCCGTGACGGCCAACAAACGCAAACGACCTTGGCGCACCAATGCGGCGGTTGAGGCCAAGTCGGCCACCAAGGCTTCGGCATGCCCTCCCAACACGTCTTGCACCGCCACCCCCACCGAGGCGTAAGAGACCAAGTTGGCTTCCATCTTGGTGCGTGAATTGATCAAGCGCGCGATGATGCCGCCAAAAGTACGAGGGCCTTCGTTGGCCACAGACAGCTTGCCAGGTGTGGCCTTGGCTCGTGCGATCAGGTCTTGGATAGACACGATGGGCGACTCGGCTTTCACCAAAACCGCAAATGGGCTCTTGGCCACAAAGGCCACCGGCACAAAGTCTTTTTGCGGGTCATAGGGCATGGTTTTGAACAAATGCTTGTTCGTCACCAAGGCCGCGGTGGTGGCGAAATACAAGGTGTAACCATCCGCGGGAGAACGCGCAGCGGCTTGTGCACCGATGATGTTTTGACCACCGGGTTTGTTGTCGATCACCCACGGCTGACCCAAGGTCTTGGCAATGCGCTCGCCCAACAAACGTGCCACGTTGTCAGGGCCCGAGCCAGGCGGCTGCGACAACACCACCTTGATGGGTTTATCGGGCCATCCCGCGCTTTGCGCCCACAGCGTGGTGGTGCTCAAGCCGGCAGCGGTGGCCAGTGCGGTGTGCAAAAAGTAACGACGTGTCATGGGGGTCTCCGGTTTTTTTACGAAAAGAAAGTACGCAAGATCTGCATCTGTGGGCTGAGTTCTGCAGCGCTGTGGGCGGTGGCAAACACATAATGGTCCGGACGCACCCAAGCGGCTTGGCAGCCGTGGGTGGTAAACCATTGGGCAAGCACACCATCGCACTCGGGTGCCTCAGGGGTGCCCAAGCGAATGACCTTGAGTTTGAGCGACGCTGGCACGCTGGCCAATGCGCCCTCACAACCCGCATCGGCCCCGGCAGCCAAGAACACGCGCCAGCCCGTGCCCAGAACCGTGTCCATGCGCTGCTTGTGCGCGCCATGTTGCCACCAGGCTTGGGGAAACAAGGTGCCTGCCGCCGCAGAGCCTGGAACCAAGCAGCCCTCGGACAGTGCGGGTTGCACGTTTTGACGCGGCATGGGCAGGACCACGCCCCCACACTCGGCCAACAAATGGGCATCTCGCTCACGGGCTTTGGCCACATCACGCTCGCCCACCAATTGGCCAATGCCTTTGATGCGTCGGGTCAACTCGCTCACATGGGCTTTGCGTTCTTGTGCGTAGGTGTCGAGCAAGCTGTCTTGCGCGCGCCCGGCCAAGACCGCGGCCAGCTTCCAGCTCAAGTTGGCGGCATCGCGAACGCCTTGGCACATGCCTTGCCCCAAAAAAGGCGGCTGTTGGTGCGCTGCGTCTCCGGCCAAGAACACGCGGCCTTGCCGCCAGTCTTGGGCGACCAAAGCATGGAAGCGGTAACTCGCTTGGCGCCACAGCGTGGCGTCATCGGGCGTGAGCCAACGCGCCAACAAAGGCCAGGTGCCTTCAGGTGTGGCCAGGTGTTGCGGGTCCTCGCCAGGGTTGATCGAAATCTCCCACCGGCGGTGGTTCTTTGGCCCAATCACCAGGGTGCAGGGGCGTTCAGGCTCGCAGTACTGCACGCTGGTTTTGGGGAGCTTTTTCAAGCCCTGTTCGTTGACCAGCACGTCCACCACCAGCCAGGGCTCGTCAAAACCCAGGTCTTGCAGTGTCAAGCCCATTTGGCCGCGCACGAAGCTTGAAGCCCCGTCACAGCCAATCACGTAACGCGCTTGCACCTGGCTGCTGAGGCCTTGCTCGTTCACCATCGTCAGCGTGGCCGCTGCGCTGTCTTGCGTGACGGCGGTGACGGTTTGTCCCAGCGAGACGGTGACATTGGGCAGGCTGCGCACATGGGCGCGCATGGCCTCCTCCACCGGCGGCTGACTGAACACCAGCGAGGGCGTGTAGGCCAACGGGTAGGGCTCGGCCACAGTGGACATGCACTTGATCAATTGGCCGTCAACCCCAAAGAACTCAGAGTTGGTGAAAGGCTCCGTGAAGGGCTCGATGGCGTCGACCAAATTCAACTCTTGAAAGACCCGCATGATTTCGTGGTCCAAGGCAATGGCGCGAGGCTTGTCGTACACATCGGGCAAACGATCGCCCACCCACACCTTGAGACCATGACCGCCCAACAACCCAGCCGCTACCTCACCCGTGGGACCCAAACCCACAATCGCCACATCAAACATCTCGGCACCCATCTTCAAACGCTTTCGAACAACCCGGCACGCTGGGCTTGTTTGAGCTTGGCGCTGGGGGGCTGGGAGATGCCCCAATGGTCCACACGGCCTTCAGGCCATTTCCAATCTGAGGGCTGCCCCACTTTGTAGCTGTCGTCAATTTGCTGCACATCGGCGGTGTACTCGATCACCAAATCAAAAGGTCCCACAAAATAATTGAAGGCATTGTTGCCTGGTCCATGGCGACCTGGACCCCATTCGATGCCATAGCCCGCATCGCGCATGCGGCCACCGCCGCGCATGACCGACTCCAAATCGGGCATCAAGAAGGCAATGTGGTTCAAGGCGTCGTTGTCGGTGTCCCCCAGCGCGATGCTGTGGTGGTCGCTGTTGCAACGCATGAAGGCCATGATCTTGGTGCGGTCTGACAAAGAAAAGTCCAGCACCTGGGCTAAGAAATCTTGGCTGGCTGGCACATCATGGGTGTTGAGCACCACATGGGCCAAGCGGATGGGGCGGTCGGCTACTTCGCTCAGCGTGGTGCGCAAGACGTCACCAAAGACCAATTCAAAAATGCGTCCGTGGGGGTCGGCCAGCGTCAGTGAGATGCCACCAGCGGGCTCTTGGCTGGGTGCGACGGGTTTGACCACGCGGCCCCCATGCTGCATCGCCAAGGTGGCGGCTTCGTGCAGCGCACGCTCGCTGCGGGCACGCAAGCTGATGTGCTTGATCTGCGCCTGTTCGCCACCTTGGTGCAGCGCCAGCAGATGGTGATCTTGGCCTGTGCCGCGCAAGTACACCACGCCGGGCGCCCGGTCTGCCACCGTCAGGTGCCAAGTGCGGGTGAAAAAATCTTCTGCCAATTGCAGATCGGGCACATTCAGGGCTGCGCTGCGCAAGGCGCTGATACGCGAAGAAGCATGGGACATGAGAAAGATGCTTTCAGTGTGAAGTCAAAGACAGAAAACGCTGGGCGTTGCCAGCTACCAGTTGTTGCACCACCGCGTCGTCTAAGCCCGCATCGAGAATGCGTTGCACTGGTGTGCGGTCGTGAAAATTAAAGGGATAGTCGGTGCCGATCATCAATTGGCTCGCGCCGTAGGTATGCACCAAGTGTCGCAGCGTGGGGGCGTCAAACACCAAGGTATCGAAGTACAAGGATTTGACCTGCTGGCTGGGCGAGACCCCCACCGCGTCGCGCACAGCCGCAAACACCGACATCGACTGCTCCAAACGCGGCAACAGCATGGGCAAGGTGCCCCCGCCGTGGCTAAAGGCGATGCGTAACTTGGGGCGACGCACCATGAGCTGGCTGGTGAGCACGGAGGCAGCCGCCAGGCCCACATCAGACGGGTAGGCCAATATTTGTTGCAAAGGCGCAGGGCCCACCAAGCGGTCCATGCCGGTGGGACGCACCGCATGCACAAACACCGCCAAGTCCAGCGCCTCACAGGCCTCAAAAAACGCATCGAATTGCGGGTCCCCCACCACCACCCCGTTGATGTTGCTGCCAATCTCCACCCCCGACAGACCCAGCGTGTGCTTGATGTGGTGCAACTCTTTAAGCGCCATGTCCATGTGCTGCAAGGGCACCGCGCCCAAGCCCAGCAACTGCCCCGACGACTCGGCGACCATGAGGGCGATGTGTTCATTCAAGTAGCGAATCAGCTGCTGCGCGGCCACAGGCTCCAGCCAGTAAGACAGCAACTCGGGCATGGGGGAGATCGCTTGTTGGGCCAGCCCCATCTCGTTGAAATCGGCCAAGCGCTTGGAGGTGGTCCAGCATTTGTCAGACACGGTGCGGTAGTTCTTGCCATCGATCATGACGTGGCGGTGGCAGCTCTCACCCAGCGCCATAGATGGCCAGCCCTTGGGCACCACGTCGCCCAAATAGCGGGGGAACTCGGCGGGGATGACGTGTGCATGCACATCAACACCGCAGCATGTGCCTTGGCACGCAGAAACAGGGGGCATGTGAAGTTCTCGGTTTTTTTATTCTGGGGCTTTGATTTTCGCTACCTCAGCGACAGCACCCCATCGGGCCAGGTCTTGCACCACCAATTTACCCAGTTCGGCTGAGGTGCTGGCGCTGGGCGTGACCTGCAGGGTCGCCATTTGGCTGGCCACCTCAGGAAGTTTCAAGATGCGGTTGATCTCGGTTTCGAGCTTTTTCACCACAGCCTCGGGCGTGCCGGCTGGCGCAAACAGCCCCGTCCAAAAGCGAAAGCCCACGTCGGGCAACCCCAACTCGGCCATGGTGGGCACTTGGGGCAGCGCGGCCAAACGGGTGGGCGAGGTCACGGCCAGGGCACGCAACTGCCCCGCGCCAATGGCGGGGATAGCGGGCGCGGTGTCGACCATGGACATCAGCAAGTCACCCGAGATCAAGCCGGTGATGGTCTCGCTCATGCTCTTGTACTGAATGAACTCGCCCGGCGTGCCCGTTTTAAGACGAAACAATTCGCATGCAAACTGAAAAGCTGGGCCTGAACCGCCGTAGTTGGACTTGGTTGGATGGGCTTTCATGAAGGCCACCAATTCAGGCACGGTCTGGATATTTTGTTTGGCGCTGACCACCAGCACCAAGGGAAAAGTGGCCACCAGCGAGACGGGCGTGAAGTCTTTGGTGGGTGAGTAACGCAGCTTGGGTGTCATGACCGGGGTGAACACCATGTTGCCAATCGGCCCCATCAGCAAGCTATAGCCATCGGGGGGGGCTTTGGCCACAAAGTCGCTGGCAATGATGCCCCCGGCACCGACCTTGTTTTCTACCAACACCGGCTGGCCCAAATTGACAGTCAGACGTTGTCCCACCAAACGCGCCAGGGTGTCCATGCCCCCACCGGCGCCCTGCCCCACATAAATACGGATGGGTTTGCTGGGAAAGTCCTGGGCCAGGCCTGCCCCATGGAGCAAGGCCCATGAGGTGAGCGCCAGACAGGCAGCAACAAGGCGTGATCGCATGGGGGTGTCTCTTTCTCCAGACCCGTTGGTTTTGAGGCAATTGTCAACGAAGTCCTCAGCACAATTTGTCACATGCAACAGAAAAAATCGCCATGCATGCAGCACCTTGATTCAAAATCCCTGCTCCAACGTTTGAGTTCACCCTTGACTACTTTGCCCCTCATGCCCCATTCCGCACGCCCGCCTCTGGTCATTGACTTTCATGTGCACATGCTGGAACACGAGGTGTTTGAAGCCTCGACCAACCGCACCGTGTTCACCGGCTTTGGTGCCACGCCGGCCAAAGCGCCGCGTCCTGGGGCACAGGCCTTGATGGGCAAGATGTTTGACCCGCAGGCGATCTTGCAAGACATGGATGCACGCGGCATCGACCGCTCGGTGATCAGCGCGAGCACCGTGTTGCAGGGCACGACATGGGCAGATGCAGCCACCGACTTGAGGCTGTGCCAGCGCTGCAACGACCAAGCTGCGCGCTGGGTGGGGTTATACCCCGAGCGCTTCATTGGCAGCATGGTGTTGCCCTTGCAAGACCCGCAGTTGGCCATGCAAGAGCTAGAGCGCGCCAGCAGCCAGTTGGGCTTGCAGGTGGTGAACATGTCGTCGAGCTACCAAGGCGTGTACATGGGCGACCCGTTGTACCACCCGTTTTGGGCCTTGCTTGACGCGCACCAGCTGACCGCGTGGATTCACCCGGAAGGTGTGAGCGACCCGTGGTTCCAGCGCTATGCGTTGTGGAACTCGCTGGGCCAATCGATCGAAGAGACCAAATGCATGGCCTCGCTGATTTACGAAGGGGTGATGACCCGCCACCCCCAACTCCGGGTGGTGATGGCCCACGGCGGGGGGTACTTTGCCCACTACATGGGCCGCTTAGACCGCAACACGGCCAACCGCCCAGATACCGTGCGTCACATGGACGGGCAAAGCCCCAGCGCGTTTTTACGACGCTTTTACTACGACACCTGTGTGTACGACCCCCAGGTCCTGCAAGTGCTGATTGACCGCGTGGGGGTGGACCGCCTGGTCATGGGCAGCGATTACCCCGTGGGAGAAGCTGACCCGCTGGGCTGGCTGCAAGAAGCCGGGCTACACGGGGAGAGTTTGGCCGCTGTCGCCGGGGGCAACGCCGCCAAGCTGCTTCAACGCAGCACGTAAACCGCCGCAGCCAGCAGCAAAGCACCAGCCACCCAGACCCAGGCGGGCAACGAGGTGGAGGCTGCAGGCGAGGCCTGTGCAGCCTGGGCTTGGGCCTCATCGGATGTCGGGCCTTGGGCGCTGTCAGAGGCTGCGTCGTCTTTCAACACCTGTTCAAAGCGGCTGAAAAAGTCTTCAGTCAGCGACTTGGCTGCGCCGTCAATCAAGCGTTGGCCCATTTGCGCGAGCTTGCCCCCGATGCGCGAATGCACGGTGTAGTGCAGTTCGCAGCCTGCCTCCAAGGGCTTGAGTTCCACCTTGCAATCGCCTTTGCCAAAACCGGCGACACCTCCTTGGGCATCAAACTGCAAAGCGTAGCTGTGCGGGGGTACGATGTCGTTGAGTTGGACCGAACCCGAAAACTTGGCCGACACAGGCCCAATCTTGATCGCCACGCCCACGGTGTAGCGGTTCTCACCCGAGGCTTCAAACTTGTCACACCCAGGAATGCAGCGCTTGAGCACCTCGGGGTTGTTGAGCGCGTCCCAGGCTTGTTGTTGCGTCACCGCCAGGGTGCGGCTTCCTTGCATGTCCATTTCATTCTCCGTTCACGGTTCAGTGTTGCACGACCTGGGCCACAGCGTGCGCCAGGTCTTCGAGGCTGCTGAGGTTGTGAATGGGCAACATGCCATCGACACAACGGCTCAACACCTCAGGTCCACGCGCTGAGGGCGTGTAGCCCGCAAAGCGCAGCAGAGGATTCAACCACAAGACGCGTCGCGTGCGACGCCTGAGTTCTCGCATGCTCACCTCCAACGCCTCAGGCTCACCGGTATCCAAGCCATCGCTGATGAGAAGCACCACCGTGCGCCGTCCCACCAGCTGGCGTGCGTGCTGTGTCAACAGGGCATGAACGGCCTCACCGAGGCGGGTGCCCGAACCATAGTCGCGCACCGTACGATTGACGCTCTCGAGCATGGTGTCTGTGTCGGGCTGGCGAAACGCTGCGTTCAAGTCGCTCAACTGGGTGCCAAAGGCAAACACCGCACGCGGCACCTTGCGAGTGGCCTGGTGTAAGAACGCCAGCAACCAACGCGCATACAGCGCCATCGAACCCGATACGTCCACCAAGATGAGCAAGGGCAAGGCTTGTTTGCGGCGTTGCAATTGCGGCAGGCTCACCAACTCACCGTCGTGGCGTGCCGCCCATTGCATGGCACGGGCCCAATCAAGCCGTGTGCCCTGCCCGCTGGCAGCCATTCGCCGGCCCCGCACCTGCGGCAGCTCCAGGCGTACGTCGCGCAGCAAGCGCTGCATGTGGCGAGCGTCTTGGGCGCTCAAGCTTTTGAAATCGGCTTGGCGCAAACGTGCATATGCACTGGCGCGCAGCGCCAAGGGGTCTTCGTCTGGCGCATCGGATGTAGGGCCCAAGGGCTGCGACACCGCGGGGGTCGCCAAGGCCTCTTGCGCACGTCGCTGGGCCGCAGAAAGCTCGGCTGGGTCAGCGTCTGAGGGCGATACATCCGCTGCCAGCGAGAGGGCTGACGCCTCACTTGGCGCACGAAAAAAAGCGTCAAACACCGCTTCAAACACCGCACGGTCTTGGGGGCGAGACACGAGCACTGCTTCGAGTGCAAAGCGGACATCGTCCTTGCGGGCCACGCCCACCTGCACCGCGGCTTGGGCAGCCAAGGCCACTCGGGCGCTGTCGATGGGCACACCCGCGCGCTGCAAAGTCCGTGCAAACGCAGCCAGGTTCTCGAGCGCCAACATGCGGGTGGGGGATTTGATCAGCCGTGCGCCGTGGGGCTGAGCAGTTGCGCCAACAAGTCGTTGAGAGCCACCACGTCTTCGCGCTGCTTGAACAACAAGCCAGCGGTGTCTTGCACCCGCGTGGCGTCTAGCGCAGTGGTGTGCAACGCCACCAAGGCTTTGGCCCACTCCACGCTCTCGGCGATGCCGGGCAAGCGCGCAAAGTGTGAGGCCAGGGCCTGGCTGCGCAGCTGGGCAACAAAGTCGCTCACCTGCTGGGTGAGTTGCGCGCTGGCTTGCGGCACCTGGGCCCGCAAAATCGCCAACTCGCGCTCACGCGCTGGGTAGTCCATCCAGTGGTACAGGCAGCGACGCTTGACCGCGTCATTGAGCTCACGCGTGCGGTTGCTGGTCAGCAAGGTGATGGGCGGCACCTGTGCACAGACGGTGCCCAACTCGGGAATGCTGATTTGGTACTCGCCCAAATACTCCAGCAAAAACGCTTCAAAGGGCTCGTCGGCGCGGTCGACTTCGTCAATGAGCAGCACCGCCCCCGGTGCCTGGGTTTGCAAGGCTTGCAAGAGCGGGCGGCGAATCAAGTAGCGCTCTTGGTAAATCTCACGCTCGAGCTGCTCAGGGGTGGCACTGTCGTGCGCGGCGCGCATGTGTAAGAGCTGGGCGGCGTGGTGCCATGCGTAGAGGGTGTCGCGCTGCTCAATGCCGTCGTCACACTGC
>CAIVLE010000115.1 GCA_903906635.1 uncultured Burkholderiales bacterium | reverse complement strand
TTTCCCACAAAGTTATCCACAGAACTTGTGGATGAATCGTTGGTCCATAATCAACCTTGTGATTTCAACGGAGTTGTGCATTGCTTTCGATCATACAAGCGGCTGGCTGGCCGATTTGGCCTTTATTGGCTTGCTCTGTGGTGGCATTCGCGCTGATCATCGAACGAATTTTGAGCTTGCGTGAACATTTGGTGGCCCCCCCGAACTTGCTGGAGCAAGCCATTCAAGCCTCGCTTCACAGCATTCCTCAACCAGACGTCATTTCGCAACTTGAAAAGCACTCATCCTTGGGGCAGGTTTTGGCGGGTGGCTTGCACGCCTTGCAATCGAGCCCCAACATCAACGATGTGGATTTGCGCTACAGCATGGAAGTGGCGGGTCGTCAAGCCGCCCACTCTTTGGAGAAGTACCTCTCCGCGTTAGCGACCATCGCCTCGGCAGCACCCTTATTGGGATTGTTGGGAACTGTCATTGGAATGATTGATATTTTCGGATCACAAACGCCTGGCGCTGGCAATCCAGCGCAGCTTGCACAAGGCATCTCCATGGCTTTGTACAACACAGCGTTTGGTTTGATGGTTGCCATTCCAAGTTTGATGTTTTGGCGCTATTTGCGCGGGCGTGTTGACGCTTACGTCTTGACCTTGGAGTTGGATGCCGAGCGCTTTGCGAGGCATTTGTTGGTTCTGCGCGGCAAGTTGCATTGATGGCGAGGTGGCGTGCATGAAATTTCATCGATCAACCTCACCCGAACCCGAGATCAATTTGATCCCGTTCATTGATGTGTTGTTGGTGGTGTTGATATTTTTGATGCTATCGACCACCTACAGCAAGTTCACGGAAATGCAACTGAATTTGCCAGTTGCAGGCGATACCCCCGCAAAAGATCGTCCCAATGACATTGTGGTGGCGATTCACAGCGATGGAAGCTACAGCGTCAACGCTATGGCTGTGCCTGGGCGGGATGTACAAAGCTTGAGCCAAGCGTTGGCTCAAGCCGCTCAAAATTTAGATAAACCCATGATCGTGATCAGCGCAGATGCCCAAGCCCATCATCAATCGGTGATGTTGGCCATGGAGGCAGCTCGCCGAAACGGCTTGAGTCAGTTGACGTTTGCTGCCCAGCTTGGGCAGTGACGCTGACTGAACATGGCTAGAGGACTGGCATGAGTCGTCTGCGTCACAGTTTGACCCAGGCTTGGCTTACCCGCGGACCACTGGCGTGGGGCTTGAGGCCCATCAGTCTTTGCTTTGAATGGTTGGTGGCATGCCGGCTCTGGCTTTATCGTCTGGGCGTTTTAAGACCTCGGCATCTGAGAGTGCCTGTGGTGGTGGTCGGCAATGTGTTGGTGGGCGGGGTTGGAAAAACGCCTGTGGTCATCGCCCTAGTTAAACACTTGCAACAACGCGGGCTTTGCGTTGGGGTCTTGTCTCGCGGTTATGGTCGCGCCTCGCGCGATGTGCGCGAAGTGCAGCCCAACAGCCGTGCGACAGATGTGGGTGACGAGCCCTTGCTGATTGCTCGCTCTTGCAGCGTCCCGGTGTGGGTTGGCGCGAATCGCGTCGAAGCTGGTCAGTCATTACTTGAGCACCATCCAAAGACCCAGGTGCTGGTGTGTGACGATGGACTACAGCACTTGCCACTCGCGCGCGACATTGAACTTTGTGTTTTTGATGAACGAGGCATTGGCAATGGGTGGATGTTGCCAGCAGGCCCCCTGCGTGAGCCTTGGCCGCGCGCTGAAAACTTAGGCGTTGACAGATTTGAATTGAGTCATGGCGAAGCGCCGACATCAGGTCGATTCCAGGTTCACAGGCAATTGACGGACTTTGCCATCCGTGCCGATGGCACAAGACGTCCTTTTCCCAGTGGATTTGCAAAGCCAGTCCAAGCTTTAGCGGGCATCGCCAAACCACAAGTTTTTTTCAGCATGCTGGAGGAATTCGGCTTGACCTTGACCCATGCTCAGGCGCTGCCCGACCATGCAGACCTCCAGGGCATTTCAATCGACTACGCCCAGGGTGAGCTGTTGTGTACTGAAAAAGATGCCGTGAAACTGTGGATAGATCATCCAGAGGTCTGGGCGATTCCGTTAAAGACCACCCTGCCAAACGAGCTGCTTTTAGCCCTGGATGCCTGTCTAGACAGGCGGCTATCATCACACCATGGACTCAAAATTACTTGAATTGTTGGTGTGCCCGGTCACCAAAGGCCCACTTGACTTCGACCGAGAGCGCCAAGAGCTGGTTTCTCGAAGTGCACGACTGGCTTATCCGATTCGCGATGGAATACCTGTGTTGTTGGAGCATGAAGCCCGCGTATTGACCGATCAAGAGCTGGAATCCTGATGTCATTTTCTGTGCTGATTCCTGCCCGAATGGCCTCTTCGCGGCTTCCCGACAAGCCGTTGGCTGATATTTCAGGAATTCCGATGGTGGTTCGAGTTGCGCAACGAGCGCGACTCTCAGCAGCAACCCGGGTCGTGGTGGCGGCAGATGACGAGCGTGTCGTCAACGCCTGCCAAGTCCATGGTATCGAAGCCATTTTGACCCGCGGTGACCATCCCTCAGGCAGCGACCGCTTGGCAGAGGCTTGCGGTTTGTTGGGGCTGGAGGATGCCTCGATTGTGGTCAATGTCCAAGGCGATGAGCCCATGATCGATCCTGATGCGATTGACGCAGCAGCCCACCTGCTTTGGCAACGTGCGGATTGCAGCATGAGCACATTGGCCCACCCCTTAGACACTGTCGAGGAGTTTCAAAACCCCAATGTGGTGAAAGTCGTGTTGGATGCTCAAAGTACAGCGCTTTACTTCAGCAGAGCGCCAATTCCTTGGTGGCGTGATGGATTTGCGAATGGGATCAACCAATTGCCTCAACCCCACCCTCTGCGTCATGTGGGCTTGTATGCCTATCGAGTAGGTTTTTTGAGGGCCTTCCCCCAACTGAGCCAAGCCCCTGCTGAGATCACCGAATCCTTGGAGCAACTGCGTGCCATGTGGCACGGACACAAAATCGCTGTGCACGTCACAAGCTCTTCGCCAGGGCCGGGGGTTGACATGCCGAGTTCTTTCTCAAGAGGGTTGACGAAGGTTCCAAACATGTCAAGCAGCATGCCTTTGCAGCCCTCCGTGATGACGTTGAGTACTTCCATGTTCACCAAAGTGGTGAAAACAATGGG
>CAIVLE010000114.1 GCA_903906635.1 uncultured Burkholderiales bacterium | reverse complement strand
GGTGAAGTAATGCGCGTTGCGGCGGTCCCAGCCTTTGATGGCTCCGCTGCCCAAGCTGAGCGAGGGGAACGCCACCACCCGACTGGGGTCGAAATAGTCTTGGTGGCCCAACCCATCGCACGAGGGGCAAGCGCCCACGGGTGAGTTGAACGAGAACAAACGGGGTTCCAACTCGCTGATGGAGTACGTGCACTGTGGGCAAGAAAACTTGGCGTTGAACGCGTGCTCTACGCCCGTGTCCATCTCCAGTGCGATGGCACGGCCTTCGGCCAAACGCAAGGCGGCTTCAAAGCTCTCGGCCAAACGTTGGCGCAGGCCGGGCGGTGGTGCGGCTACGGCCACGTCGCCAATGCTGGGCGTTGCCACGGGGGCTGGTGCTGCTGGCGCTTCGTGGCGTACCTTGATGCGGTCCACCACCACGTCGATGTCGTGCTTCTCGGTTTTCTTCAGCTCGGGCAGTTCCTCGTATTCGTACACCTTGCCCTCGATGCGAAAGCGCACATAGCCCTGCGCTTGCAGCTGCGTGAACACCTCGCTGTATTCGCCCTTGCGGTCGCGTGCGATGGGCGCGAGCAGCATGAGCTTGGTGTCTTCGGGCAGGGCCATCACCGCGTCCACCATTTGCGACACGCTTTGCGCTTGCAGCGGCAAGTTGTGGTCGGGGCAATACGGCGTGCCTGCGCGGGCAAACAGCAAGCGCAGGTAGTCGTGAATTTCGGTCACCGTGCCCACGGTGGAGCGCGGGTTGTGGCTGGTGGCTTTTTGCTCGATGCTGATGGCGGGCGACAGGCCCTCAATCAGGTCCACATCGGGCTTGTCCAAGCGGCCCAAAAACTGGCGGGCGTAGGCCGAGAGGCTTTCTACATAACGGCGCTGGCCTTCGGCATACAGCGTGTCAAACGCGAGGCTGGACTTACCCGAGCCCGACAAACCCGTGATCACCACCAGCTGGTTACGCGGAATATCGAGGTCGATGTTTTTCAGGTTGTGCGTGCGCGCCCCGCGAATGCTGATGTTTCGCATGGCAGAGGGGTGGTGCATGGCCTGGCCTAGGTAGGCGCCGTCATCGGTGGGTTTGTTCACGGGGCAATCAAATTAAGGGCAACCCGCCATGATAGTGGCCACAGACCCACTCTGCTAGGAATGCGGGACAATGTCTGGCTGTGACGATCCATCAGACCCCCGCCCCCACGCTGCAAGACAGCCCCACCATGACTCCGATGGAGCTGCGTTCCAGTTTCACGCTGGCATCTATTTTTTCGCTACGGCTCCTCGGTTTGTTCTTAGTGATGCCTGTGTTTGCGCTGGCCGCGCGCAAGTACCCTGGCGGGGACGACCCCGCGCTGGTTGGTTTGGCCATGGGCATTTATGGTTTGACGCAAGGTCTGTTGCAAATTCCTTTTGGCATGGCGTCGGATCGTTTGGGCCGCAAGCGCGTGATTCTGTTTGGTCTGATCGTGTTTGCCTTGGGCAGTTTGCTGGCTGGTTTTGCAGACTCTCTGATGGGGCTTTTGGTGGGGCGCGCGCTGCAAGGTGCCGGCGCTGTGTCTGCCGCCGTCACGGCTTTGTTGGCCGATCAAACCCGTGACGTGGTGCGTACCAAAGCCTTGGCCTTGGTCAGCGCAGGCATTGGGCTGATGTTTGCCTTGTCGTTGGTAGTCGCCCCCGTCCTGGCCAGCCACATTGGTTTGTCGGGTTTGTTTTTCTTCACGGCTGTGCTGGCGGTGTTGGGCATGGGGATTGTGGTGTGGGCGGTGCCCCCTGAGCCTGCCGTGGCCAAAGATGCCGGGCGAGGGGGGCTGCGCCTCGTGTTGTCAAACCCGGCCTTGCTTCGCTTGAACATCGGTGTGTTTGTGTTGAATGCGGTGCAGCTGGCCATGTGGGTGGTGATTCCTGCCTTGTTGGTGCAGGCTGGTTTGGTCAAAGATGACCACTGGCACATTTATTTGCCAGCGGTATTGGCCTCATTTGTGGTGATGGGTGGCGTGTTTCCCATGGAGCGTCGCGGCTATTTGCGCGCGGTATTTTTAGTTGCTATTGGCTTGTTGGTTTTGGTGCAACTTGGCTTGCTCTGGGTGTCGTCGGGCACGCCTAGCATCACAAGCTT